>NZ_JBEPIJ010000052.1:0-1021 GCF_040327995.1 Sinimarinibacterium thermocellulolyticum | reverse complement strand
GCGCAGGCGCAGAGTCAGCGGCGCGTGGACGATCTGGGGGAGGAGCGGCGGGGCCTGGCGGAGGAATACCGGACGGTATTGCGGGAGATCGAGGGTCTGGAGGCGTACAACCGTCAGCTCGAGCGGCAGTTGCGGCTGCAGGGTGAAGAGATCGCGATTCTGGACCGATCGATCGCGCAGGCGACGACGGTGGACCGGCAGATTCTGCCGTTGATGCTGCGGATGGTGTCGGCGCTGGAGCAGTTTGTGGCGCTGGACTTGCCGTTTTTGCCGCGCGAGCGAGCCGAGCGCCTGCAGTTCGTGCAAGAGGCGATCGACCGTGTCGACGTCACCGTGGCCGAGAAATTCCGTCAGGTGCTCGAGGCCTATCTGATCGAGCTTGAATTCGGCCGCACCATTGAGGCCTACACCGGCACGGTGGACGTGGGCGGGCAGAAGCTGGAAGTCGATTTTCTGCGCGTTGGTCGCATCGGCCTGTACTACCAGACCCTGGACGGCACGCAGAGCGCGCGCTGGGACGCGGCGGGCAAGCGCTGGGAGGCGCTGCCGGCGTCCGACCGCAACCCCATTCGCGAAGCCATCCGCGTGGCGCGCAAGCTCACCGCGCCGAATCTGTTGACGCTGCCGCTGCCGACGGCGGGAGGCGCGTCATGAAGAGCGGTTTTCGGTTTCCAGTATCCGGTTTCCAGAACGCCATGAGCCACGCGCTGCGCAGCCTTCTGATGGTGGGTCTTTTGGCCAGTGCGCCGGCGTTTGCCCAGGACGATGCAGCGGCGACGCTCGACGAGCTGCTCGAGCAGGTACGCACCAAGACCCTGGCGGACCAAGGCGAATTGCAGCGGCGCGAAGCCGAATTCGCGGCGGCGCGCGATCGCCAGGCCGAGCTGCTGGCGCAGGCCAAGGCGCGGCGCGACGCGCTGGAAAAGCGCGGCAGCGAGCTCGAGGCGCGGTTCGATGCCAACAAGCGCGAGATCGACACCCGCCAGCGACAGCTCGACGACAAGCTGGGCGCGCTCAAGGA
>NZ_JBEPIJ010000051.1:0-1105 GCF_040327995.1 Sinimarinibacterium thermocellulolyticum | reverse complement strand
CGCAGGCGCGGCACTTCAGACGTCCATCCCCCAGGCGATAGTGCCGACAACCTGCACATCCGGGACATCGCTTCATGACCAAATCCTCTCAGATTTGGTCCGGTTTGCTTAGGAATTACCTTAATGATCGAGTTCTTCACTTCGATTTGCTCTTCGATCAGGATGCTTCAGAGGCGGACGAAACCGGCTTCCTGTTTCGTGACACCGACGCGGCGAGTGAGCCGCGCTATCTCCGCATGACTGAGTTGTCATGCCTACGATGCAACGAGAGCGAATACATTGCTCTTGAAGACCGCGTTCTGCCCGCAGCGGGAAACGATCAACGAAGGAGGCTTCTGGTTCGTCGAAACTTGAAAGCGCTGTGGGACATTTTCGTCGACACCAATCACAAGTCGATCGCTTACTTCTCAGTGAGGGCAGACACACCGGCAGAGGTCAACGAGGTGTTCCGTCGGTTGAATACCGGCGGTGTGGCACTGACCCAGCTAGAGCTTGTGCTCGGCAAAATCAAGGCCGTGTACTCCGACTACGAAGAACGGCTGTGGGCTCTTTCCGAGAAGATCGAGAATGCAAGCGGCATCAAATTCTCGTCGACATCGGTGTTGCAGTTCTTTCACCTTCTGGCCAAGGACACTATCCGCATCGACGAGAGTCGTCTGGAAAAAGCGGACATTCAGACATTCGAGAGCATTTTACGAAACGAAGCCGAACCGCTGGTTGAGCTTTTTTCCGGTTATCTGAGAGGACTCCTGAATGTCAATCATGCATCGATAGTGCCCCGCTGGCTGGCGATTCTGCCCCTTGCGGCCTATCTCACTATACGTAAGCGCCATGGGCATGAATGGCGCATCCGGGCCCTGTCGGCACCAGAACTACAACTGATCCATCAGTATTTCCTGCTTTCGCAATTTTGCGACTGGAATACCCAGACGATGGTCAATGCCTTTGCTCGCGAGGCTATGGCATCGGCCGAAGGTGGTCACGTAAGCTTCCCCGCCGCGGCGACAACTTGAAAGTAGAGCTTTCTGGCATCGTACAGCCAGGAGGTTCTGATGAAGAAGTCGCGTTTCACCGAAACCCAGATCGTTGCGATCCTGAAGCACGC
>NZ_JBEPIJ010000050.1:0-1196 GCF_040327995.1 Sinimarinibacterium thermocellulolyticum | reverse complement strand
CGTAAGCTTCCCCGTCAAGGCGACAGTTCAAAAGTAGAGTTCCTGGCGGCTTGAGAATACTCGACTGGCGTCATGTCGCCGAGCGAGTCATGGGGTCGGTCTTCGTTGTATTCGAGCATCCACCAGTAGGTCGCCTCACGGACATCTCCGAGACGGACGAACAGGTGCTGGTCGAGTAGCTCCTCGCGCAACGTGCGATTGAAGCGCTCGATGTAGGCGTTCTGGTTGGGCTTCCCAGGCTGGATGTACTGAATAGCCATGCCCATCGACTTGGCCCAGCTCGTGAACGCCTCACCGAGGAATTCCGGACCGTTGTCCGTCCGCAGCACTTGCGGCAGGCCGCGCTCCTTGCGCAGTCGCTCAAAGACCCGGACCAGCCGTTCGGACGTGATCGAGGTATCGACCTCGATATGCAGGGCCTCGCGGTTGAAGTCATCGACCACATTGAACAGCCGGTAGCGACGGCCGCAGACCAGCGCGTCGCTCACGAAGTCCGCCGACCAGACGCTGTCGGGCAGGCGCGGCACGTACAGCGGCACGCGCTCGCGCTTGGGCAGCCTTCGTCTTGCGGCGCGACGCAGATGCAGATTCATGCGCTTGTACACTCGATGGATACGCTTGTGGTTCCACGGCCGGCCTTGCCGGCGCAGAATCTTCCGGCACTTCCAGAAGCCGCGGCCTGGCTTGCCTTCAACCAAGGTGGCAAGGGCAGCGATGATCTCCGCATCACGCACCGTCCAGTCGTCCGGTCGTCGGTAGTAGGCCGAGCGCGACAGGGCGACACAGCGACACGCTCGTCCTACCGACAACTCGTGCTTTTGAACCAAGTAGCCGGCCGCCGCTCGCTTGGCGTCCGGCGCTACAACTTTTTTGCGATCAGATCCTTCATCGCGCGGTTTTCAAGGGCCAGGTCCGCGTACATGCGCTTGAGCTGCGACAGCTCGGACTCCAGCTCCTTGGTTCGGCGCAGATCCGAGGCGTCCATCCCTCCGTACTTCGATTTCCACTTGTAGTACGTCGGCTCGCTGATCCCGTGCTTGCGGCAGATCTCCTTCACCGGCATGCCGGCATCCGCGTGCTTCAGGATCGCAACGATCTGGGTTTCGGTGAAACGCGACTTCTTCATCAGAACCTCCTGGCTGTACGATGCCAGAAAGCTCTACTTTCAAGTTGTCGCCGCGGCGGGGAAGCTTACG
>NZ_JBEPIJ010000049.1:0-1232 GCF_040327995.1 Sinimarinibacterium thermocellulolyticum | reverse complement strand
AAAACAAGCGCTCAAACTGCGCATACGCGTCGCAACGGGGCATCCCCTCTCTTTTCGTCACGCAAATTTCGATTCGCGGGCCGTAGGCAGCGATCTTTCGCGCGGTTTTTCAGCAAGCTGCTATGGGAATGGTCGGGCCGGTCCCTACGGTTCGAAGGCGCAGCGCAAGGTGAGTATCGTCATTCCCAGCTTCGAGTGCCTTGATTACCTTCGGTTGTGCATTGAGTCGGTTCGAGTCTTCACCGAGGGGCTTTGTGAGCTGATTGTCGTCGACAACGCTTCTTCGGTACCGGTGCGTACCTATTTGGCACGCGAGCCTGGCATCAAGGTCATCCAGAACGAACATAACTACGGATTCAGTTATGCAGCCAATCAGGGCATCGCAGCTGCCGATCCGAGCGCCGATATCGTCCTACTCAACAACGACGCGCTCGTGACCGATGGCTGGCTACAGGCGCTGCAACAGGTTCTCGATGACTGGCCGCAGACCGGACTCGTCGTGCCGCGCCAGGTGCTGCCGGCCGGCACGCCGACGATCCAGACACACAATCCAGCGATGAATCCCTGCCGCGAGGCAGATGTGAATCTCTCGCTACACCACGACAACGTCATCGACCCACTGTTCGATCCTGCTCGCGGCTATGTATCACTGAGCTTCGCAGCGTTTTTCTGCGTGTACATCCCACGGCGCACACTCGACGAGGTCGGGCTGCTGGAACACGAGATCGCCCCTCACTATCGATCGGATCGGTTGTACTGCGACGCCGTGCGGCACATTGCTGGACGGCCCATCGTCTACACGCCCCATGCCAAGCTGTATCACTTTCTCCAGCGCGCCACCGCGCATTTGCGTGCCGCGGATCCGAAGATGTTTCAGGGAATGTTCGTTAAGAATGCATGGAGCGAGGTAACTCGAGGGGTGGCGGCTGCCAAGTCTGGGGGCTGAGGTGCGATTTTTGAGACGCCGCGCTGACCTCGGACCGTTGGTGATCGCGGGGAATTCGCACATTTCCTCGTTTGGTGTCCGGCCAGGACCGTGAGCGGGGCCATCGAACGTGTGTCCATCGAGAGCTGACCGGGCCTTCGCCACGGCTGCACAGCTACTGGGAGTGTCGCCTCCCCCTAAACTCGGTCCAAGGATAACTGGAGGTCTCCGGGCAAACTACACGCCCCAGGAGGCTTTCAATGCGCAGGAGCAAATTCACTGAAACCCAGATCGTCCGGACGCTCAA
>NZ_JBEPIJ010000048.1:0-1281 GCF_040327995.1 Sinimarinibacterium thermocellulolyticum | reverse complement strand
ATCGTGTTGACCTGCGCGCGTGCCAGCTGCGTGTTCTTCAGGCCAATGCGCCGGATCGTCTCGACCAGCACGTACGCGCAGCTCGACAGCAGCAGCCGGAATTGGTTGTGCCACCACTTGTGGCACGACGTGCGATCGGCGAACAGCTGCAGCTGCTCCTTGATCCGGTTCTCCATCTCGCCGCGCGCGCAGTAGAGCCGGTCGTAGAGATCCTGCGGATCGCCGTCGAGGTTGGTGACGACGAAGCGCGGGTTCTCGCCCTGGTCCGAGTACTCGGCCTTGACGATCACCTGCCGGGATCGCGTCCAGGTGCCGGCGGCGTAGTGTACGGTGTGGAAGCTGCGCTGCTTCTGGCCGCTGGCCTCGTATCGCTGCTGCGCGACGCGCATCAGCGACTCGGCCTTCTCCAGCAGCCGATCGTTCTTGGCGATGCCGACGATGTAGCCGACGCCGTGGTTCTCGCACCAGGTCAGGAGGTGGCGCCGGCAGAAGCCCGAGTCGCCGCGGAAGATGATGCGCACGTTCGGCCACGCCTGGCGCAGCCGGCGCACCAGCAGCACCAGGACTGCGCCGGCGTGTGCCGCGGCATCGACACACGACGGCCGCAGATAGCTCACCAGCAGCTGATCGTTGCAGGTCACGTACAGCGGCAGGAAGCAATACTGGTCGTAATAGCCGTGGAAGTACCGGCCTTCCTGCTTGCCGTGCACCGGATCGTCGGTGGCGTCGAAGTCCAGGATCAGCTCCTCCGGCGCGCTCGCAAACGAGGCGATGAACTGCTCGACCAGCACTTGGTGCAGCGCCATCGCCGCAGCACGATCGCCCCGACGCTCGACGCGACCCACGGTGCTGGCGCTGCCCAGAACAGATACTCGATTGCACGCCGTCTGCAGCGCGCCGTCGTGGCGCAGATGATCGTGGTCGTCGACGTCCTCGTAGCCCAGCGCCAGCGCGTACACCCGCTGGCGCAGCAGCGTCACCAGCGAGTGCTCGCAGCTGGCACGCCGCCGCGGATCGCCCAGCGCCTTGGCCATCGCCGCCGTCAGGCCAAGACGCCGATCGGCTTGCCGCAGCAGCAGCGCGCCGGCGTCCGACGTGATCTCGCCACCCGAAAAATCGGCCTCGACCTTGCGCCGAGACACCCGCCCAAACTCCAGCACACCTTGGTAGCATTCCGTCACGGCGGATTCGCTCCAGAGAATTGGCTTCGACAACCGAATTCTACTGGGCAACAGCGAATCCGCCGTGCCTTCTCAGCAGCCTACTCGTGACGGATCCGGG
>NZ_JBEPIJ010000047.1:0-1311 GCF_040327995.1 Sinimarinibacterium thermocellulolyticum | reverse complement strand
CAGCTTGCTGAAAAACTCGGCATGAATTCTGCGGTCTATACGCGCGACATTCCAAACAGGGGTCTGGGATGCGGGGAATAGAAATCCAGCAGGGTGCGATGTTCAGCTACGTTTCTCTGGAGCAGCGCGTACCGAAGAAGCATCCGCTGAGGACGATTCGGGCGCTGGCGGATGCAGCACTTCAGGAGATGGATGGCGCGTTGACGGTGATGTACTCGCACACCGGGCGACCCTCGATCCCGCCGGAGCGGTTGATCAGGGCGCTGCTGCTGCAGATGTTCTTCTCGGTGCGCAGTGAGCGACTGCTGATGGAACAGCTCGACTACAACCTGCTGTTCCGCTGGTTCGTGGGGCTTGGCGTGGATGACGAGGTGTGGGATGCCTCGACGTTCGCGAAGAATCGGGATCGCCTGGTGGACCATGACGTGGGCCGCAGTCTGCTCGCCGCTGTCGTGGCGCAGGCCAAGAAGCGCAACCTGATCTCGGACGAGCATTTCAGCGTCGACGGCACGCTGATTGAGGCGTGGGCGTCGATGAAGAGTTTTCGCCGCAAGGACGACAACACGCCGCCACCGCCGTCCGGCGGCTCCAATGTCGAAGTCGACTTTCGCGGCGAGACGCGCAGCAACGCGACGCATGAGTCGAAGACCGATCCGGAATGCCGGCTGTACAGGAAAGGGCCGGGCCAGGAGTCGAAGCTGGCGTATCTGGGTCACGCGTTGATGGAGAACCGCAACGGATTGGCCGTCGATGGCTGCGTGACGCAGGCGGATGGCTACGGCGAGCGCAATGCGGCGATGGCGATGATCGACGCCATCAAGACCGAGGGTGAGATCACGCTCGGCGCCGACAAGGGTTATGACGCCAGCGAGTTTGTCGAGCGGCTACACAAGGCCAAGGTTGTGCCACATATCGCGCAGAACACCAAGAACCGTCGCTCGGCCGTGCCGGCGGTTGTCGCCAAGACCGATGGCTATGCCGTGAGCCAGATCTTGCGCAAGCGCATCGAAGAGATTTTCGGCTGGGCCAAGGAAGTCGGCGGCATGGCGCGGGTCAAGCTGCGTGGCCTGGGCAAGGTCGACTGGCGCTTCACGATGACGCTGGCGGCCTACAACCTGATGCGCCTGCACAAGCTGGTGGTTACACCGCCTGCGACAGCAGAGGTGTCTCTGCGATGTGGAACATGAGCAAAAAACAAGCGCTCAAACTGCGCATACGCGTCGCAACGGGGCATCCCCTCTCTTTTCGTCACGCAAATTTCGATTCGCGGGCCGTAGGCAGCGATCTTTCGCGCGGTTTTTCAGCAAGCTG
>NZ_JBEPIJ010000046.1:0-1313 GCF_040327995.1 Sinimarinibacterium thermocellulolyticum | reverse complement strand
TGAATCGCCCCGGGTTTCGCGGAGGCTCCAACTGTGGAGAATGGAGCCATGAAGAAGTCCCCGAAGTTTTCCCCTGAGGTGCGTGAGCGCGCCGTGCGCATGGTGCTGGAGCACCGTGGTGAACATCCGTCGCAGTGGGCTGCCATCGAGTCCATTGCGGGCAAGATCGGCTGCGTGCCGCAGACCTTGCACACCTGGGTGAAGCAGCACGAGATCGACAGCGGGCAACGCGAGGGCGTCTCGACCGCCGAGGCCGAGCGCATCAAGGAACTGGAGCGGGAGAATCGCGAACTGCGCAAGGCCAACGAGATCCTGAAGCTGGCCAGCGCGTTTTTCGCCCAGGCGGAGCTCGACCGCCGCATCAAGTCCTGAAGGCCTTCGTCGATCAGCACCGAGCGCAGTTTGGGGTCGAGTCGATCTGCCGTGTCTTGCAGATCGCCCCATCGGCGTACTGGCGCCACGCTGCGTGTCAGCGCAGCCGCGTCTTGCGGTCTTTGCGGGCCCAACGCGATGCAAGCCTGCTGCCGCAGGTGCAGCGCGTCTGGCAGGCCAACATGCAGGTCTATGGCGCCGAGAAGGTCTGGCGCCAGCTCAACCGCGAGGGTGTCACCGTGGCTCGCTGCACCGTCGAGCGGCTGATGCGCCAGCTCGGGCTGCAGGGCGTGCGACGCGGCAAGACACCGCGCACGACCCTCCCTGACCCCAAGGCGCCGTGCCCGCTGGACCGCGTCAACCGACAGTTCCGTGCCGAGCGCCCCAACCAACTCTGGGTCTCGGACTTCACCTACGTCTCGACTTGGCAGGGCTGGGTTTATGTGGCCTTCGTGGTGGATGTCTTCAGCCGGCGCATCGTGGGCTGGCGCCAGAGCAGTTCCATGCACACCGAGTTCGTGCTCGACGCGCTGGAGCAGGCCCTGTATGAGCGCAGGCCGACCGAAGATGATGGCCTGGTCCACCACTCAGACCGTGGCTCGCAATACCTGTCGATCCGCTACAGCGAGCGGCTGGCCGAGGCCGGCATCGAGCCGTCGGTGGGCTCCAGGGGTGACAGCTACGACAACGCCCTGGCTGAGACGATCAACGGGCTGTACAAGGCCGAGATCATTCACCGCAGAGGGCCGTGGAAGACCAAACAGGCGGTGGAACTGGCGACGCTGGAATGGGTGGCCTGGTTCAATCATCACCGCCTGATGGGGCCGCTGGGTCATGTCCCACCCGCGGAGTTCGAGGCAAACTACCATCGTCAACGCGCTGGTCAGGCCGCAACCGTCTGACTTAAACCAACTGGCCTCCGCGAAACCCGGGGCGATTCA
>NZ_JBEPIJ010000045.1:0-1450 GCF_040327995.1 Sinimarinibacterium thermocellulolyticum | reverse complement strand
ACTACGCCCCCGATGCGCTGGACAAAGCCAATCTCGACTTGTTTGTTGACAATATCAAGCCTGACCGCACGGCGGAAGACTTACTGTTCCAGGTGATGCTGGATTGGGGCGTTGATCTTGCGCTGCCGATTGCCAAAGAAACTATTCAGGGCAAGGAAGTGTTCTTTGTTGATGGCGACGCACTGGCTGCCTGCTTTGACGCGCACAGCGGTATCGACGAAGCCTTCGTCAAGGAACTGGCCAAGCGCCAGCCGCTGCGCGTCGTGTTCCGCGATGCAGGATTCAAGGACGACGCAACCAAAATCAACGTCGAGCAAATTTTCAAGCTCTTGTCGCCTGCCACCGAAGTGAAGTGCATCTGAGGAGGCTGCGATGAAGCTGAAATTCAAGACGCAGGCCTACCAGACCGCGGCGGTGCAGGCAGTAGTAGATTGCTTCAAGGGACAGGTTCCGCATCATGGCGGCGTTCGCTATCGGCTCGATCCCGGCAGCCAGAAAGCAGCCACACCGAGCCCGCAAGCGGCGCTCCCGCTGGAGTCCGCTTCGCTTGCAGCTGCAGCAGAAAGCGAAGCGGCGTTTCGCAACGCGGACTTCACCTTGTCGGAAGCGGCGCTGCTCGACAACATTCGAGCCGTGCAGCACGGCCAGAACCTGCCGATATCGGACGCACTGGTCAAAACCAAAGTGGCCAAGGTCAATCTCGACATCGAGATGGAAACGGGTACGGGCAAGACCTACTGCTACATCAAGACAATTTTCGAGCTGAACAAGCAGTACGGCTGGAGCAAGTTCATCATCGTGGTGCCCAGCATTGCCATCCGTGAAGGTGTGGCCAAGTCACTGCAGATCACTGCCGAGCACTTCTTGGAGTCCTACCACAAGAAGGCACGCTTCTTCATTTACAACTCAAAGCAGCTACACCACCTGGAGAATTTCTCATCGGATGCAGGTATCAACGTTATGGTGATCAACGTGCAGGCCTTCGCCGCACGAGGAGCCGACAACCGCCGCATTTATGACGTGCTGGACGATTTCCAGTCCCGCAAGCCCATCGACGTGATCAGCGCCAACCGACCCATCCTGATTCTGGATGAGCCGCAGAAGATGGAAGGCGCGGCGACGCTGAAGTCACTGGAGGAGTTCAAGGCGCTGATGGTGTTGCGCTACTCGGCCACCCACAAGACCACGCACAACAAGATTTACCGCCTCGATGCGCTGGACGCATACAACCAGAAGCTGGTGAAAAAAATTGCCGTGCGCGGCATCGCGGTGAAAGGCCTGGCGGGCACGGCGGGTTATCTGTACCTGCAGTCCATCGAGATTTCAAGCAAGAAGCCGCCCGAGGCGCGTGTGGAGTTCGAGCAGAAGCTGGCGAGCGGAAACATCAAGCGGGTGGTGAGGAAGCTCTCAAAGGGCGACAACTTGTTCGATCTCTCGAACGGGCTCGATC
>NZ_JBEPIJ010000044.1:0-1503 GCF_040327995.1 Sinimarinibacterium thermocellulolyticum | reverse complement strand
AAGTTTGCTACCGGTTCAATCACCGGCACGAGAACCTGCAACCCTTGCTGCACAAGCTTCTCAAGCAGATCTCAATCCAGGAGCTACGTCCAATTCTGGTCCGGAAAGGTTAGGAATTACCTAGAACAAACCCCCGTCGGTGCTCGACTGCTGGAATGAGCCGGAGGCCGAAACGACGACATCGTCAGTCACATCCCAGCGCAGCTTCAGTCGACCGCCGTAGGTGTAAAGGTCCGGCAACTCGGGATTCGCGACATTGGTGATCACGTGGTCCCGGGTCCCCTGGAATCCGGAAACCGCGACCGCGAGCGAATCACCGATCGGCACGTTCACATAGAGCGTACTGCTCTGCTGACCGTAGCGACCAAGGCCCAGGTCGTACTTGAAATCACCGAAGAAGGCCTGTGTATCAGGGTCTGGCGTCACGACGCTGACCGTACCGCCCGTCGCGTTGCGACCGAACAGCGTGCCCTGCGGCCCTTTCAGAACTTCAACGCGTTCGATCCGGCCCAGCGTGTCCGACGACGCCTGGATGGCCATCAGCGGCACACCGTCGAGGTAGAACGGCACACTCGAATCGACACCCGGAAGGAAGGCATCCGAGCCCACACCGCGCAGGAAGGTCACGTTGAAGCCAGACGACTGCGTCACCGTGAACCCTGGCGTTGCCCGCTGGACCTGTTGGATGGTCTGGATACCGAGCGCCTCAAGCTTCTCCTGGCTGAAGGCCTGGACCGAGATCGGCACGTCCTGCAGGCGCTCTTCACGCTTCTGCGCGGTGACGATGATCTCCTCGACCAGGCGATTGCTACTTTTGCGTCCGCCTTTGGGCTCCTCCTCCGGCATTTCGGGATCGGCAACCGGAATCGTGTCGACGATCGGGGCTGACTCTGCGCGCTGTTGCTCTGATCGCGAAGATGTGGACTGATCCGGATAGCTGTCGCGAGTCAGCAGTGCCTCGAGAGAGGACGAATCACGGGCGTCCTCAGCGTCCGCAACCCCAATGCCGCCGCAGACAGAGAACACAAGTACCGCTCCAGCTCGTACAAGCTTCGTCATCGCATCCTCCTGCTTCGCATGACCGCGCGCCTAATGAAGATAGCCAACGTTTTTCATTACGGACATATCACCCTGTCCTAGTTGATATGTCCGCGCACTCGGCAGCGTCATATATTCTTCTTTCATTAGATTAGGTAATTCCTAACCTTTCCGGACCAGAATTGGACGTAGCTCTTGGATTGAGATCTGCTTGAGAAGCTTGTGCAGCGAGGGTTGCAGGTTCTCGTGCCGGTGATTGAACCGGTAGCAAACTTCGGCCAGGTACAGGTAGAGGTATTGCCGGGGCACGCCACGGTACATGTAGAGCCAGTTCTTGGCATGGCTCCAGAAGCCCTCGATGCCGTTGATGTGATCTCGCCCGGCAGGCCGACCCTTCTCCTTGCGGATCGTCACGTGTTCGCCGCGCAGCTTCAGCGTGGCGTAGGCCTGCCACTCGTCGGTGTA
>NZ_JBEPIJ010000043.1:0-1942 GCF_040327995.1 Sinimarinibacterium thermocellulolyticum | reverse complement strand
TTCAGCTTGACCCCGCGCATGCAGGAGCTGCAGGCGCGTACCCGCCAGTTCATCGCCGAGCAGGTGATCCCGCTGGAGAACGATCCGCTTCAGGGCGCGCACCGGCCGGAGGAAGCGCTGCGTGCCGAACTCGTCGCGCGTGCGCGCAAGGCCGGCTTGCTCACGCCGCATGCGTCGACCGAGCTCGGCGGTCTGGGCTTGAACCACGCCGAGAAGGCGATCGTGTTCGAGGAGGCCGGCTACTCGCCGCTGGGACCGGTCGCGCTCAACATCCACGCGCCGGACGAGGGCAACATCCACTTGCTCGAAGCGGTCGCAACGCCGGCGCAGAAGGCGCGCTGGTTGCAGCCGATGGTCGAGGGCCGCACGCGCTCATGTTTCGCGATGACTGAACCTTCGCCCGGTGCCGGCTCCGATCCGTCCATGCTGCAGACCACGGCGGTGCGCGATGGCGACAGCTACGTCATCAACGGCCGCAAGTGGTTCATCACCGGCGCCGAAGGCGCGAGCTTCGCCATCATCATGGCTAGGCTCGACGATCGCGCGACGATGTTCCTCGCCGACATGAACCAGCCGGGCATCGTGCTCGAACGCATGATGGACTCACTCGATGCCTGCTTCACCGGCGGCCACGGCGTACTGCGTTTCGACAATCTGCGTGTTTCGGCGACCGACATCCTCGGCGAACCGGGCCAGGGCTTTCGTTACGCGCAGGTGCGACTCGCGCCGGCACGATTGACGCACTGCATGCGCTGGCTCGGCCAGGCGCGGCGTGCGCACGATCTGGCACTCGACTACGCACGCAAACGCGAGGCCTTCGGCAAACCGCTGGGTCAGCATCAGGGCGTCGGCTTCATGCTCGCCGACAACGCGATGGACCTGCACGGCGCGCGCCTCGCGATCTGGCACACGGCCTGGGTGCTCGATCAAGGCGGCAAGGGCAATGTCGAATCGAGCATGTGCAAGGTGATGGTGTCCGAGGCGGTCTGGCGCGTCGTCGACCGCTGCGTGCAGGTGCTCGGCGGCCAGGGTGTGACCGGCGAATCGCTGGTCATGCGCATCTTCAAGGACGTCCGTGCGTTCCGGATCTATGACGGGCCGAGCGAAGTCCACCGCCACAGCCTTGCCGGCAAATTGCTCGCGGGCAAGGCCTGAACCCCGATGGGAAATGTCATGAATGCCTTCCGTCTCGACAACAAGACCGTTCTCGTCACCGGCGCCTCCAGCGGCCTGGGCGCGCACATCGCAAAGGTGCTCGCGCGACAGGGCGCGAAGGTGCTGCTGGCGGCACGGCGCGGACCGCAGCTCGCCGAACAAGTCGATGCGATCCGCAAGGCCGGCGGCGATGCCGCGGCATTGTCGATGGACGTCACCAAGCCCGACAGCGTCGAACAGGCGTTCGCCGAGATCGAAACCGAGCATGGCGGCATCGACGTGCTGATCAGCAACGCCGGCGTCGCCACCGAGCCGCGCAAGTTCATCGATACCGACGAGGACGCCTGGCAGTTCCAGTTGCAGACCAATCTGTCCGGAGCTTGGCGCGTCGCACGCGCGGCGACGCAGCAGTGGATCGCGTCGTCCAGGCCCGGCGTCGTCGTCAACGTCGGCTCGATCTACGGCCTGCGCACCGGCGTGCTCAAGGTCGCCTACAACGTGTCCAAGGCCGGCGTCGTCCAGCTCACGCGCAGCATGGCGATGGAGCTGGTGCGCCATAACATCCGCGTGAACTGCCTGTGCCCCGGCTGGTTCCTCACCGCGATCAATGCCGACTACTTCGCCACCGAATCCGGTGCACGCTACGAGAAGTCGATTCCGATGGGCCGGCTCGGCCGGCTCGAAGAACTCGACGGTCCGCTGCTGCTGCTCGCCAGCGATGCCAGCAGCTACATGACCGGCGCCGAGCTGGTGGTCGACGGCGGCATGGTCCACAAGGCGATCTGAG
>NZ_JBEPIJ010000042.1:0-2614 GCF_040327995.1 Sinimarinibacterium thermocellulolyticum | reverse complement strand
TGGATGCTCGAATACAACGAAGACCGACCCCATGACTCGCTCGGCGACATGACGCCAGTCGAGTATTCTCAAGCCGCCAGGAACTCTACTTTTGAACTGTCGCCTTGACGGGGAAGCTTACGTCAGTATCGTGGCTATGTGGTATCGGACATCAATGCCATTACCGACACCCTGAGCTTCACCAATGGCGTTGAGCTCACCGTCGGGGATGCAACCGGTGATGTCACTGAGGCCGCGCTGCGCCGTATCCAGATCCGCGAGGCCATCAAGGCGCACTTCGACAAGGAACAGGCATTGTTCCAGCAGGGCGTGAAGGTGCTCACGCTCTTTTTCATTGACGAAGTGGTCAAGTACCGCGACTACTCCCAGAGCGACGAAAAGGGCGAGTACGCGCGCATCTTCGAGGAAGAGTACCAGCTCTACCTCAACGAGGTGCTGGATCTGGATGAAACACCGTACATCAAGTACTTAAAAGGAATTCCGGTCGATAAGACACACAGCGGCTATTTTTCCATCGACAAGAAAAGCAAACGACTGGCCGACCCCTCTGTCGTGGCGCGTGGCGAAAACGCAGGGCTTTCCGACGACGTGGACGCCTACGACCTGATCCTCAAGGACAAGGAGCGGCTGCTGTCGTTCGCCGAGCCAGTGCGCTTTATCTTTTCCCACTCTGCCCTGCGTGAAGGTTGGGACAACCCCAATGTGTTTGTGATCTGCGCGCTCAAGCACAGTGACAACACGATATCCCGCCGTCAGGAGGTGGGGCGCGGCTTGCGGCTGTCAGTCAACCAAAACGGCGACAGGATGGACCATCCGGCGATAGTACACGACATTAATGTTTTGACCGTGGTTGCCAGCGAGAGCTACAAAGACTTCGTCGCGGCACTGCAGAAGGACATCAGTGAGTCGCTGTCGGCGCGTCCGCGTGCGGCAAACGAGGCTTACTTCACCGGCAAGGTGTTGAAGACGGCGACGGGTGATGTCGAGGTCACACCGCAGCTCGCCAAGCAGATTTACAGGTACTTGGTCAAGCACGACTACACCGACGACGCAGATCGCATCACCAATGCCTACCACGAGGCAAAGAAAGACGGCGCACTGGCTGCGTTACCGCCCGAGTTGGCACCGCACGCCGAGCAGGTCTTCAAGCTGATCGACAGCGTTTTCAGCGAAAGCCAGTTGCCCGAGATTGGCGACGACCGCAAGCCCAAGAAGAACCCGCTCAACGCCAACTTTGAAAAACGGGAGTTCAAGGAACTTTGGAATCGGATCAACCGAAAGGCGGTATACAGCGTCCACTTCGATTCCAACGAACTGGTGCAGAAGGCGGTCAAAGAGCTGGATGCCAGCCTGCGCGTCACTCCGCTGCAATACACAATCCAGCATGGTGAACAGGCTGCCGCCGTGACCTATGACGGTATCAAGGCAGGCAATGCGTTCGAGTTGAAGGTCACAGAGACAGAAACCAACCGCGCCTCGATTCATTCGACGGTCAAGTATGACCTGATCGGCAAGCTTGCTGAAGGCACCCAGCTGACTCGACGCACGGTCACCGACATTCTGAAGGGGCTCAATGCGGCTGTATTCGCGCAGTTCAAGACCAACCCAGAGAGCTTCATTGCGGAGGCGATTCGCCTGATCAACGAGCAGAAGGCTACCGTCATCATCGAGCATCTGGCCTACGATCCAGTCGAAGACAAGTTCGATCTGGACATCTTCACCGCCGGACAAACCAAGCAGGACTTCAGTAATGCGATCAAGACACCCAGGCACCACATCTACGATTTCGTGCTGCCGGATTCCGGATCGAAGCCGGAGCGCGATTTTGCAGAGGCGTTGGAGGCCAGCACTGAAGTCGTCGTGTACGCCAAGTTGCCGCGCGGTTTCTTAATCCCCACGCCAGTCGGCGACTACAACCCGGACTGGGCCATCTCGTTCAAGGAAGGCGCGGTGAAGCACATCTACTTCGTCGCAGAAACCAAAGGATCGATGTCCACGATGGAGCTGCGCGAGATCGAGAAAACCAAGATCAAATGCGCTCGCAAGTTCTTCGATGAGATGAACCGCCGTTTCGCCCCGGAGAATGTCAAATACGACGTGGTTGACAGCTTCGGGAGGTTGATGGAAGTGGTGAAGTAGTCCACACGGTAAAAGCAACATCGGGGGAGAACTTCATGCAGCCGTTTTCAATCACGCTATTCGCCACGTCCGGTGACCCAGAGGGAATTCGTCACGTCGACAAGTCGAACTGGTCGGGCTACGGCGTCGTCTTCACCAAGGAGCTGTTCCATCAGCTAAAGCAGGAGCCGGGTTTCTCGCAGGCTGGCATCTACATCCTGGTTGGCAACGCCGCCGAGGAAACCATCTACATCGGCGAGGCCGACCCCGTCGGTGACCGGCTGAAGAACCACGTCTCGAATAAGGAAGGCTGGGTC
Source organism: Sinimarinibacterium thermocellulolyticum (assembly GCF_040327995.1). NCBI lineage: Bacteria > Pseudomonadati > Pseudomonadota > Gammaproteobacteria > Nevskiales > Nevskiaceae > Sinimarinibacterium > Sinimarinibacterium thermocellulolyticum. Next base: position 179 of record NZ_JBEPIJ010000042.1, on the reverse strand, counting down.
TGGGGCGTCTACTTCTTCGACCGCAACCACAAGATCGGCAAGACCGAGGTGCAGTATGAATCGCCCCGGGTTTCGCGGAGGCCAGTTGGTTTAAGTCAGACGGTTGCGGCCTGACCAGCGCGTTGACGATGGTAGTTTGCCTCGAACTCCGCGGGTGGGACATGACCCAGCGGCCCCAT
>NZ_JBEPIJ010000041.1:0-2737 GCF_040327995.1 Sinimarinibacterium thermocellulolyticum | reverse complement strand
AGCTGCGTCCAAAGCGCCGAAAATACCCTCACCGTGTCGTCAAATTGGTCATTCCGAAACCAGAAAGCCTCCGCCCGTGCTCCAGGCGCGTCTATCGGCTCGCTGGTGACGGATCCGGGCTAAGGCGGCCCCGGCGCCTCGAGGACGCGGTTGATCTGCGCCAGGTCCGCGACCAGCAGATTGCCGGCCAGCGACTTGAGCCGCAGAGAGGCCATCAGGAACCGATAGCGCGCGTTGGCGTGGTCGCGCTCCGCCTCGTAGCGGCGTTCGATCGCGGTCAGAAGATCGGTGTTCGACAAGGTGCCGGCCTCGAATCCGCCGCGCGTCGAGGCTTCCGCGGCGATCGCCGCGTCGAGGGCGCGCTTGTGCGCTTCTACGCGCAGCAAACCGGAAGCGCTGTTGCGATAGGCAATGCGGGTGTCGCGCAGGACGCGTGCACGCACGTCATCGAGCTCGGCAGCGGCTTGGCTTTGCAGCGCCAGCGTCTGCCGCTTCGTCGCCTCGACCTGCCCGCCGGCATACAACGGCAGCGTCATCACGACGCCGATGCGGGTCTGATCCTCGTCGCGTTCGCCGGCGGCACCACCGCCGGCATCGAGGCGGAAGGCATCGGCCAAAAGATCGAGCACCGGCCACTCGGCCTTGCGCGCGCGCTCGTGCCCCAGCGCGGCGAGATCCACACCCAGATGCTGCAACCGGATCCACGGATTGTCACGCTCGGCGCGGGCGGTCCAGACCTCGACATCCGCCGGCTGCGGCGGCAGCAGCGTCAGGTTGGGCGGCAGTCCCCGCAGCCGCGAATAGGGCCGGCCGGCGAGGGCTTCGAGTCGGGTCAGGGCGTTGGCGATCGCATCGACGGCCTCGGTCTCGCGGGCGAGCGCGAGCTGAAGCTGCGCCTGCGCGGCCTTGACGTGGGCATCGATCGCCAATCCTGCCGCCTCGCGCGAGCGCACCTGCGCCAGCTGTTCACGTAGCGCCAGCGTCTCGGCACGCGCAAAACGCAGCGCATCCTCGGCGGCGAGCGCCGTGAAATAGGCCTCGGCGACCTCGAGCAGCAACTGATCCTGCGCGGCGCGCAGTTTCAGTTCCGCCTGCTGTACACGCAGTGCCGCTTGTTGCTTGGCCAGCACGGCATCCGGCCGATACAGCGCCTGCGTCAGACGCACGCCATACGACGATTGATCGAAGTGATCCTCGCGATCGATTCCGATGACCCCGAAGTAATCGCCGGTGATGTGCTCGTGCAACCAGTCGTACTGCGCGCGCAGGCCGAGTTGCGGCAGCAGCTTGCCCTGCGCCTGCGGCAGCAGCTCGCGCGCGGCCTGGTACTCGGCACGCGCGGCGCGATAGCCGGCGTTGTTCTGTAGGGCGTCGTTGCACACGGCGAGCAGATCGCCATCGCCGGTCTGCGCGAATGTTGTCGGCGCGCACGCGAGCAGCACGCAGACGGCCGCGCGCGACCGCCAGCGGCGCGAATGGATTGCCCGGACACGGCCCTGCCCCTGGGTGTCGACTCTCATGCTCAAACCTGCGGACTTCGAGTGCGCCGCCGTCTTGCACGCGGCGCTTCGCCCCATCAGCGGACCTCGCGGCCCGGCCCGATTATGGGGAAAGCCGCCGGCGCTGTCGCGTCAGAAAGCGTCGCGCGAGAACCGCGACCGTGTCATCGGAACAACCCAGCGCAACGAGGGTGAACCAGGGCCGTGACGAAACCCACCCTCACACCAGCACAATCACGGCTCCACCGTGCGAGTCGCCGACGCGCTTCGCCAGCCGATCCGGAGCAAGTTGCTCGTGCTCCTGATCAGCATGGCAGTGCATGCGCGGCACTGCATGCGCGACTTCGTCGACGGCCTTGATGGCACGACCCCGCCCAAACTCGAGCCTGCCCATACACCCGAACGCAAGCCGGAGATGAGCCAGAAGAACAACACCAAAATGATCGCCTCCGCCGCCCAACGGCTGGCCATGGCGGCTCGACAACCGTCGTCCGCGAACACCACCGGCCAACAATCAGTTCGAAGGGTAACGTCATATCTTGGCACACGATCCGGCTTGGACGTCTGCGGCTCCCTGCAAAAAGGCCTGGGCAGCAGCGGCGACGACGTTAGTCGGGTCGCAATGCGTCACCGCGGTGCCGCCACCATCGACCGGCAGCGTGATGCCGGTTATCCACGCCGCCTCGTCGCTGGCCAGAAACAACGCCGCGTGGGCGATGTCCAGCGGGCTTCCCGGACGCCCAATCGGTTGCAGGCCGGCGCAGCGCCGTGAGACGAAATCCAGGAATGCGCCAGTGCGTTCTGCGAGGATACCGAAACTGCTCGCCATGATTGGACTAACGGTCACCCCCGGCGCGATCGCGTTGGAACGGATACCCAGCGGCGCCAGCTCAAAGGCCGCCGCACGGACCAGCCCGACGATCGCATGCTTCGCCGCGGTGTAGCTGAGATTGCTGTAGCCGCCGAGCAGCCCCGCAACGCTGGTCGTCGACAGAATGACGCCACCCGTCCCCTGCGCGCGGAACTGGCGCGCGGCGTACTTGTGGCCCGCGACCACCGAGCCGGCGAGCAGCTGTTGCATGCGCACGAAAGCATCGACATCGATTTCGAGGAATCTGTCGCCTCCCCCAGTTTAGTGCCACGGATTACTAGAGGTCTCGGGGTGGTGGTGAAGTCGGTATTCGACGGGCGTGAGATCGCGTAGTGACTCGTGCGGGATCTCGTGGTTGTAGTCGTGC
>NZ_JBEPIJ010000040.1:0-3212 GCF_040327995.1 Sinimarinibacterium thermocellulolyticum | reverse complement strand
TCACCACGGTGCTCCAGCACCATGCGCACGGCGCGCTCACGCACCTCAGGGGAAAACTTCGGGGACTTCTTCATGGCTCCATTCTCCACAGTTGGAGCCTCCGCGAAACCCGGGGCGATTCAGGGCGGGCCAGGTTGTCGGTGTGACCACGCGCCAGTGCGTCTTCTCGTTCGTGCTCACCGGGACACCTCAGCCGAGCTTCTCGATGAGCTTCTGCGTGGCGAACGGGAGGTTGCGCCGCACGATCAGTTCATCCTCGAGGTGGACGGTCAGCGACGTCGCGTACTCCTTGATCTCCTTGAGGTCCGCGTCCGCCGGTTCGTTCGGCGTCAGCGGGCCGTGCAGCCCGATGGCAAACTGGGCTCCGCTCACGTTGGTCACCAGGATGGGGACGACGACGTCGCCGAGGCCCGCGACCGAGATCTGCTTGTCGCGCTCCAGCGTGAGCCCCTCGATGTCCTGCCGATCGAGGTCCTCGAAGAGGAGGTTGGTCGAGCGCGCGACGCGATCCGCGTTGAGCGTCGGGGGAGCGTTGTTGAGGACGAACCGCATCAGGGTCGCGCCGAGGTGGCGGTCGAGGAGGTCGTGCTCGAACTTGTTCTTGTAGCTGCGGAGGCAGCGGTAACAGGAGCGGTCACAGTTGTCCGGGCACACCTCGAGCAGCTTGAGGGCGTCCTCGAAGATCGGGAGCCCGATGTCCCCTACGCGCTTCGCGAAGCCGGCGCCGCCGGGGAGCGTGTCGTAGATGTAGATCTCCGCCTCGAGCCCAGCGCGCCCCTCCGGCGTGAGCGCCGGGCGGTACTCGGCTTGGAGTTCGTCCGCCTCCAACTCGAGCCGCGCGCACGCGGCCTTGGTCACCGCCTCACAGATGGTGCGCAGCGCCACGTCGGTCGCGAGCACACCGGGGACCAGCGTGATGGGCGCGTCTACGCGGATCGCGACGAGCAGCACGTCGGTGATGAAGTCGGTGCCCAGCACGAGGCCCTTCGTCGCGCCGCCTCCGGGGCACATCGGCTCCTCGATGTCCGGGTAGGGCTTGCGGTGCATCGCCACGACGGTGCCCTTCGGGTTCGCGGTGGGCTCGATGAGCCCGCACTTCGTGCAGTACGTGTAGCCCTCCTCGCGCGGACCTCGGTTTGTGACAAGGAGGTGCTGCCGCGTGTGGTGGACTCGGAGCCGCTGGTTCAACTGCTTCCACTTCGAGGCGTCAGCGGGCGTGGGGGCCGTCAGCTTCGCGCGGGTCGCGTAGCTCTTGGCGGGCACGTCGTCGGGCGTGGTTCCCTCCGGCTTGCCCACGGGGTGCGCGAAGCCGGGCGGACGGAGCCACTGCGTGGCGGGGCCGAAAGTGCCGACGCCGCCGCACGCCTCGCAGTCCTTCGTCTCGCCGCGCGAGCCCCCCTCGAACGTCGTGGTCCTCGCGCAGTGGCACACGCTGCACTCGTAGTAGAGGCGCCGGCCAAGCCACGCGCGATATCGGTCGTCGCGCATCGGCGAGTAGATCGCCCCGGAGGTCCAGAGCTTGTTACCGATCCAGGCCTCCTTGCCGGGCGCGTATTGCGACAGCGCGATGGTAAGCCCTTGCGACGGCGTGAACTGGAAGACGGGCCGGTACATCGTCGAGTTCACCGGGTCGAACACATGGAACGTGGCGACGTCGGTCGGGAACGCATAGCGAGGGAGCACGCCCCGGTAGAGGAGCCGGTCGAGCAGGTTCTCTGAGGCCGGATCACGCCCAGGCTTCTCCTCGCCCTCCTCGTCGGGCGCCTCGAGCCTGGTGTCTGCGCTCGCCGCAGCGGACGGGTCTCCTGAGGCTGCCGGGGCGGGCGTGGCTACGGGTGCAGGCGCCGCAGCAGCCCTGCTCGCTGGAGGCTCGAACGCGATTGCCGCGTCGATCGGCTCTATCGTCTTCGGCACAAGCTCGTCGAGGAGGCGTTTGCGTTCCGCAGCCGAGAACTGCTGCGGGAGCCACGCGTCGACCTCCGCGCGGAGGGTCGCCTCGTTCGCCTCGAGCCACTGCTTGAGATCCCATCGATTGAGCACCTTCGTGGACTTCTTGAAGTCGGCCACGGTGCCGAGCACCGCGAAGAGGTGCGGCTGCTCCTCCGGCTTAATGGTGGGCAGCTTGTCCTGGTGATAGCGCTGCAGCAGGTACGCGGTGACGTGCCGTCGGATGATCTCGCTGTTGTCGAGCGTGAGGAGCGGGTCGTCCACGGCGCCACGGATCATCTGGTCGGGATTCGAGAAGTAGTGCTCGTCGTGGCTGTCGGCACTGCCGAAGGCAGTGACCGTCGCGACCGCGTTGCCTCGGCGCCCCGCGCGACCTGCGCGCTGCTGGTAGTTCGCGCGCGGGGGCATGTTCCGCAGCGACACGCCGGACAGCGATCCGATATCGATACCGACCTCCATCGTCGTCGTGCAGGACAGCACGTCGATGGCGGGCCGGTCATGGCCGGTCCCATCGTCGCCGAGATCGACGTCTTGGAAGAGCAGCTCATGCTCCTCCGCCTTTGAGAAGACCTCGTCGGCCTGCGCGGCGTTGAGCTGCGCCGTGTGCTCCGCCGCGATGAGCGCCATCGGAAGAAGGTGCGCGCGGGCTTGTCCGCGATGAGCCGATCCATCTCGTCGAACTTGCCCGAGCGCGCCTGGAACTGACGACCCGTGTTGCGCCACGCTGGCGGCATCTGGCTCATCCAGAGGCCCGCGCGGCCCCAGCACCGCATCCAAGATCGTGCCGTCGAGAGCTTCTGGTCCGAAGTAGTCGCGAAGCCAGGGATATCCGGGAGCGCCTCGATCCACGTCGTATGGTCACCGCGCTCACGAAGCGACGCGATCGCGAGCGCCTCGAGGCCGTAGTAGCGGTCGCCCAGCGAGTTCACGATCGCGCGGAGCAACGACTCCGGCGGCCGCGACGCACGCAGCTGAACACGAAGTCGGGCGTCGCCATGGCGATCTCGACGAAGCGGCGCTGCTCGTCCGTCCCGGGGCGCGCCTAGTCGGTGAGCACCATCCAGGCGTCGTCATCGATCCAGGCCGGCTCGAATGCCGGCGGTAATTCCTAACCTTTCCGGACCAGAATTGGACGTAGCTCTTGGATTGAGATCTGCTTGAGAAGCTTGTGCAGCAAGGGTTGCAGGTTTTCGTGCCGGTGATTGAACCGGTAGCAAACTTCGGCCAGGTACAGGTGGAAGTATTGCCGGGGCACGCCACGGTAC
>NZ_JBEPIJ010000039.1:0-3928 GCF_040327995.1 Sinimarinibacterium thermocellulolyticum | reverse complement strand
GCACGACTACAACCACGAGATCCCGCACGAGTCACTACGCGATCTCACGCCCGTCGAATACCGACTTCACCACCACCCCGAGACCTCTAGTAATCCGTGGCACTAAACTGGGGGAGGCGACAGGCCGATCACGCGGCGCGGCAGTTTGTCACCGACCTGCACGTCCGCCCATCTCGGCGAGCGGCCCTCGCGGTTCGACAGGATCCATGAGAGGCGCAGCTCGTGGATCTCCGCCAGTTCCTGCTTGTCCCAGCGCTTGGGTGTGGCTCTCTCTTTGCCGAACACACCGCGCCGATTCGCCTCGGCGATCAGATAGCGGATCGCCGTTGCACGTTCGCGCGCGACCAGCACGCCGTGCTGGTTGCGGTGCTCGGTATCGCCGCGCTGGAACACGGTGGGACCGGCGAAGCTGGTGTCCTTGACGTCGTAGCCGTCGAAACGGCGCTGCTGGAACAGCTTGTCCCCGGGACGGATCAGCGAACCGAAGAACCACCATTCCTCGCCGCCGAAAATCAGATGCGAGCCGGGGATCTTGCCGACGCCGGCCGGATGGCAGCCGTGTCCGTAGTCCATCGCCACCGCGAAGGACTGCGGCGCGACCAGGCGCCCGAAGCGACTCTCCGCGGCGAAATCATCGTCGTAGTGCAGCCGGTTCGGGTAGTGCATGCCCTGCGCCCAGCGGCGGATGTCATTGGGCGCCACCGGGTCACGCATGCGTGCCGGCTGCATCGGCTTGCCGAGATAGCGGTCGATGTCGGAGCAGTCGAGAATCCTGTCGCCCATGGTGTCGTCCGTGGTCAGTTCGAGTAGCGGCCGCCGTTGACGCTCAGCGTGTGCCCGGTGATGTAGCCGGCTTCTTCCGATGCCAGAAACGCGATCGCGGCGGCCATGTCCTCGGGGCGCCCGGGCCGTTTCATCGGCGAGGCCGCGGCGATCGCGTCGACCCGATCCTTGAGCTGTTCGCGCAGCATCGGCGTGTCGACGAAACCCGGCGGCACGTTGTTGACGGTGACGCCGGTCGCCGCCAACTCTTGGGCGAGTGCCTTGGTGAACGCGATCACGCCGCCCTTGGACGCCGCGTAGTGGACCATGCTCGCCGCGCCGGTCTGCGCACTCGACGACGAGACGTTGACGATACGCCCCCACTTGGCCGCGAGCATGTCGGGCAGCAGCGCCTGCGTGCAAAGCAGCACGCTCTTGAGGTTGACCGTCATGATCCGGTCCCAGAGTTCCTCTGTGATCTCCAGGAACGGGGTGAACGCCGAAATGCCGGCGTTGTTGACCAAAATGGTGATCGGTCCGAGCTGCTCGCGCGCCTGCTTCGCCGCGGCGTCGACGTCGCTGCGCTTGGACACGTCGACGCGCGCAGCGATGGCGCGGTTACCTTGCTCGACCAGCGCCGCGGCGGCGGCCTGCGCACCGGCCTCGTTGAGATCCCAGATGGCGACGGCCGCGCCGGCCTGCGCCAGCCGTCGTGCGGCCGCCAGACCGATACCCGATGCCGCGCCGGTGACGACGGCATTCCTGCCTGCCAGTGACATGCTGCGCGCTCCTCGTGCGTGGCCGCCTACGGCCAACGAATGTGACTCGGGAACGCTAAATCAGCACCAGGGCATCGTCAACACTGTTGTTGACTGCGGGTGTCGGCCGTACAGTCGCCCGCTGCACAGACGTGCCGGCGAGCGCTACTTCGTCCTCTTGCGTATGCCGACGGCCTTGTCGACCTTGGCGCTGAGTTCCGGAAACTTCTCCGGCCGCATCGTCCCGTGCAGGCTCAGGCGCAGCATCTCGTTGGAAAAACGCTTGGCCATCTGCTGGCGCTCCTTGGCGGTGCGCGAATGCGCACGCGCGAACACCGGCCACAGAAAGGTGCCGATCAGCATGATCACCGCGTGCACCTCGACGTCGATGCCCGGCTGCGCAAGATCGGATTTCGCGAACTGCTCGAACTGGCTGCGGAACTCGTTCCAGAACGGGTCATTGGTCGGTTTGCTCGAACTGAGTACCTCGAACAGCCAAACACGTCCGAACTCCGGGTTCTCCATTGCGAACGTGGCCATCTGTTCGGTCATGCGCATCGGATCCATGGCGCCCGGCGCGCTCTGGCGGTGCTGCTCGTCCCCGAAAACGGCGCGGCGCAACTGGTCGCTGACCCAGGCGGTGGTGGCCGCCAGCAGCGATTCGCGGCTGGGAAAGTGTTGATAGGCCGTACCGCGATTGACCCCGGCGAGCTGCGCCACCTGCGATACGCTCAGACCTTCCGGACCATCCTGTGCCAAGAGCTTGCCGGCGGCTTGCAAGATGGCGGCACGCGTGCCGTCAGGGTCCCGCTTGCTTCTACGCATATCGTTCGTCGTCTCCGTTGAACACTCGGCGTCGGCCGGCATTCTGTGGGACGCGCAAACGATTTGCCAACCGCCCGTTCAATTGTCGAAGTCGTAGCGCTCCAGACCGTCGGCGATGGCGCGCACGAAACGCGCGGCGTCGGCACCGTTGATCACGCGGTGGTCGTAGCTCAGCGACAGCGGCAAGAGTTGGCGCAGCACTGGCTGGCCCTGCGCATCCGGAAGGAACACGCTGCGTGTGCGGCAGATGCCGAGGATCGCCACCTCCGGCGCATTGATGATCGGCGTGAAGCCGGTACCGCCGATGTGGCCCAGCGACGACAGCGTGAAACAGCCACCGGACATCTCGGCCATCGCCAAACCCTTGGTGCGCGCCTTTTCCGAGATGCGCGCGATCTCATCGTTGATTGCATCGATGTCCTTGGCATCGCAGTCACGCAACACGGGCACCAAAAGGCCGGCAGGCACGTCGACGGCGATGCCGATGTGGTAGTAGCGGCGTGTGGTCAGCGTCTTGCCGTCGGCCGACAGCGCACTGTTGAAGCGCGGATAGCGCTGCAGCGCCGCGACCGACACCTTGACCAGCGCCGCGAGCAGCGAGCGCTTGCGCTCGGGATTGGCCGCGTTCCAGGCCTTGCGCCGCTGCTCAAAAGCGGTGATGTCGGCGTCGTCGTGATGCGTGACGTGCGGAATCAGGCTCCAGTTACGCTGCATCACGCGGCCGACGAAGTGCTGGATCTTGCCCAGCGGCTGTGTCTGGACCGGACCGTAGCTCGACAGGTCGTCCGCCGGCCACGGGAGCATGCCGTTCTTGTCGCTCATGCGCACGCCGCCTACACACGCTCGATGATGATCGCCGGCGCCATGCCGCCGGCCGCGCACATCGTCACCAGCGCGCGCTTCGCGTCGCGGCGCTCGAGTTCGTCCAGGGCGGTGCCGATCAGCATCGCTCCGGTCGCCCCGATCGGATGACCGAGCGCGATCGCGCCACCGTTGACGTTGATCTTCTCGCGGTCGATGTCGAGGTCGCGGATGAACTTCTCGACGACCACGGCGAAGGCCTCGTTGACCTCCCACAGGTCGATGTCCTTGACCGACAGCCCCGCCTTGGCCAAAACCTTGCGCGCAGCCGGCACCGGCGCGTTGAGCATCAGTGTCGGATCGTCACCGACGTTGGCGCTGGCGACGACGCGCGCACGTGGCTTCAGGCCGCGCCGGCGCGCATAGTCCTCCGACGCGAGCAGCAGCGCGGCAGCGCCGTCGACGTTCCCCGACGATGTACCGGCGTGATGCACCGGCTCGATCTTCAGGTCCGGATAGACCCGGTTGATCAGCTTGCGGAAGGTGGTGCCGTCCTTGTCGAGCGGCATATCGGCGATCTGCGCGAAGGCCGGTTGCAGCGCCGCGAGCGCTTCGAGTGTGGTGTCGGGCCGCGGATACACGTCCTTGTCGAGCAGCAGCTGTCGCCTCCCCCAGTTTAGTGCCACGGATTACTAGAGGTCTCGGGGTGGTGGTGAAGTCGGTATTCGACGGGCGTGAGATCGCGTAGTGACTCGTGCGGGATCTCGTGGTTGTAGTCGTGC
>NZ_JBEPIJ010000038.1:2419-3958 GCF_040327995.1 Sinimarinibacterium thermocellulolyticum | reverse complement strand
AGCGTCGCCAGCTGCTTCTTCTGCTCGCCCATCAGCCCGTACATGCCCGACAGCTGCAGCACGTAGCTCTCGCTCGGATACTGCGCGACCAGGATCTCCAGCACCTTGGCCGCCTTGGCGTAGTCGCCCAGCTCGTAGTAGACGGCCCGCAACAGCGCCAGCCAGTTCTCCTTGGGCGCCTGCTGCTTTTGCTTGGCCAGCTTGAGCGCATCGATCAGGGCGCGCTCGGCCGCCTTGAAGTCGCCTTGCTGGTAGTGCGCCTGCGCCAGCAGCACATGGGCGTCCGCCGAGGGTTCGGACACGACTTTAAACCACTGATCGAGGACCTTTATCGCCTTGGGATAGTCCTCGATCACGAAGTACATCTGCGCCAGCGCAAACAGGGTGCTGTCCCTCAAGCCTTCCGGCAGGTTCGGGGTCTTGAGCACTTCGCTGTAAGCCTGGATCGCCTTGGGCGTGTCACCCTGGTTGTAGTAGACCGCCGCGTAGAGGTTGAACAGGGTCGCGCGCTCGTAGTCGTTGAGCTTGTCGCCCCGCGCCTTGACCCCGTCCAGCGCCGCGAGCGCCGCCGCATCGTCCTTGGCGTCGATCGCCTGCTGGGCCTTTTCGAGCTCCTTGAACACCGCCTGGCTGATGAATTGGGTCTGCTTGGTCTGCGGCTTTGCCGGCTTCTTGCTGTCCTGGGCGTGGGCCGCGCTGCCAATCAGCAGGCCGGCGACCAGCGGTGCGATCAGGCTGCGGATCAGGCTGGGGCGAGCGCGCCTCATCGCCCACGCCCCTGTTCGATTTCAAACGTGATCAGGTGCTGCACGCCCGGCACTTCGATCGGCCGGCCGTTCTCGACCCGCGGCTTGTACTTGAATTTGAGCACGGCGCGCTTGGCCGCCTCCTCGAAAATGCCCGGCGGCTCGGCTTCGAGCACGACCGGGTCTTTGACCGATCCGGTCTCGGTGACGGTGAATTGCAGCAGCACCCAGCCTTCGATGCCCCGGCTCTGCGCCCGCGCCGGATACACCGGCGCCACCTTGACGATCGGCAGGTATTCGCCGTCGCTGGCCGACAGCCGAAAACCCGCGCTGGTGAGGCTGGAGTCGACCCGCATCTGGCCAATGTGGACCGCCCCGGCCGTCGGCGCTTCCACCTGCACCGGCGGCGGCGGCGCGTCCGGCGCCTCCTGCGGCTTGTCCGGCTTCTCCGGCTTGGGCCGCTCGACTTCCAGATTCTGGTCGCGCTTGACGCGCACGAAGTCGACGATCTTGCCCGCCGGCGCCTCGGTCATCGCTTCCCGCCCCGCCGCCACCAGCTCCGCCATCAGCCAGTACAGCGCAAACGTGACGACGACCGCGACCACACCCCCCAGCAGCAGGCGCAGGACGTTGCGGATCGGCTGGCCCGCAGAGCTGGCGATCGCCAGATCGGTGGTGACGGCCTCGTGCACCATGCGCCCTACTCCTGCGCCTCGGTCGCGACCGCGATGTCGCCGATGCCGGCGTCTCTGGCCGCATCCATCACCTGCATCAGTTGCTTGCTCTTGGAGTC
>NZ_JBEPIJ010000038.1:0-2319 GCF_040327995.1 Sinimarinibacterium thermocellulolyticum | reverse complement strand
ACGTTCTTGCGGTCGATCCAGATCTCGCCATTGGGTGACAGCGCAATGAAGATGTTGGCCCGGTCCTGCTTGACCGCGGTCTCGGCTTCGGGCCGGGTCACGTCGATGCCGGCTTCCTTGATGAAGCTCGCCGTGACGATGAAGAAGATCAGCATGATGAAGACCACGTCCAGCATCGGCGTCAAGTCGATGCTGCCGTCGTCCTCGGGCTGCTGGGCGGCGCTGAATGGGTCCATGTCAATTCAACTCCGCGATCGAGACATCCGCCGCACCGGCCAGTCTTGCCGCGTCCATCGCCTTGATCAGGAGCTCGTTGCGCGCCTCGGCGTGTGCCTGCACGACCACCGGGGCGTCGGGCTTCTCGGCTTTGAGCCGCTCGATGTTGGGGCGCACCGAGCGGATGTCGACGCGCCGCGGGCCGATGAAGATCTGCCCATCGGCCATGATCTTGACGACGATGCTCTGGCTCTCTTCGGTCGGCGGCTGCTGCTGCACCGCCGGCTTGTTGACCTCGAAACCGGATTCCTTGAGAAAGCTCGCGGTGACGATGAAAAAAATCAGCATGATGAAGACCACGTCCAGCATCGGCGTCAAATCGATGCTGCTGTCGTCTTCTTCCTGCGGCAGCTGCGTCAGGATCTTCATGTCACCCCCGCCGGTGCGGCGCCCTGACGGGCGGCCGGCGACCCTGCCCGGCTCCCGTCGATGTCGATCGTCAGGTGATCGGCCAAAAGCTCGATCCGCTGCTTGACCTGGGCTTCGAGCCAGACGACGACGAAAATGCCGGACAGGGCCCCCACCATGCCGGCCAAGGTCGGGATGGTCGCCTGCGATACGCCCGAGGCCATCAAGCGCGGATTGCCCATGCCGGCATAGGCCATGACGTCGAACACGGCAATCATGCCGGTCACCGTGCCCATCAGCCCGAACAGCGGGCAGACGGTCACCAGGGTCTTGATCGTCGCCAGGTAGAGCCTTGCGTTGAGGGTGATGCCGGCGATCAGCGCGCGGCGGATCTGGTGCGCCTGCCAGCTCGAGCGCTCGGACCGCTGGTTCCACAGCGCGATCACCGCCCGCTCCTGCTTGGGCAGCACCCACTTGAAATACACGAAGCGCTCCACCGACATCGCCCACATCATGAAGATGACCACGGCGATCGCGATCAGCACCGGCCCGCCCGCCTCCAGAAAGTCCTGGATGCGCTCGACGATGTCGAAGAAGCCTAAGAGCAGGATGTCCATGTCGTGAGACGTGAGACGTCAACGGCCCTTACGCGCGCCCGCCTTTTTCCATGTATTGCGCGATCAGCCCCGCGCTCTGTTCCTGCAGCATGTGCACGACGGCCTTGGCACGCGTTGAGCAGATGCTGTGCAGAAACACCGTCGGGATCGCCACGCACAGGCCCTGTACGGTGGTGACCAGGGCCTGGGAGATGCCGCCCGCCATGGTCTTGGGATCGCCGGTGCCAAACAGGGTGATGGCCTGGAAGGTGTTGATCATGCCGGTGACGGTGCCGAGCAGCCCCAGCAGCGGCGCGGCGACGGCGATGATTTTCAGGAAGGTCAGGAAGCGGTTGAGGCTCGGCAGTTCCTTGAGCACGGCCTCGCCCAGCTTCATTTCCAGGGTCTCGGCGTCCACTCCCCGGTTTTCGTGGTAGGCCATCAGCACCCGGCCCAGCGGGTTGCCGGTTTGCGGGCTGTCGATGTTGCGCCGCTGCGCCGCGACCTTGGCGCCGATGATGGACAGGCTGATCAAGCGCTCCAGCGCCACCAGCAGCGCCACCGCGCCCAGCGCCATGATGACGTAGCCGACCAGACCGCCCTGCTCGATGCGATCGCCCAGCCCCGGGGCTTCGACCAGACGCTCCAGCAGCGAGCCGCCCGTCGGGTCGAGGTCGATGCGCGCGACCGGGTCGTCGCTGGAGGTGTAGTCGTCGAGGCGGTCGAGGGTGTCGCCGCCCGGCTGGCGCTTGAGCTCGGCCAGGCTCTGGGTCTCCCCCCGCCAGGACAGGTATTTGGCCGGCTCGGCCGACACGACGTCGAACGCGCCCAGGCGGATGACCTCGCGCGTGGCCTGGCGGCCGTCGGCCAGCAGCACCGGCGCTTCGAAGCGCACGATCTTGCCGGTCTCGGTCATCTCCCGCTGCAGCTCGAACCACAGCCGCTCGATCTCGTCGATGGTCGAGATCTCGGAGGCGCGGCTCATCTTCTTGGCAAAGGCTTCGAGAAATTCGCCACGGCCCGGGTACTGCGCCGAAATCGGGCTGTCGAAGAAGATGCCCTGCAGGTCACCCGAGGTCTGCTGGAAGATGCCAAACAG
>NZ_JBEPIJ010000037.1:0-5246 GCF_040327995.1 Sinimarinibacterium thermocellulolyticum | reverse complement strand
GAAGTTTGCTACCGGTTCAATCACCGGCACGAGAACCTGCAACCCTTGCTGCACAAGCTTCTCAAGCAGATCTCAATCCAGGAGCTACGTCCAATTCTGGTCCGGAAAGGTTAGGAATTACCTAATCTAAGCGCCTCAAGGCAACCGTATCCACATGCAAAGGCGCGGCTGCTTTGGGCGGGCAGATTGCTCGATGCTCAAGGATCATCAGACTTTATCAGCTCGTTCCTCTGTGACTTCTTCAATGGAGATTTATTCAATGAGTAGGACTTTGAGTAAGCTGCGACTGATCGGGGCATCCGCAGCGCTCGCTGCCGGTTTCGCCATGCAGCCTGTCGCAGCCCAGACCGTGTCTGACACGGGTAAAGGCTCGGCGGTCGTCGTTCCCTACTACACGGTCAAGGGTGGTTGGGAAACGCTCATCAACGTGACCAACACCACCGGCAACTCGCTGGCCGTCAAGGTTCGTCTGCACGACCACCGCAACTCTCGCGACGTGCTCGACTTCAACCTCGCGCTGTCGCCTTATGATGTCTGGACCGCGACCATTCGTCAGGATGCCAACGGCCGCGCCTTCCTGCGTACGACCGACCGCTCCTGCACGAGTCCGCTCAGCGTCGCCACCGACGGTCTGGCCGCGAACGAGATCGCCTACTCGACCGTGGGCAGCGTGACTTTCCGCGACCATGATGGCACCGCAAATAGCATCGAGCGCCTACAGGAGGGCTACATCACCCTGTTGGTCATGGGTGAGGACGAGCGTCCCGTTTCCGGGCCCGGCGTTTCCGAGACTGGCTCGTCTGGCGTCGCTGGTGCAACGCGCGGCACCACGGCCTACTACGCCAAGCACGTCAACGGTGTGCCGCGTGACTGCGCTCGAGTGGACGCTGATTTCCAGCGCCAGGCGGGCATCCCCGTGTTCACCGCGAACGATGCGGTCAACGGCGTCACCATCCCGGGCGAGAACGGTTCGGGTAACCCGCTGGCACGTGCCGGCTGGACGTTTACCGCGCCAACCGGTGGCATCGCTGCGGGTCAGCCTAACCCGTTTGGCTACGGCCCGGTCGTCACGCCAGATCCGCTGAAGGTGAACGTCAGCCTGATCAACAGTGCCCGTGGTCTTGGCGCCGGTGTCGAATCGCTGCACATCGCGGGCTACGCGGTTGGTGTGAACAACGTGACCGCCCAGCAGTTCCCGTACTTCCTCGAGCCCACGCTGGCCTCGGGTGACGGCCTGTGGACCACGACGAACCTGGCCACCCTCGAGGCCGGCATCGCCGCTACCTCGGTTGCCAACGAGTGGACTGAGAATCGCAGCGAGCCGGGCGTCCGCGCCGATGCCGAGTGGGTCGTGACCTTCCCGACGAAGCGCTACCACGTCGACGAAGACTCGCGCAACATTCAGGCCGCGTGCAGCCAGTACCGTCACGCGACCTCGGGCGGTGGTGTGGCCTCCGGTGGTGGTGGTCCGGCCTACGCGGGCTTTGCGCCGATTGCTGCCACGCCGAGCGTCCCGACCCAGCTCGCCGCTGGTTTCACCTGCCCTCTGGCGCCCTTCACCGAGCGTTTCCAGGCCGGCAACAACGGCGTGTCCAACATCGAGCTGACCTACACGTTCTACGATCGCGAAGAGCGTGAAGCCGTCCAGGCTCCGGACACCACCGTGCCGTCGCCGTTCCCGCCGGGCATCGTGGAGCCGGACAACCTGTCGTTCGAAGCCAACGTCGTCAAGATCGGCCCGAATGCGCGGACCCGCACTTCTGTCCTCGGCACCGCCAATGCGCTGGGTCTGCCGACCAACGACCTGCCTGGCGCCGAGACGGGCTGGCTGCGCATCGACTTTGCAGATGGCGCTGCCTACCCGACGGCTGGCTTCATCCTGAAGGTGCGCGATTTTGGCGATCCGACGATCAACTTCGCGCAGGCTACCGAGCACGCCTACACGCGGCCGTAAATAGCCCGAGTCGTCAAGATGTAAGTGGACTTTGTCCAGTCCACGAAGTTGACAAAGCCACCGCCTCCGGGCGGTGGCTTTTTCCGTTGAGGATTCACGATCGTGCGCGCGATCGTGCGCGAGCGTGTTCGGCGATAATCCAGCCCACCTCGTGATTGGTTTTTTGATTTTGCAAGGAGAAGGACATCCCATGCGTGCACTACTGTCGACGGCCATGTTGCTGGGGAGTGCGATGCTCGTCGGTTGCGCAGCTTCCGCGCCTTCAGAGCCCGTGCTGGCGTCCGCTGCGGGAGCCGAGGTCCGGCTGGGCGACCTGCGTCGCGAGCTGAGCCTGCAGCGACCGGATGGGCTGCAAGCCGCGCTCAGCAGTCCCGAGACGCTCAAACAGCTCATTCAGACTCTGTACGTCCGCCACCGCATGAGCGACGTGGCCGAGGAATTGGGTTACACCGAACGTCCGCTGGTCCAAGCGCAGCTACGTCGAGACCGCGAGATGCGACTGGCTGATCTGGCCACGCGGCTGTACTACCAGTCGCTGGAGGTGCCGGACTTCGCTGAAGCCGCGCGCACTTACTATGACGAGCATCCCGAGGAGTTCATCACCGATGAAACCGTCCATGTCGCGCATATCCTGCTGCGTGCGCCGGATGAGGCGGACAAGCGCCGCCGCCGCCCGGAGGCAGAGGCACTGCTGAAGCGACTCAAGGACGGCGCCGACTTTGGCGAACTCGCGGCCGAGCACTCCGAGGACGGCTCCCGCATCATGAAGGGCGACCTCGGCCCGACCAAGCGGGGCCAGATGGTCCCCGAGTTCGAGGAGGCCGCTTTTGCGCTGACTCAGCCCGGGGAACTGAGCGGCGTCGTTGAAACCCGTTTTGGTCTGCATATCATCAAACTGCTGTCGCGCAGCGCTGCCGAACCGATTCCTTTCGAGGACGTGCGCCTGAAGATTCTCAGCAAGTTGGAAGGGCAGTATCGCCAGCAGAAGACGAACGAATGGCTGGCCGAGGTGGCGCCTAAGGACCCGGTCACGCTCGATGAGACCGAGCTGGCCGAACTTGCCAAGCGGCTGCGCGCAGAATTCAAGGTTCCCGAGCCAGAGCCGGTGGCGGCTGGCGCGCCAGCGGGTGCTGAAGCACCACAAGAGGCGGTGGCTGCCAGCGGTGCGATGGCTGATGAATAAACGGGTCAGCACCGGGGTGCGGCGTTTCCGTCGCCGCGCCCCGCGCATCCGGGCATGCTGAAGTTTCTCGGCATTGGCGTCCAGAAAGCCGGCACGAGCTGGCTTCATGCGCAGCTCGCCCGTCATCCCGAGGTCGCCTTCCCGCTGGGTAAGGAGGCCCATTTCTGGGATCGGCCGTACGACCGGGTGCAGCTCGATCGGTATCTGGCGGCCTTCGGCGATCCGCTGCGCTGCGAAGGCGAGATCACGCCGGCGTATGCCTTGCTGCCGGAACCGACGATTCGCGCGATCCATCGCGTTGCGCCTGATTTGCGGTTGTTGCTGGTCCTGCGCAACCCGATCGAGCGCGCCTGGTCTTCGGCACTTATGGCGTTACAGCGAGCCGAACTATCGATCAGTGAGGTTGGCGACGCCTGGTTCCTCGATCATTTCCGCTCCAAGGGGTCGCTGGCCCGCGGTGACTATGTTGGCACGCTGATGCGCTGGCGCAAGGTGTTCGGCAATGACGCTTTGCTGGTGTTGCGCTACGAGGATATCGCCTTGCGCCCCCACTGGGTGGTGGGTCAGTGCTGTGCGCACCTGGGCATCGCCCCCCCGGACCCAGCGATGCTCGAAGACAGCAGCCGTCCCGTATTCGCCGGGCCGGGGCATCCGTTGCCAGACCGGCTGCGTCGCGAGCTCGAGGTGCTGTACCGGCCCCGAATCCGCGCGCTGGAGCAGGTGCTGGGGTGGGATCTACGGACGTGGCTCGCTGAGCCGCCGAAAACCGCGCATCCTTCGTTGCGGCAGCGTCTGCAGCGCATGTGGGCCGAGCGCAAGGCCTTGCGACAGATTCGCGCATCCGGTTTGTTCGATGCTGCCTATTATCTGGCCCGTAATCCCGACGTTCGCAAAGCCGGTATCGATCCTCTGCGGCATTACCTGAGGTACGGTGCGGATGAGGGTCGCAACCCCAGTGCGGCGTTCGATTCGGCGGCATATCGCTCGTCTTATCCAGACGTCGTCGCTGCCGGTATGAATCCGCTCCTGCACTATGTCCAGTTCGGCGCGGCCGAGGGGCGTCTCGCACGGCCCGTAAAGTCGGCAGAACGCCCACGTCCGACGGCGTCGCAGCCGCGTCCGCCCTATCGCGACTTCACTGGCTTCCTGCGTCACGCGCTGTTCGCCCCCGAACTCGTCGCGCCGTTCACCGACGAAGCCCGCTGCGTTATCGAACATCTGCGCGCACGCCGGAACCATTTGTTGCGACGGCACGCGGCTTTGAAGGCTGACGTCTGCGTATCCGTGATACTTACGTGTACGCATCGCGATGAAGGTTTCGCTCGCTCCGTCCGCAGCGTGCTCGCGCAGACCTGGACCGACTTCGAGCTGCTCGTGGTGGATCACGGCGCGCAGGTGGTTCCCGACGCTACTCTGCCGGCGGATCCGCGAGTGCGTGCGCTGGAATGGATCGGCAGCAGCAGCCGCGGGGCAGCGCTCGGCCGCGGTCTGCAGGCGGCACGTGGAGCCTATGTAGCCTACTTGGATTGCGGTGCAGAGTTCGATCCGGAGTTCTTGCGACTCATGATTGGAGAGCTGCGTGCGCATCCGTCTCACGTGCTGGCCTTTTGTGCGCAGGAGTGGAATGACCCCCAGGGCCAGCTTGCCGGTGTGCGCTACGCCGTTTATCCGCTCGCCCTGATCGATAACCATCCGTGCCTGGACCTGCGTTGCGTGGTGCACACGCGGGCAGTGGCTGAAGTATGCGGTGGGTTTGATGAGCGGACAGATCGACTGGCCGGCTGGGCGTTTCTGCTGTCGGCAAGCCGCGTTGCCGTACCGATGGGTGTCCCCGCGCTGCTCGTCCGAGCCCCGCATAGGGAGGTTGCGTCGTGCGATGCGGTGATGCCGGCGGCCGATCTGCGACACATCGATGCGCTGTTGGCCACACACGCCGTTGCGCCACGGTTTGTGCATTGCGCGGTTCCGGGTTTGGAACGGCTCTATCAGCTTGCTGAAAAACTCGGCATGAATTCTGCGGTCTATACGCGCGACATTCCAAACAGGGGTCTGGGATGCGGGGAATAGAAATCCAGCAGGGTGCGATGTTCAGCTACGTTTCTCTGGAGC
>NZ_JBEPIJ010000036.1:0-5317 GCF_040327995.1 Sinimarinibacterium thermocellulolyticum | reverse complement strand
CGTGCTTCAGGATCGCAACGATCTGGGTTTCGGTGAAACGCGACTTCTTCATCAGAACCTCCTGGCTGTACGATGCCAGAAAGCTCTACTTTCAAGTTGTCGCCGCGGCGGGGAAGCTTACGCCTCGAGTTTGCGCAGCATTTGGTCGAGCACCTGCCTCTGCCGGTCAGCGATGCTGCGTCTGTAGAGCTGCAGTCCATTGAGATTGGAGCGGGCGTTCGTATCTACGTGCCCCATGAGGTCCGCCAAGGTGCTTTCGTATGGGAGTGCGATTTGGCTCAGCCCTTCGAACTCACCCTCGACGGTAAGGATGATGGTCGCAATCTGGCGATCAGCAAAGACGATGACCTCGTCACCAGACGATACATGCACGCTGTCCAGCCGTTCATCGATCGGTAGATACTCTGCTTCGCGCTGAGGAGTTTGGTTACGCTGAAGCAGCACGTGAGTTGCGCGTTGATCCAGGCCTGCCATATCCAACAAGCCCTTAAGCGAAGTGCGTTGCTCGAACTCAAACTGGCCCGCGTTACGAACCAACCCAGATACCTTGACTGTGGACTTCTTGGGCCAAACGACGATGGTATCGCCATTCCGGAACTGGAACAGCGGCAACTCACCACGCAAAAGGAAATCGTACAGATTGAAACGCGCAACTGGCTGTCCACCCCGGAGCACACGCACGTCCAAAAAGCTACCGGTCTGCAAGTCAATACCGCCGGCCTTGTCGAGATAGTGCAGCAGTGAATCAGACGCATAGGCGCCATACATCCCTGGCGACACCACATAGCCGGTCACGAAAACCCTGACGGGCTCAGCCGCAGCGAGCGAAGCGTAGACGCCGACATTGTCTCTGTAGACCGATCGTATGCGCGCCGCGATCAACTCGTTGAGTTCGCCATTGCGCACGTTGGCCACTGCAATAGGACCAACGCGGGGCACGAAGATATTGCCCTGTGCATCCACCTCGAGTATCGCCGAAAACTCCGTTGCACCCCAGAGCTTCAAGTCGACGCGATCACCGATGCTGATCGTATAGTCTGGATTGAATCCCTTCACCGACTCGGCTGCGAAGCGACCACGGAACAGCGACGCACCGAACACCCCATCGCCGTTTCGTGGCGCTTCTGTGACCGTTGCCGACGCGATCGGTGGAGCTTTTGCCGCGAGCACCGGCACGGGTGAAGGGGACGGTACCGGCGGCTGTGCCTGAACGGTGGCAGCAAAAGCAAGTGAGAAGTGAACGAGCAGGCGAGGAAGCGGGTTCATTCTCGGTGATCCTGAATTGTGGCAATGATCAGGCTCATCACGAAGTAGGCAAGATTGAGGACCACGAATATCGTGCAGGTCCAGTACAGGGTCAGCGGTCGCTCGACCGAGTCCGGCAAACTGGGCGCCGATAGTGAGACGAGGTACTTGACCTTACGTGCTGTGTCCAACCTGGTGGCCTCAAGCGTCGCAAGGGCAGTCTTGTAGATCTCGCTGGCCAAAGTCAGCTCCACCTGTGCGTCCTGATACGCCAGCATAATGTCGTTGAGCCCCGGATCGTCACTGCCGACCAAACGCGCGCGCTCCTCGGCAACTTGGCGCTCCAGCGCCTCGATCCGAGCCGTGACGGAGACAACTTCGGCGGCCTGAGGATTGAGATATGCAAGCAGTGTGTTGCGCTCGGTGCGCGCCGCCGCCAACTGCTGCAACAGGCCTCCCACGACACTCCCGGCGACTTGACTTTCGGCCTCAGGACTAAAAATAGCGTACTGACGTTGTAGCGAGATCAGCGCGCGCGACGCTTTACGCAGGCGCTCATGCGCACGATCAACTTCTGCGGACACAAAATTCAACTGTTCTCGCGCGAGATGATGACTGACCTCGTTGACGAATTGTTCGGAACGCCTTACGAGCTCCTCAGTGACCTTGTGTGCGTACTCGGCATCGTACGCAACAAACTCGATAGAAAGCACATATGTGTCATCATCCACCTTGGTGCTCAGCCGAGCACGGTAATAGTCGAGAAAGTCAGCAAAGGAAGCACGAGCGCTCAAGCGGCTGATAGGATCAACCTTCGATGCGCTGAAATGACCACGCAGGTCGAGCGTGCGATCTAAGTGCTCTAGCATTGCACGTGAACGCATGAAGGTCTCGACGACGAGTGCATCGATCTTGCTTCTCTGCGCGCCGAGAGACAACACGCCGAGCGCGAGTTCCGCGGCAGCAGCGGACGAGTTGTCATGCTCGATCATGACCTCGGCGCGGCTCACGTAGCCGTCAGTGGACACTAGTCCCAGATAGGTCAGAACAAGCAGGGTCGGCACAACAACAGCAGCCAAATACCGTGTAAACCGGCGATGTTCTGTAAACCACTGCCGGAGCCTGGTGTTCTGGTTTCTGGCGCTCATTGTGCGTGCTGATCCATCTTGTAATCGGCGATCGCCTGGCCGATATCTTCGTAATACTTGACTTGTCCGCCCCGCAGGTATAAGCCCACCTGACAGTCGCGCTGGAGTTGGTCGAGATTGTGACTGACCATGAGCACGCTGGCAGTACCCCGCTTCTGCGCGAATGAGGCTTGCGCCTTGGCGCGGAACTTTTGATCGCCCACGGCCGTGAGTTCGTCGATGAGGTAATAGTCGTAATCGAATGACATACTGATCGAGAACGCCAGTCGTGCGCGCATGCCTGAAGAATAAGTTTCCACAGGCAGATCGAAGAACTCGCCCAGCTCTGCATAGTCGCGAATAAAGGCGACTCGCTCGCGCGCAGTAGCCGGGTCATCGCCGCTGATCCGGCAGATGAACTTGGCGTTGTCGCGTCCAGATATCTTCTGTGCGAAACCGCTTGTCAAGCCCAGCGGAGGCGAAATACTGCCATCAGCCTCGACGGTGCCACGGTCCGGGAGCTCTATGCCACCGAGCAACCTCAGCAATGTGGTCTTGCCGGTACCGTTGCGCCCGATGATTCCCACGTGCGTGCGCGAGGGGATCTCCAGCGTCAAGTCGCGGATCACCGTATGCCTCGCCATCCCTGCGAGCGGATAGGACTTGGTGACACCCTTGATCCGAATCATGGGCGCTCCCAGGCCGATCGGTCTAAGTGGCAACTAAACCGCATTGACAAGGACGAATCGTGACAGGACATCAGATCAGTCGGTACAAGAAACGGCGGTAGCCGCCGAGCCCGATGAAAAGCAAAAGGCCGATCACGGCCCAGACGAAGGCGAAACTGCCCGGCGAGACGTAACCCGGGAGCACTGCGTCGCGGACTTGGTCCACGACATGGAGCACTGGATTCCAAAGCAAGAAGGCTCGGTACTCGGGCGGCACCATGTCAATGGTAAAGAACAATCCGGAAATGAACAGCATCGGCCTCATGATGAGGCCAAAGATGCGCTTAAGGTCGATGAATACCGTGCCAAAGACTTCGAACGCCAAACCCAGCGCTGTGCCGAGAGCAAAAAGCGAGAACAGGCCCGCTACCAATCGCAGCGGATCCTCCACATGTATCTCCCGGCCACTCCAGGCCCAGCCCGCAACGAACAAAAGGCCGACACCAGACATGAGTATGGCATCGATCAAGCAGCGCGCGAGGATCACGTCAATGGGCTTGATTTGCCGATAGTTGAACAAGCCTTTCAGGCTTTCGCAGACTCCCTGCGCACGGCTCACGCAGTTGGAAAATAGAAAGTACGGCACGGCGCCGAAAACGAAGAAGATGACCGGGCTCTCGCCATAGATAGAGGCGTGTCCGCCACGGATTCCGGCGTGTAGCACCGTCAACAGCGCCACCATGGCTGCCGGCTCCGCAAAAGCCCAAAAGTAGCCAAGGCGCATTCGGCCGAACTGGTTCTTTAGCTCCCGCAACATGAAGGCCTGCAGCGAGGTCAGGAATACCTCTAGGCTGCTGCGGCCGCGCCGGCGCGGTGGCAATGAGGCCGTTGCGACGACTTGCTCAGTCATGACCAGCGCGCACTCTGAAGAGTCTCATCGGCCATCAATTCCTCACATTCAGTGCCGGCAATGATCTGCGACAGCTACATCGCTGGATCGACCGACGCCGCTGGGATACGCGCCGCTGCCGCAGCGGCTGATGCTTCGATCTCGCAGGCGGCTAAGAAGGCGTCCATGACGGTCTGCACAGCGGGCGCTGGTGACGTTGCGCCGGTGGGCAGCATAGAACGCTTCGGGCGCCTGCGGGCCTGAAACGATCTCGTGCGCCGGAAAGTAGGACACATCGATGTGCCGCTGACATATCTCCTCGGCGGCAACCCACAGCACCGATCTGCTGTACACAGTGGCCGCAAGCACGTGCCCGTCTGTGGCAGTCGCCACCAGCGGCGCCGCTGAGGCGGTGAAGATCAGGCGCACGGTCGGATTCACTCTTCGCAGCTCGGCCACGAACGCGTCGAGATCCGCCGCGACCTCAGCCACGGAGAAGTTGACGAATCGATGTCTCCGCTCGTCGAACCGCCCGGCGACAGTGCCGGGGCACGCCGGGAATACGGCACCGTCGACGGCGCTGACCCAAGCCTCGGTCAGACCGAGCGTGAAAATGAAGACCGCGGCCTGCAGGAAAACCTCGCGTACTGCCCGCAGGTGTTGCGCGGTCAGCAAGTCAAACTCCGCGTCACCGGATGCGGGGTAACGCAGCCCTGGGCGATACGGATCGATTACGCTACCGTCGCAGTACCAGCGGTCCTCGGCAGGCCGCAAATACCCCAAAGCGCGCCGCAGGAGCTCTAGCAGTTGGCGCGCCGTATAGACATTGCCGTATGCGGCGCTGAAGTTCGCGTAGCCTGGGTTCTCCGCTGGCGTGTCTGCCAGCGCGGGATGCGGCGGCTCGACTCGCCAGTAGCGCAGACCAGCGCGCCCAAGGTAGGGCACAAGGTTGGCCGCGAAGCAGCTCCCCACCGACGCCAGCAAGTCGGTCGCACGGACCATCGGCCCGTCCCGGCTGCAAGCCTGACGCGGATCGAAACCTTTCGAAACGGCCCGACTCCAGAATGCGATCGCTGGAGCGGTCTGGTAGGGATGCATGCGCGAATTATGACAGCGTCACCATAGGCTCAGGCGAGATGCCGTTCAATGGCACGCAGCATAATGCGGCCCCGAAGTTCAGGTTGGCGTGTGTGGCGTCTCGCACCCAGAACTCAGGGCGCAGAAACCCTTCCGGCGTCAATAGCGCATTGGGTACCGCACAGAACTGTCGCCTCCCCCAGTTTAGTGCCACGGATTACTAGAGGTCTCGGGGTGGTGGTGAAGTCGGTATTCGACGGGCGTGAGATCGCGTAGTGACTCGTGCGGGATCTCGTGGTTGTAGTCGTGCA
>NZ_JBEPIJ010000035.1:0-5772 GCF_040327995.1 Sinimarinibacterium thermocellulolyticum | reverse complement strand
TGGTAGCATTCCGTCACGGCGGATTCGCTCCAGAGAATTGGCTTCGACAACCGAATTCTACTGGGCAACAGCGAATCCGCCGTGCCTTCTCAGCAGCCTACTCGTGACGGATCCGGGCTAGCGCGCGCGACGCGCCCGCAGGGTTTTCTTCAGCGCAGTGCTTCGATCACCGGCGCGGTCTGCGGCCGCTGACCGCGCCACAGCGCGAACGCCGCCGCCGCCTGTTCGACCAGCATGCCCAGGCCGTCGGCGATGCGCGCGGCGCCTTGGGACTGCGCCCATTCGCGAAACGGGGTGAACGCCGCGCCGTAGGACAGGTCGTAGGCGTCGCCTCCGGTGGCGAGCAGTTGTCCCGGCAGCGCAATCATGCGGCCCTGGTGTCCGGCCGAGGTCGCGTTGACGATCAGGTCAAAGCGATCGCCCTTGAGCGACAGGTGCGTGCGCGGAACGACGGTGCCGAGCGCCTTGAAGTCTTCGGCCAGAGCCTCGGGCTTCCACGGGTTGCGGTTGGACACCACCAGCTCGGCGGGCCGCTGCGCGAGCAGGGGTTCGAGGATGCCGCGCGCCGCGCCGCCGGCGCCGAGCACCAGCACGCGTCGGCCGGCGACCGCGATGCCGAGGCGCTGCAGATCGCGGATGAAGCCTTCGCCGTCGGTGTTGTCGCCGCGCCAGCCGGTGTCGGTGCGGATCAGGGTATTGACCGCACCGGCGCGCTGCGCGCGTTCGGAAACGGCCTCGCACAGAGCCATCACCGCGATCTTGTGCGGCAGGGTGACGTTGAGGCCGGCGTAGCCTTTTGCGTGCAGCTCGGCGAGATGCTCGGCGAGCCGCTCCGGCGCGACCTCGATCGCCTCGTAGGCGAGCGTCTGCCCGGTTTGCCGTGCGAAGCGTGCGTGGATCGCCGGCGACTTGCTGTGCGCGACCGGCTGGCCGATGACGGCGTAACGATCCATGGGAGCAGCGGTTTCCAGTCAGAAGTTTTTAGTTTCCAGCGCAAAGAGACCCTGCGCCGTCCCGGAAACTTGAAACTGGAAACCGGAGACTTTCCTCATGCCAGCCATTGCGCCGCATCCTCGGCGAAGTACGTCAGAATCATGTCGGCGCCGGCGCGGCGCAGGCAGATCAAGGCTTCGAGCACCGCCTTCTTCTCGTCGAGCCAGCCGTTGGCGCTCGCCGCCTTGAGCATCGCGTACTCGCCGCTGACCTGATAGGCCGCCACCGGAACGCCAAAGCGGTCCTTCACGCGGCGGATCACGTCCAGATACGGCAGGCCCGGCTTGACCATGACGATGTCCGCACCCTCATCGAGATCCAGCGCGACCTCGCGCAGCGCTTCATCGGTATTGGCCGGGTCCATCTGGTAGCTGTCCTTGCCGCCCTTGCCGAGGTTCGCGCCCGAGCCGACGGCATCGCGGAACGGGCCGTAGAAGCTCGATGCGTACTTCGCCGCATAGGACATCACCAGCGTGTCGTGATGACGGTCGCGCTCCAGCACCTGGCGGATGTGGCCGACGCGGCCGTCCATCATGTCGGACGGCGCGACGATGTCGACCCCGCAGCGGGCGTAGAGCAGCGCCTGGCGGCGCAGGATCTCGCAGGACGCGTCGTTGTCGACGCGGCCGGCCGCGTCGAGCACGCCGTCCTGGCCGTGGCTGGTATAGGGGTCGAGCGCGACATCGGCGATCACGCCGAGTTGCGGCACGGCCTGCTTCACCGCCTTGATCGCGCGGCACATCAGGCTCTCGGGATTGAGCGCCTCGTCGCCGTCGGGGGTCTTGCGTTCGGCCGGCGTCACCGGAAACAGCGCAACCGCGCGTATGCCCAGCGCATACAGCGCTTCGCACTTGCGCAGCAGCGCCTCGAGATCGAGGCGCATCACCCCCGGCATCGACGCCACCGCGCCGCAGAGTCCGCCCTCGGCGACGAACAGCGGTTGGATCAACTGCGCCGGCACCAGGCGCGTTTCGCGCACCATGTCGCGGATGTATGCGGCCTGGCGCGTGCGCCGCAGCCGGGTACTGGGGTAGGATCCGGTCGCCAAGGCGGGCATCCTGAGCAAAGGGACCGCCGATTATAGCCGCGCCCTTCGGGCGCTCCCCGCGATGACCGAAGCCGCAACCCTGATCCGCCTGATGCTTTTCCTCGGACTCGCGGCGCTGCTCATCGCCGCCGAAGCGGCGTGGCCGCGGCGGCGCCCAGCACCGCCGCGGGGCGAACGCTGGTGCGCCAATGTCGGCCTGGTGGTGATCGACAGCCTGCTGCTGCGGCTGCTCACCGGGGCCGGTGCGGTCGGCGTGGCGTACTGGGTAGAGGCGCGCGACCTCGGCCTGCTGCACGCGCTGGCGTGGCCGCGGTGGGTCGAGTTCGTGGTCGCGCTGCTGGCGCTCGATCTTTTGATCTACGGACAGCATCGGATGATGCACGTGCTGCCGCCGCTGTGGCGCCTGCATCGCGTGCATCACAGCGATCCGGGTTTCGACGTGACCACGGCGCTGCGCTTCCATCCGTTCGAAATCCTGCTGTCGATGGCGCTGAAGATGGCGGCGGTCGCCGCGCTCGGCGCGCCGCCGTGGGCGGTGGTCGTCTTCGAGGTGCTGCTCAACGCGAGCTCGATGTTCAACCACGCCAACCTGAACCTGCCGACGAAAGTCGATCGCGCACTGCGCCGTTTCGTCGTCACCCCGGACATGCATCGCGTCCACCACTCGATCCACCGCGACGAGACCGACAGCAACTTCGGTTTCAGCCTGCCGTGGTGGGATCACCTGTTCGGCAGCTACCGCGCGCAGCCGCGCGACGGACACGAGGCGATGCCGATCGGCCTTGCCGAGATTCCACAGCCGGGCGGGCTGCTGGATCTGCTGGTCCAGCCGGTGCGGCGCGACGCCGCGTCAGTCCGGCTACACTGACCGGCGCTGCCACCCACAAGCCCACGACATGGCCGACGCCGAACAGCTCGCGCGCCTGCTGTCCGCTACCGCGAACCAAGACCAGATCGCCTTCCACCGTCTGTACGACGCGACGAGTGCGCATCTGTTCGGCCTTTTGCTTCGTATCCTGCGCCGTCGTGACTGGGCCGAGGAGGCGCTGCAGGACTGCTTTCTCAAGATTTGGCAGAAGGCCGACACCTACTCGCCCGACAAAGGCGCGCCGCTGACCTGGTTGATGACGATCGCCCGCTACCGCGCGCTGGATCTGTTGCGCATGAAGCGGCCGGAGGTCGAACTGCCCGAGGACGGCGAGGATGCATCGATGCGCTTTGCGGATGACAGCAGCACCATGGACCCGGAAGCCGGCGCCGTCGCGCACGAGGGTATGGGCCGGCTCGCCGAGTGCATGAAAGCTTTGCAGGCCGAACAACGGCGCAGCGTGCTGCTGGCGTATTACGAGGGCTACACCCATCAGGAGCTGGCGCGGCATCTGCAAGCGCCGCTGGGGACGGTCAAGAGTTGGGTGCGTCGCGGCCTGCAGAGGCTGCGGGAGTGTCTGGGCGAATGAAGGTCGAACATCCTCGGCTCAAGCAGGCGCTTGCGGCCGAGTACGTGCTCGGCACGCTCGCCGGCCGCGCGCGTCGCCGCTTCGAGCGGCTGCTCGGGGTGCGCGCTGACCTGCGCGATGAAGTGCGCTGGTGGGAGCGGCGGCTGGCACCGCTGCAGCACGGCTTCACGCCGCAGACGCCGCGCGCCGTGGTCTGGGCAGCGATCGAAAAACAGATCAATGCGCAGACGGTCACAGCGCTACCGCCGCCTGCGGGCGCCGCCGCGCCGCGCGGCCTGCGGCTCTGGCAAGCCTGGGCGTTGACCGCGACGGCCGCGTCGGTCGTGCTCGCGATCGGTCTGGCGCGCGAGCTCAACCGGCCGCCACCGCCGGCGCAGCTCGTGCGCGTCGAAGTGCCGGTGTTCCAACCGCTGCCTTACGTCGCGCTGCTGCGCCCCGGCGAGAGCGAGGTGCAGTGGCTGGTGACCCTGTCGCCGGAGCGCCGCCTGATCCGCATCACCGGCAGCGGCAAGTTCCCGCTCGATTTCTCGCGCGAGAGCCTCGAACTCTGGGTAGTCGGCGATGACGGCACGCCGCGCTCGCTCGGCGTGATGCCCGACGACGGCGACGGCGAGATGCCGATGCCACGCGGCCTGACCATGCCGGCCAAGCCCACGCTGGCGGTCTCGCGCGAGCCGGCCGGCGGCTCGCCCACCGGCCTGCCGACCGGACCGGTGATCACGGTATCGCCCGCCCTGCGCGCGAGCTGACACCAAGCCGCCCATTCAGGGCGTCCGCGCGGCGGGGTGCCGGCGCCGGCGGAAAGCGCTCGGTGACTCGCCGTGCCAGCGACGAAAAGCCGTGTGGAAGGCGGCCGATTCGGTATAACCGAGCCGCACGGCGATCTTCGAGAGCTTCATGTGCGTGGACAGCAACAGCTCCTCGGCGGAGCGTGCGCCGCTCTTCATCGAGCAGCGCCCGGAACGAAGAGCTTTCCTCGGCCAGGCGCCGGCGCAGACTGCGCGTGGAGGTGCGCAGCTCGCCGGCAACGTCGTCGAGTGACGGAACGTTGCCCGGACTGCGCAGCAGGCGCTCGCGGATCGGATCGGCGAAACCGGCGCGCACGCGACGCTTGGCCAGCAATTGCCGGCACTGCTCCTCGCAGATGCGCGCCATCGTCGGATTGGCCTGCGGCAACGGGGCGTCCAGATGCTTGGCTTAGCAGTAGGGTGGCGTTGAGCGCGGCACCGAAGGACGGACGCACGCCGCACAGACGGTCGAAGCGCCAGGCGTAGTCCGGCCGCGCGAAGCGGAACTGCGCACTGACGGCCGGAAAGCCGCCCGGACGCATTTCCCAGGCGGCGTTGGCCCATGCCGCGAAATCGCGCTCGACGAGAAACTGGCGCACGTCGTCCGGCACCTCGCTGTCGTCGAGCACGATCAAGAGGTCGCGCCCGCGGTTCTCCAGACGGTAGCGCGCGAAGGCATAGCTCAGGTCCAGATAGCGCACCGCGATCTGCGCGGCGCTGCGAAAGGTCGGACTGCTCAGCAGCGCAAATCCCCAGATGCCGTAGGACGACAGGTGGTAGCGCAGGCCGGCATCGAGCCCCAGGCCCGGCGGATCGCCCAGGCCTTCGAGGATGTTGCGGATCAGCCGCAGCTCCTGGTCGGCGGTGATCTCGGTGGCCGGATCGAGCAGGCTTGCGGCGTCGAGCTGCGTGCCGCGCAGGCAGGCATCCAGCGGCAGACCGCGCTCGTTGGCGATGCGCGCAAGCAACTGCGCGCTGACCACGGAGCGGCGGACCGTCGACGCCGTCATCGCGCCGATGCGGCGTCTGCCGCGTGCCTGTCGCGCGCTGTCCCCGATCCCCCGTGCAAGCCTCGCTCCGTCGTCCGCTGTGGCCGAAATTATTGGTAATTCCTAACCTTTCCGGACCAGAATTGGACGTAGCTCTTGGATTGAGATCTGCTTGAGAAGCTTGAACAGCAAGGGTTGCATGTTTTCGTGCCGGTGATTGAACCGGTAGCAAACTTCGGCCAGGTACAGGTGGAAGTATTGCCGGGGCACGCCACGGTACATGTAGAGCCAGTTCTTGGCATGGCTCCAGAAGCCCTCGATGCCGTTGATGTGATCTCGCCCGGCAGGCCGACCCTTCTCCTTGCGGATCATCATGTCGCCTCCCCCAGTTTAGTGCCACGGATTACTAGAGGTCTCGGGGTGGTGGTGAAGTCGGTATTCGACGGGCGTGAGATCGCGTAGTGACTCGTGCGGGATCTCGTGGTTGTAGTCGTGCA
>NZ_JBEPIJ010000034.1:0-7415 GCF_040327995.1 Sinimarinibacterium thermocellulolyticum | reverse complement strand
AAACAAGCGCTCAAACTGCGCATACGCGTCGCAACGGGGCATCCCCTCTCTTTTCGTCACGCAAATTTCGATTCGCGGGCCGTAGGCAGCGATCTTTCGCGCGGTTTTTCAGCAAGCTGCTAGGCGTGCACAGCGATGTTACGCGCACCAGTGTCATGCAAGAATTCCGACCGACTTCCCTTCGTCGTCGGCTTGGAGCGCAGCATGCAAGACCCGTCCCGGATCCTCGAATGCGCGCGCGCAGCCCTGGCGAATGGTCGGCCTGACGTTGCAGAACAACACTATCTCGCGCTGCTGGACCGCGCGCCGGCGCACGGCGAAGCGCTCGCCTTCGTAGGCATGCGCATGCTACGGCGCGGCGCGGCGGCGCAGGCCCTGCCGCTCCTGCGCGATGCACATGCAGCTGCTCCGGGCGATGCGGCGATCAACGAGAACCTCGGCATCGCGTTACTGCGATGCGGCGATCACGCCGCCGCCGAGCGGCATCTCGTCGCCGCGCTGAACACCGAGCCGCGCCTGCACCGCGCGCGCCTGATGCTCGGCAAGCTGCGCGAGACAACGGGCGAGCAACGCCAGGCAGCGATCGAATATCAGCGTGCCATCGCGAATGCGCAGCGACTCGGCATCTGGCTGTCGCCGGAGAGCACCCCGCGGGCGCTGCGCGACGAGGTCTTGCATGCGGCCAGCTACGTGCGCCGCTATCAACGCGCGCTGGTGGATGAGATCGTGCAGCCGCTACGCGCGCGTCACGGTTCTGTAGCGCTCCGACGGGTCGAGGACTGCATGGCCGGCTATCTACGCGAGCGGACGATGGCACCGGATGACCCGCGTCAACGCCCCAAAACCCTGTTTTTTCCGGGACTGCCGGCTCAGCCCTACCTGCCCCTGTCAGCCTTCCCGTGGCTGGACCATCTGCGCAACGAAGCGGACGCGATTCGGGAGGAATTGATCGCGCTGCGCGAGAACGGACCGGATGCCTTCAGACCCTTCCTCAACTTCTCTCACCACGCACAGGTGGAGCGGCACTTACGTAACACGGCGGGTGCGGCGCCGGCCTGGGATGCCTTCTTTTTCTACCGTCACGGCCACCGCGACGACGCCAATCACGCACGCTGCCCGCGCACCTCGGCGGCGCTCGAGGCGTGCCCCCTCAACCGCATTCGCGACCAGGCGCCGGAGATTTGTTTCTCGGTACTGACGCCGGGCACACACATCCTGCCACATCACGGCGACACCAACTCGCGCGTCGTCGTACATCTGCCGCTGGTCATACCGCCGGGTTGCGCACTCAACGTCGGCGGCGAAAGGCGCGAGTGGCGTGAAAGCGAACCGATCGTATTCGACGACACCTTCGAGCACGAGGCATGGAACCGTGGCAACACGGACCGCATCGTCTTGATCCTCGATGCCTGGAACCCGTACTTGACGGAGGCCGAGCGCGAGTGCCTCGCCGCCCTGGTGCCGGTGCTCGGCGACTTTGAGCGCGCGTGCCAGCTCACGCCGCGCCGGCGCTGAACCTCAAACGGCGCCCGCTGCGCGACGCCGGAACCAGGCATTGAAGGCCACGGTGATGCGCTCACCGTCACCCTGAAACGGCATCACCTGGTGCAGCAACCAAGACGGGAAAAGCACCAGGTCGCCTGGCTTGAGTCGCAAGCTGAGCGGACGTACCGCCCAGGGTTCACGCAGGTTGGCGTTGCCGAGGTCGGTCCATGCCGTGGCGATGCCGAACGGATGGGCGAACACGAGTGCACCACTGTCCGGGTGCCCACTGTGATCGTCCCCCGCATCCACGCTGTACACACCCGACCAGCTGGCCATTGGATGATTGTGCTGGCCGAAGTACCCGCCGCGACGCGTGATGTGGAACCACGCACTCGAGCGCACTTCGAGTTGCTGCACCTCGTGTGTGTTATATCCGCTCAGGTCGGAAACAGCCTTGAATAGTGCCGACCAGCAAAAGCTGCGCAATTCCCGGATGGCGTCATCGGGCCACTCGAACAAATCGAAGCGACTCTCGAACAAACCTGGGCGAATGGTCATCGTCGGCTGCGGGTTGCGATAGCGCTCGCCTTCCTGCTCGCGTTCGAGGAACAAGCTTCGTAAACGTCCGTTGAGCACGGCAGGTGCCGGGTGCGCGGCGCGCACGATCGGCACGGCGAACACCGTCTGGACCTCGAACTTCGCGGCGCGAGGCTGGGTCATGTCAGCTCGTCCCCTAGCGCTTCGATCAGCGGCCCGAGCCGATGCGCATAGCGGCGCCAGCGCCCCACGCCGTGCGAATACATCGGCTGACGCACCTGCCAGCGACTGGGCGTGAGCACGGCACGGTCGCTCTGGTAAAAGTTTAAGCAGGCTTCATGCCACTCCAGACCTGTCGCCGCGATCAACGCGCGCGCACCACTTTC
This sequence comes from Sinimarinibacterium thermocellulolyticum, assembly GCF_040327995.1. NCBI lineage: Bacteria > Pseudomonadati > Pseudomonadota > Gammaproteobacteria > Nevskiales > Nevskiaceae > Sinimarinibacterium > Sinimarinibacterium thermocellulolyticum. The sequence goes on along the minus strand of NZ_JBEPIJ010000034.1, from coordinate 5,007 downwards.
AGGTGCGGCGACCAGCTCTTCGTACACGCAGGCATGCAGCCGATCACCCAGCACGGACTGCCAGTGGCGCATCAGCCGCATGTACTCGCGATAGAAGAATCCGAGATCGCCGAGATCCGTCGCGAAGGGTTGTTCGAGCGCGAAGTTCTCGCCGTAGATCGAGACGCAGATGTCGCGCGGATCACGCCGGCACCAGATGATCGTCGCCCGCGGGAACATGAGCGCGATCAACCCGACGTGATAGAAGTTCAGCGGCGCCTTGTCGATCCACCGTCGCGCGGTCCCACCACCGCGCTTTTGTAGCACAGCGAGATAGTCGGCAGCCGCGGCCTGCAGCGCCGCGGGCGTCACCGCCGACAGGGCTTCCGGCCAGCGCTGGATCGACCCCACGTGCGCCGGCATCCGCCGCGCGATCCGGGCGATCTCCTTGAGCTCGCCGAAACCGTGCGCCTCGGGATGCGCCGCGATGATCTGCTCGACCAGCGAGGTACCACTGCGCGGCATGCCCAACACGAACACCGGCCGGGGGTCGGCAAGCCCCTGCCCGCGCAGGCGCGCGACCTGCCGCGCATCAAAGGCGGCGATCGTACGATCGATGCGCTCGGCGTGGCGCATGCGGTCGAAAGGGCCGATCTGCCTGCGCCGCGCGCGGTTGGCCTGCTCCCAAACCGTGAACGCCGCATCCGCGTCGCTGGCATCGAGGGCCTTGCCCAGACCGAAGCCAACATTGGCACGGTCCTGCGGCGGTCGCTTGTCGTCGTCGAGGATCGCGCGCGCCTGCGCGAGCAGTGCCGGCTCGGCACGTCCGCGGATCAGTGTCAGCAGGCCCTCGAGCGCGAGCGGCCAGTCCGGACGCAGGCGTAATGCCTCGCGGAAGGCGGCTTCCGCCCCCTCACGGTCGCCGAGATCTTCGCGCAGTTGCGCAAGCCCCATGTGCAGCTCGGGGGCGTCCGGCGCCGCCGCCACGCCGCGCGCGTACGTGTCGCGCGCGGCCTCCAATTGGCCACACGCGAACTGCAGCTCGGCCAGGCCCTGATAGCCTTCGAAGCGCTGCGGTTGGAGCCCGATGACGCGGTTCCAGAGCGCCTGCGCGGCCTCCTCGTCGCCGCAGCTTGCCAGGACCCGCGCGTAGGTCATCAACGTGGGCAAACGATCCGGCGCCAGGGCCAGTGATCGCTCGAAAGCAGCGCACGCCGGCTGTAGTTGCCGCAAGTCGCCGAGCAGCTTGCCGTAGTTGTGCCAGACATCTGGATCGTTCGGCCGCAGTGCGATCACCCGCTCCCAATGCGGCAAGGCTTGCGCGTTCTGCCGCGCGTGCATCAGCACGATAGCCAGGTCCGCATGCGCATCGGCGTGATCGGGAGCGATGCTCACGGCTTGCCGCAGATACTCGATGGCCGCCGGCAACTGACCCTGCCGCCAACAAACGGCGGCGAGCCCACGGAAGGCGTCGGCACCGCACTGCGCGTCGCTGCACAAGGCCATGAACTCACGACGCGCGGTCTCGAGCTTTCCGGCGTGCATTTGCTGGAACGCCTGCTGCAGTCGATTACGCACGGCACTGATCGATGGCTTCATGTTTCCCCTTGAACGGCACCGCGGCGGGCCACCAGACGCCAGCCGAACAGTTGGCCTTGCTCCTGGATCTCGCCGATATCGACGGCGGTGAATCCCATTTGCCCAAGCCGCTGCGCCCAGGCCTGGATGCCGTCGCGATCGAGGGCGCAGTCCACCAGCTCGGCCACGCGCAGCTGATTGTCCGCCAGATCGGCACGCAATGCCTGCAACGCGCTCGTCGCCTGCCGCACATGGCCGGCCGAGGCGGTGCGCAGGATGCGCATCACGCGCTCCGCAGTATCGCGCAACAGGTCGGGAAACGCCGTTGCCTCAATCCGCTCGGCCACCTCGGCAAATGCGGCGTTGAAACGCTGACGCGCCGCCGCGGCGTGCGGGTCGGCATCGCGCTGCGTGCGCCGCGCCGGGTCCTCAGACATCGCCAGCCACGGCAGTACGGTAGCCGCCTGATCGAGCGGTCCATCGGCGCGCAGCAGCCACTCGGCGTCCACCCGCTCAGCGTCAGCCACCCGAGCCGGCAGCGAAGCCCGATGGTGAACGATGGCGGCGAGCGTCGCACGCGGAGCGAGCACACGGCGCAAAAACGCCCAACCGTCTTCGTCGGCGAAGTATTCAAGCGCGTACTGGCTCCAGAGCTGGTTGATCGAGGCGTCCGCGGCGGGCAAGCCGGTTGCGGGGGTGCGCGGATGCAGCCGTACCCGTTGCCGCAGGCCCGCCGGAAGCTGCGCGAGCCAGGTATCGTCCAGCTCGGCCAGATCGACCGCGTCGATCGCCTGCGGCCAGCATCGGGCAGCCTGCGCGAACCAGCGAATCAAGGAGCCATTGCCGCAGCCGAGTTCAACCACCCGGTCGTCACCCGACACGCCGGCGAAGCATTCGCGCCAAAACGCCTGTGTGGCCTGTCCGTAGTGCTCGGAGAAGGATCCGGGACATGAATGCCGCACACCGCGGCGCCAGTACCGGCTCCACGCCTGAGCACGGGCCTGCAATCCCGGGGTCCCATCGGTCAAACGTCTTCTCCCGCCAAAAAAGAGGGCCCCCGCAGGGGCCCTCGTGCAACACCCCCCCCTTGCGTCAGAACCGCTGCGTGTAGCGGATGTACGGCTGCGCACCGTACTGGTCGTACAGGGAGAAGTTGTAGTCACGACCATCGGCTGCAGAGCGTGCGTCCGGCTCTTTTCCAAAGGCGTTGATCGCGCCCACCGTGATCTGGCCATTCCAGGGTGCGAAGTAGGACACTTGGAAGTCGTGCGTCACGTAGGTCGGGATGTGCCCGCTGCGCACACCGCCGGCGTTGACCGTCTGCGCCTGATCGCCGATGACCTGGAAGTTCCAAACGACCGAGAAGTCGGAGATCTTCCACTCCGTCGCACCCTGAATCCGTGTATCCGGGGCCCCCGGATCGCCGATTTGGTCGCGACCATTGTCGATCTTGTACTCGAGGATGTACACGTACCGTAGCATCGACGTGACATTGCCGAACTCCCCGAGTCCGAAGCGGAAGTTCGCCTCAAAATCGAGGCCACTGGTATCGAGTTCGCCGGAGTTGGTGAACCCGAAGCGCAGATCCTGAATACGCCCCGTCGGACCACGGGTGATCGTGAACGCCTCCGGGACCGGATCGCCAACGCGAATCGCATCGAGGATCTCCTCGGGGGTGAACACGTCGATACGGTCCGACAACGCGATGTTGTAATAGTCCAGCGAGAAGTCGAACCAAGACGTCACGTCGTAAGCGAAGCCGATCGAGTACTGCTCGGAATCCTCGGCGCCCAGATCGGGATTCGCGATTCGCGTCGCATTGATCTGCACCGCCTGAACGTTCCCGTTCTCATCGCGGCAGGTCGCCGTCGACTCGTCCCAGATGAAGCCTTCGAACTCGCATTCGGCCTGGTCGTTGGTGACCGGCTCTGCCGAGAACGCCGGTTTTTGGCTAAGGAAGTCCAACGTCGGCGCACGAAAGCCCTCGCCCCAAGAGGCGCGCAAGGTCAGTGGACTGATCGGCTGATAGCGGACACTGACCTTGGGCGATGTCGCATCCCCGAAATCCGAGTAATTGTCTCGGCGAACCGCGGCCGAGAGCTCGAGGTTGTCCAAAACTGGGAAGAAGGCCTCGGCAAAGTATGCCCGTACCCGACGATCCAGGCCCGCCGAGTTGCCCGACGAACCGCCGATCTGTCCGGCTTCCGAAGCCGCGTCGTACAGGTCCTCATAGTCCTCTTCGCGGTACTCCCAGCCGACCAGCATCTTGGCCTGCCCCCCGTTCAGATCGAGGAGCGGGAACTGCACGTCGGCAAACGCTTCTCGCGTGATCCAGGTGGACTCGCGCGACGTCGTGGCCTTGAAGTTGGCCGCGGCATCCGGCGTCGCGTTGGGGTCGCGGAAATCGTAGGTGCCGTTATCAAGCCCGGTCTGTGCTGCCGGCCGCAGCAAGTAGAAACGGCCGTTTTCAAAGTACTTGTACTCGTTGTAGCGCGCGCCGGCACTGGCATCGACCTGGCCGAACACGTTCCCCGAGAAAATACCGCTGATGTCGTAGACATTCGCATCGGTGAAGTTGTCGCGATTGCCCAGCGAGGCAAAGCGGTGATAGAGCAGAACTTGGTAGAGCTCTTCGTCGGGGATACCGACTTCACCTGCGGTACCGCCGAAGGGGCCACCGAGCTGCACGATGTCCTCGTTCTGCAGGAAGGGATTGTCGTTTGGGATGATCAGTGCGAAATCGTTCAGCGCGGGAGCATACCGGCCAAAAGACTTGGCGCGGTTGATGCTGGCGTTGCCGGTGAAATCCCAGGTATCGGTGATCTGGAACGTGCCTTTGGCGAATAGGCCTTGGTTGGCCGTTTCCGCCTCGTCGGCGGCGACCAGATTGAAATCGTAGCCGCACAGACCCGCGGGGGTGAGCTGAAACGCCGGATCGCTGTTCGGGCAGCCGCCCGGCACGGCGGCGTACACGTACTCGTCCCCCGAGGCCTCGTCGCCGGGCGTGAACATGCCGTCGCGGTTCGTATCGCGCAGAACAACCAGGTTGTTGGAGAAAAAACTCGCGCCGGGCGCATTGAACAGCGAGTCGCGCGCGAAGATGATGTCACGCTTGAAGTAAGACGCGCCAAACACGAGATTGCCGCGCGAGCCGTTCACCCCCATCGTGACCGAGCCCTGCTCGACGTCCCCGCCCTTGCGGTCGGTACCCTGGAGCTGATGGCTGATCTCTACGCCCTCGAAGTCCTTGCGCGTGATGATGTTGATCACACCACCGACCGCGTCGGCGCCGTAAATGGCCGAAGCGCCATCCTTGAGGATTTCGATAGGTAATTCCTAAGCAAACCGGACCAAATCTGAGAGGATTTGGTCATGAAGCGATGTCCCGGATGTGCAGGTTGTCGGCACTATCGCCTGGGGGATGGACGTCTGAAGTGCCGCGCCTGCGGG
>NZ_JBEPIJ010000033.1:0-7979 GCF_040327995.1 Sinimarinibacterium thermocellulolyticum | reverse complement strand
GCACGACTACAACCACGAGATCCCGCACGAGTCACTACGCGATCTCACGCCCGTCGAATACCGACTTCACCACCACCCCGAGACCTCTAGTAATCCGTGGCACTAAACTGGGGGAGGCGACAAGCGCGCCGACCTCGCAAGCCGCCTTGGACGCCTTGTTCGCAGCGATGCAGCCGAAGCTGCAGCCGACGCCGGTGATCTTCGAGTTCTTGGACCTGATGCGGAAGACGCCGGTGTTCCCGCGTCCGCTGCGCGGCCTGCAGCGCGTGCTACTGCGCGCCGCGGTGCAATTGGTGCCGGCGACGCTACGGCAACAACTGCGCATCGGCCGCGAGTGGGAACTGCGCCACTGGGAACGACCGATCGTTCGCGTCGCCGCATGGCTCGCCGATCGCTTTACGCCGCGCAACCATCCGATGATCGAAGCCTGCCAGCGGCTCGGGCTGAATCCGAAGACGCTGTTCGCCAACGACTCGACGCAGCCTCGCCAGCTGCAGGCTAAAACACGTAGTTGGGGGAGGAGCGATGAACAAGGGCAGACGTGCCGCCGCGCTGGTTCTGCTGCTGAGCGCCGGCTGCGCCGCGGCGCAGGATGAATCGCTCGACGCACTGCTTACGGCGCAGGACGCCGAAGCGACCGCGCCGGAAGCGGCGCCCGCGCTCGACGTCATCGAACTCGCCGACGAGCCCGCGGCCGCGCCCGAAGCGCGCCCTCCGCCACGCCGCACAATCGAGGAGATCGTCGTCACCGCGCAGAAGCGCGAGCAGGGTCTGAGCGAGGTGCCGATCTCGATTTCGGCATTTGATGCCGAGTTTCTCGCCGACGCAGCGATCACCGACTTTCGCGATCTGTCGATCTTCGTGCCCAATGCGCGCATCGATGCCAACGGCACGCTGCCGCAGCTCAGCATCCGCGGCTTCAACGCGCATCCGCTGAACCGCGCGTTCGAGCAGGCGATCAGTCTCGTCGTCGACGGCGTCACCTACGGCACCTCGCCGTTCTTCCAGTTGCCGCTGTACGACATCGGTCGCGTCGAAGTGCTGCGCGGGCCGCAGGGCACGCTGTTCGGCAAGAACAGCACGGCCGGCGCGTTCAACATCGCGACGCGCGCTGCCGACAGCGACGAACTCGAAGGGCATCTGAGCGTGCAGGGCGGCGAGCTGGAGCGCCGTCGCGTCGAGCTCGGTGTCGGCGGCCCCCTCGGCAGCTTCGGTTACTGGCGCATCGCCGGTCTGTACGACGAACGTGACGGCCTGCTCGACAACACCACGGACGAGACCGTACCGACCGCCAACCCGCGCATCAACGGCCGCGACCGCCGCGCTGCGCGACTCAAGCTGGCGTTTGCCGATCTCGGTGGCTTCGATCTGCGCCTGGCGGCCGAGACGGTCGACGTGAGCCTGACCGGCTTCGGCGCCGAGCTGTTTCTGGTCGCGCCGCAGTCGGTGCCGCTGTACCGCCTGTTCGACGCGAACTTCGACGACCTGCCGAACAACTACGTCGGTTCGATCGACGCCGACGAGTACACCGACATCGCCGGCGAAATCTACACGCTGGAACTGACACGCGCGCTCGGCGAATGGGACACGACGCTTATCGCCGGCCATGCCGATCTGCTGTTCGACAACATCGCCGATCCCGACTTCGGTCCGGCGCCGGCGCTGACCTTGATCCAGAAGGATCGCCATCCGCAGTCCACGATCGAACTGCGCACCAGTTCGCCCGAACTGGACGGCCTGTTCGGCTTCGGCGACACGGGCACGAGCAACCTCACGGTCGGCGCGTTCTGGCAGAACCGCCGCTTCACGGATTCCGAGGCGGGCCTGCGCATCGATCCCACGGCGACGCTGATCTTCCTCGCGGGCGACACCTTGCCGCTGCCGATCCCGCTGCCCCAGCCGGGCGGCGTACTGCCGCCGAACAATCCGGCCGACGACGAGGTCGGCATCATCTATTACGACCAGATCACCCGCTCGGCGGCGCTGTTCGGCCAGTTCGAGTGGTCGCCGACGCCGGCGTGGATGCTGCAACTCGGCCTGCGCTACTCCGACGAACAGAAAGAGGCGAGCTGGAACTCCGTGTCGGTGCAGGGTACCGGCCTGCTCGCCCGGCTGGCGCTGGGGCGCGAGCCCTATACCGCCGACGCCGATCGTTCCGAACAGCAACTAAGCCCCAAGGCCCTGGTGCGCTACATATTCTCCGACGACGCCAGCCTCTACCTCGCCTGGGTGCGCGCATTTCGCGCCGGCGGCTTCAACCAGATCGCCTCGACCGGCGACCCCGACGGCCTGCAGCACGACGAAGAGCAGGTGCGCTCCTGGGAAGGCGGCGGCAAGTTCACCCTGCTCGATGGCGCCGCGCAACTCAACGTCGGCCTGTTCTGGATGAACCTCAGCGACTTCCAGGTCGTGACCCAGGACCCGAGCGACGTCGGCTTCACCGTGCTCAACGCCGGCGAAGCGCAGGCGCGCGGCGTCGAGATCGACGGCCTGTGGCTGGTCAACGACTGGCTCAGCCTGCAGGGCAGCCTCGGCTTCAACGACAACGAGTTCCTCAACTTTCCGTTCGGCACCTGCGCCGCCGGCAACGAAGACACCGACGGCGACGGCGACGAGCGCTGCGACATCAGCGGCGAGCCGCTCGACTTCGCCTCGCGCTTCACCGCGACGCTCAGCCCGCGCGCGGAGTTCACGCTGCCGTGGCAAAGCCTGGCGCTCGACCTGGGCGTCGTCGCCGCCTACCAGAGCAGCTACTTCGCCGACAACGCCCTGCGCGACGAGCGCGTCAAACAGGACGGTGTCACGCGCTGGAACGCCTATGTCGGCATCGCCTCGGCGGACGGCCGCTGGCGCCTGCGCATCGTCGGCGAGAACCTCACCGACGAGGTCGTCGCCAGCTACAAGAGCGACGTGCCGCTGGCCACCGATACGTTCTATCAGACGCTGGAACCGGGGCGGCTGATCTTTGGTGAGTTCAGCTGGCGGTTCTGAGACGAGGCGCAGTGCCGACGACGGCTCGCCTCGTCCGTGCCCGGCCTCGACAGCTCGATCGGAATGCCGGTCATGTGCGCCTGGTTACTCAGCGGATCGTAGCTGCCCGGGCCGCTCGGCAGCAGCTCGTTGACGTTGACGCCGGGATAGCGCTGCGCCACGCGCATGCCGGGCGTGCGCGACTGGCCCCAGCCGTGCGTCATTGCAGCGACGCCGGCGCGCAGGGTGTCGTCGATGTGGATGCTGGCCTCGATGGCGCCGTACTCGGAGCGCACTACGACGGCATCGCCGTCCTGCAGGCCCAGCCGTGCGGCGTCATCGGGCGACAGGTGCAGCGGGTTGTGCTGCTGATGCGGGCGCTTGAGTTTCTCGACGTTGTGAAACCAACTGTTGTGCATGTACGGCGTGCGCAGGTTGATCAGCCTGATCTGCTGCGGTGCTTCCTGCTGCAGCTCGGCGAAGATCGCGTGCGCTCTTGTCAGCGCATCGGCAAACAGCGGTGGGCAGCAATCGACGCGCCGATCCGGTGTCTGGATGTGCTCGTCGTAGAAGCGTCCCGGCTGCGGCGGGGGCAGTACCACCGTGCCGCCGGGTTGCACGCGTAGCCGTGCCGTCGACAGGCCGGCGTAGCCGAGCATGTGATCGAAGCGGGCGAGTGGATCGGTATCGATGGTGAGCGTCGGTTCGAGCGCCTGACCGATGCGCGTGCAGATCCACCATTCCTCGCGGCGCTCGCCGCGCGGCGGCACGACCGCCGCGCTGTATTGCACGAAGGGTTGCGACTGCATGCCCAGGCCGCAGAGGTTCAGATCGGCGCGTTCGAGCATGTCGGCGCAGGGCAGCAGCCAGTCGGCATATTCGCCGGTGGCATTGCGGTACAGATCGAGCACCACCAGCAGGTCGAGCTTGGCGAACGCCCGGCGCAGGCGCGCTTCGCCGCCGATCGACAACAGCGGGTTGCCGGCCATGACGATCAGCGCACGGATCGGTTCCTCGCCCGACGCCGGATCGGTCTCGATCAGGTCGGCGAGCAGATTTCCCGGCAGCGCGCCGCGAATCTCGCGCAGCGGACCGAACGGCGTGTCGCGGAATGCGATCGCCTCGGCGTCGATGCGACCGGCCTTCGCCGCAGGATAAAAGCCTACCGCGTACAGATTGCCGCCGCGGCGATCGAGATTGCCGGTGACGAAGCTGAGCATCTGCAAAAGCCAGTAGCACAGCGTGCCTTGCCGACCCATGTTGACGCCGGTGCTCATGTGCACGCACGCGGATTCGGCGCAGGCGAACTCGAGCGCAACGCTGCGGATGGTTGGCGCGTCCAGGCCGACGATCTCGGCGACGGCCTGCGCGCTGTACGGCGCGATGAACGCGCGCAGCCCTTCGATGCGCTTGCCGTGCGCGGCGATGACGTCCTCGCGGAACAGGCCGGCGGCGTCGATCTCGTGCAGCAGTGCGGCCATGAGATACAGATCGGTGTCGGGCTTGATCTGCAGCACCTCGCCGGTCGCCGGCGTCGCCGACTCGATTCGGCGCGGATTGACGAAGCGGATGGTCGCGCCGCGGCGGCGCGCGTTGCGCAGCGCCTTCATCGGATCGGCGATCGACACGAAGCTCATGTGCGAGACCGCCGGGTTCTCGCCGAAGATCAGCGCGTAGCGCGTGTGTTCGAGGTCCGGCACCGGATGCAGCGTGCTGGTGCCGAACACCGCCTCGGCGCCGGCAAACTTGTTCGCGCAATCCTGCGTGCCCGAGTTGAACAGGCGCTTTGACCCGAGCTGACGCAGCAGTGCGCTCAGCGCCGGTGCGGCGGTCGCGTTGAACGCGCTCGGATTGCCGAAGTAGCCAGCGATGGCGTTGCCGCCGTGGCGCTCTCGGATCTCGCGCAGACGCTGTGCGATGTCAGCGATCGCCTCGTCCCAGCCGCGCGCCTCGAACAGACCGCCACCACGCTCGCCCTTGCGTGCGAGCGGCACGTCGAGCCGATCCGGGTCTTCATGGATCGCACCAAAGCCCAAGCCGCGATGACAGGCGAAGCCGCGCGTCACCGGATGGTCCACATCCGGCCGCAGCTTGAGCAGTCGATCGCCCTCGACCTCGGCCACCAGTCCGCAGGACGGCTCGCAGATGCGGCAGAAGGTGTGGACCTTGCGGCGCGCGCTCACAGCGTCTTTAGGTACTCGATGATCGCGCGTCGCTCGGCATCGGTGAGCACGGCGGTGAAGTCGTGGCCCTGGTTGCCCTGGCTGTACTTGTAGGTGTTGTAGACCTTGCGGTTCTCGATATCCTGCCGGTTCATGCGCAGGCCTTCGGGGCGCGGCAGGTTCCACAGCGCGCCGAAGTTTTCGAACAGCAGCGAGATCGCGTTCTGCAGTGTCGACGGACCGCTTTCGTCGCCCGGGGTACACGCGAGCCACGGACTGGTGCCCGGGTCGCCGCAGGCGAGCACCTCGTACTTCCAGCCGAGCTTGTCCTGGTCGTAGGCGCGCTCGAAGCTGGTGTCGTAGCCCATCACCACCAGGCCCTCCTGATCCGGGCGCGCCGGCGTCGACACGCGCCGCCACAGCTTCGGCCGCTCGCGCGATGGATCGAGCACGCCCCAGATGTTGGGCACCGACCCGTTGTGCAAGTATGGCGCCGCCGCCCAGATGCCCCACAACGGCGGCGCGAGCAGAATCGGCGTGAGGTCTTCGGTCTCGCCGTAGGCGCCGTGGCCGCAGTAGAGAAAGTTCTGCTTGTCGGTGGCGGACGGGAAGCTGCCGTCGGGATTGCGCAGGCTCTGCATCGCCTCGGCATAGACCGGATCGGTGCGGATCACGTCCATCGGCACCGTGTAGGCGGCGATGCCAGCCAGTTCCGGGGTTTCGAGGAAGGCCGGATCGTGGACATAGCGCGGCGAGTAGGCGCCATGGCAGCTCGCGCAGGAGCCGTTGCCGGCATCGGGCCGCGGCGCGGGATTGTTCAGGCCGTCGGCCCACAGGTCCTTGGCGTGGAACAGGATCGCGCCTGCCTCGGCGAGCCGCCGGTCGATGCGGCCCGGATACTGCGGCGAAGGCAGTGTTTCCGCCCAGACCTGGAACGGCCCGGAGTGCGCATCGTTCCACGCCAGGGCCTTGGCATCATTGCCGCTAAGGCTGGCCTGCAGGTCGTAGTAGGCGGCAAGGTCGATCCGTGAGGAATCGGTCGGCAGGATCGCGCCGTGGAACTTCTGCGGACGGTACGCGAGGTTCCACCACGGCGGACTCTTGATGTTGCCGATCGCCTGGCTGAACACGATCTTGGGATTGAGCAACAGTTCGGGATCGAGCCTGCTGAACAAGACGAAGGCGAGCTGGAAGAAGTCGATTGCGCCGGTGCCGCGGTTTTCGGAGATCGTGATCAGGCGCAGCGCGGCATCGACGCCGGCGCCCCCGCCCTGGCCGAAGTCGCTGCCGGCGACGGTGAAATCGCCGATGCTGCCGGCGCCGCCGAGCATCGGACCGAGCTCACCATTCGCGGTATCGATCTGGCCGTTGTGGCAGAGCACGCAGACCTTGGTGCCGATCCGACCGGTCCAGGTGCCGTCGGCGTTGCGGATCTGCGTGTACGCCAGGGGCAACTGACCGGAGCCCCCATCGGTGAGATTCGGGTCCTCGCCCGGGAGCGGATAGGGATTGCGCCACGGCGTCAGCGGCGAGCCGTGACGCTGGGCCACCAGCTCGTCGAAATTGTCGGGGCGTCCCGGCAGACCCCAGACCTCCCACAGCCGGTTGTAGTCCTCGGCGGCGATGCCGCGCGGATTCTCCTGGCCGCCGGCGAAGGATACCGGCGAGCCGATCTCGCCGTTGCCGTGCGCAACCAGGGCGCCGAGCTTGACCTGCTCGCGCAGCTCACCGCAGGTCGTCGGCCTGGGGACGGCATTACCGCAGTCGCGCCAGTAGGCGTTGAACGCTACCGCGCGGCCTTCGTTGACGCCGGGCACCAGCAGTGTGCGCGGATCGCGTGGCAGTACCGCGCTGTCGGGTTGCCCTTCGCAGAAATTCGCCCAGACATTGCCGCCGCGCTCGCCGCCGAGCAGCGGGTATTCGGTCGTGCCGGGCCCGCCGCCGCTGCCAGGATTAAGCGGCGCGGCCTCGGTCGGCGTGCCGTCGGCACAGGCGCCGAGCAGCAGCGCGGCAGAAGCGATGAGGGCGGGCTGGAAGCGGGTGTTCATCGATGTCTCCTCGGTACGGCCGTGCCGCTACAGCGTCTTCATGTACTCGATCAGGGCGCGACGCTCCTGATCGGTGAGCACGGCGGTGAAGTCGTGGCCCTCGTTGCCCTGACTGAAGAGGTGCGTGTTGTAGATCTTGCGATCCTCGATCTGCTCCGTCGTGAGTTGCAGCAGCGAGACGGCGTTGCCGAGGTTCCAGGCGGCGAGGATGTTGCCGTAGAGCAGATCGATGAGGGGCTGCGTCAGTCCCGGGTTGTCGCCGGCGCACTGCAGCGCTGGGATCGTGCCGTCGCCACAGGCGAGTTCGTCGTATTTCCAGCCGAGCTTTTCGCCGTCGTAGGCGCGGTGGATGTCGGTGTCGAAGCCCATGATCACCTGCCCGGCCTGATCGGGGCGCGGCGGCGTCGACACGCGCCGCCACAGCGCCGGGCGATCCTCGGGCTTGAGCAGACTCCAGACATCGGGCACCGAACCGTTGTGCAGATAGGGTGCGGTCGCCCAGACGCCGTACAGCGGCGGCGCCAGATAGCCGTGCTCACGCTCGCCGCGCGTTGCCGCGCGCGTCTGCATGCCGCAGTCGAGCTGCGGCCCGGCGCCATGGGTTTCCGGGTACCCAATGTCGGTGCGTGACAAGGCCTGCGAAACGCCTTCGTTGTCGGTGTTCGCACGTGCCGGATCGGTGCGGATCACCGACAGCGGCACGACGTAGCTGGCCACACCTTCGAGCGTGGGATCGGCGAGGAAGTTCGGATCATTGATGTAGCGCGGCGAGTAGGCGCCGTGACAGCTTGCGCATGAT
>NZ_JBEPIJ010000032.1:0-12024 GCF_040327995.1 Sinimarinibacterium thermocellulolyticum | reverse complement strand
GCTGCGTCCAAAGCGCCGAAAATACCCTCACCGTGTCGTCAAATTGGTCATTCCGAAACCAGAAAGCCTCCGCCCGTGCTCCAGGCGCGTCTATCGGCTCGCTGGTGACGGATCCGGGCTAGCCACGCGTTGCTCGCGTCGATCACCTCGGGGACCGTCGCGGCAAAGGCGGCGAACGGCGAGCCGAACATCAGGGAGCAGAACACCACAAGGGGCGAGAAGCGAAACGCCCGCTTTACGCCATCAATCCATTCAACGCACTTCATAAACTCTCCGGAAACGGGCGGAAGCCAGCGAGACGATGCTTCACTGGCTTCAACAAATCAATTGAGGAGGAATTCCAACTCGCCTTCGCCTTCAGACTTTGGAGCAGACGCCGGAGCCGACTCGACGACCGCAGGCGAGCGCGTTGCGTCTCCGCCATCCACCGCGGCCGGGCTGGCCGGAGCAGCCGTCTGGGGCCGTGGCTGGGAATCATCGCGACGGAGAATCTTCAGCTCGACACGACGATTGCGCTCACGGCCCTCTTCAGTCTGGTTGTCGGCGATCGGTTGCGACTCCCCATAGCCGACTGCGGTCAGTCGTGACTGGGGAATCCCGCGACTGACGAGATACGACACCACCGACCGCGCACGCCGTTCGGAAAGTGACTGGTTGTAGCTCTCCGAACCTTTGTCGTCGGTATGGCCCGCAACCTCGATCACGAAATCCGGATGGGCCTGGAGTTCGGCAACCACTTCATCGAGTACGGCCTCGGCGTCTGCAGTCAGGCGATCTTCATCGACCTCGAAATTCACATCCCGCAGAACGAGCGTATCCCCCGCTTCGCAGCCCCCCAAGGCAATCGACCGATCGTCGCTATTGCCATGGCATGCAGGCGGCGGTGGCTCGGGCGGCAGCGGGCAGCCGACACTGTCCACTTCAGTGCCGCGCGGCGTGCCCGGGCATTGATCGGCGTTGTCGAAGATGCCGTCACCATCGCTGTCGGGAAGGGGCGCGACGACCTGTGCTACCGGCTGCGGCGGTGGCGCTGGAGGCACCAATCCGAGCGGCAACTGCAGGCCAATGTTGGCGGACACCTCCTTGAACAGTCTCGGCGCGCCGATGTCTCCTCCTGGTCGCGGATCCTCATCGCGACGACCGACGATGTACAGCACCTCCGATCGGATCGCCATCTCGTACCGGCCAAGCGACAATCCCCACAAATAGCCGAGCCCACCACCGTAGCGAGTGAGTGAGAAGCGCTTCAGAGGGTTGTCAACCGAGCTGCGCGGTGTGGCAGGATAATCCATCAACTCACCGGCGCCAAACGATGCCATGCCGTACAGATTGAGCAGGCCATCGAACGGAAACCAGAGCGCATTGAACAGCCCGCCTTTCAAATCAACGTTGGAATCAGCCTCTGTATCAATCTGCTGCATGATGCCGCCGATCTCGATCGCGTAGCCCCCGCTTCGGTACCCACCCATCACGAGCACCTGCGCGCCCGACTTGAGTCGGTCCGACTGCGAGTCCACGTATCCGTACAGTGGCGCCAGATAACCCCCCTTCTGCAACGGTCTCTCATCACGCTCGGCAAAGGCAGACTCCGCTGCGGCGATGAGCGCAAGGGCCAGCATTGCACGCACCACCAAACGCCTGCTGCGTGGATTCACATTGGTCATGGCGCTCCCCTCCAGGGTGTTCATTGCCGATTGCATACAAGGCTCTTGGCGCGATGTCGTCAGAACGACCAGTCGAGACGCACAGATAACGCCCGAGGCGGCGCAAGGAAGTGCTGAACACCGGCGTCCGTGTGGAATTGCGTCAATTGATAGCGCTCGTCAGTCAGGTTCTTACCCAGTACCGTCAGCCGCACGTTCGATGCTCGATGCAGATAGCTGATCTGAGCGTCCAAAGTGCTGTAGGCACGCTGACGGGAAATCTCGTTGTTCTGTGCTTGGAAGAAGAAATCGCTGCTGTAGTAGTAGGTTCCGCCGATTTCGATATCTCCGTGGTCGAACCCAAACACCTGGTTGACGATGAACGACCCGCTCAGTTCGGGTGTGCGGACCGTCCGGTTTCCCGAGTAATCGCCTTGGCGGAAGTTGTACAGCCCGGTTGGGGCGGTGTAGCCGCTTGCATTGGGGTAACTCACATACTCGGAATCCAGGTAGGTAGCGGAGAGCGCCGCGAATAGTCCCGAATTCCAATGCGGGGTGTACTGCAGCTCGATCTCAGCACCGTAGATATCGACCTCGCTGGCGTTCTCAAGCTGAACCGCTCCACCGGCAAGCAACGAGATGAACTGTACCTGCTGATCTTGGATATTGTTGTAGAAAGCAGCACCGTTGGCGCGGAGTTGGCCGTCGGCAAAATCGAGCTTTGCACCAAGCTCATAGCTGGTCACCTCCTCCGGCCGCACGAACTCGGGTTCGTTATAGACATTGACCGTGTTGAACGTACCGCTTTTGAAGCCCTTGCTCCACGAGAGGTACACCATCTTGTCCATCGCAGGCTTGTAGCCCAGAACGACCTTCGGTGAGAAGTTGGTGTCCTGATTCTCGGGTTGCCCATACCTCAGTAGTGTCAGCGGCCGACCATCGAGCCGCGCCGCTCCGATGCTCGACTCAATGACGCGTCGTGTCTCTTCCTGGAAACGACCGCCCAGGGTAAGATAGAACTCATCCAACAAGTACGCCGTAGCCTGGCCGAAGTATGCCGTCGACTGCGCCTCTTGCAGCGACACCAGGGCAAGTGAGAATCCATCCGTCACCGGAATCCCAGCGTTCGCGAGACTCTGAAGAAGAGATCCCAGCGCCGTTGGAATCTGTATGATTCCAGCGATGTTCCCGGTCGAGACATCCAGACCGCCGGCAGACAACCGATTGAGCGGGAAGCCCACGGTCTGGTCGAGGTAGTACATGCCAGCAACCCACTCGAGCCACTCCGGCCCCCACTGTCCGTTGGAGATCAGTTGGAGTTCGCCGGTGAATACATCGGCAAACTGACCGCGCGCATCGAACGTAATGAACGGCGCGGTGGTGCCATCGAAGTCGTAATTGTTGTCAGTCATGATGTCCTGCTGACTCGCCAACAATTTGATGTCGAACCAATCAGGCTTGAGGACGATCTGCCCGTATGCCACTTCGTTATCGAGGGAGAAGTAGCTCGGCACATCAACGTACACCTGATACTCAGGTGGAGTCTCATAGGGCCTGCCATTTGTCAGCAAGTACAGCGTGCTCGTAGCAGTACTCGGCTGGATGTTCGGCATGGCGGTGGAGGCCAAACCGTCTTTCAGATGCTTGACCCCGGTGACGGTGACGTCAAACCAATCCAAAGGATTCCAGCGCAGCCGTACCCGAGCTCCCTTTTCGTTTTCCGTCGGCAGCGGACGACCAGCGGTCGAGTTCACGTCGCCACGCGTCCCCGAGTAGTAATTGTCTCCGGTGTTGTAGGTCAGCGATACGTTTGCGGCCAGGGTATCGGTCAGCGGGACGTTGCCGTAGAGGCGCGAAGTGAACTGGTTGAACTCCCCGTACCCCGTGGAGAAGCTGACCTCGGGCTCGAATTCGGGCATTTTCGTGGTGATGTTGAATGCCCCACCTGTGGCATTGCGGCCGAATAGCGTGCCCTGCGGCCCCTTGAGGACTTCAACACGTTCGATCGCACCGAAGGTCTGGGAAAGACCATTGGCGAACGGGAAGTAGATCCCGTCCATGTACATCGCGACGCTGAGATCAGAGTCCGGCAGGAACGCATCGGTTCCCACGCCGCGAACATAGATGATGGAGAAGTTCACCGTCTCGCCATAGGTCACACCCGGAATCGACTGCGCGAGCGTTTTGGGATCGGTGATGCCCCTGGCATCCAGCGATTCCCCTGTAAAAGCGCTGATCGAAATCGGAACGTCTTGGATGTCTTCTTCGCGTTTTTGCGCGGTGACGACGATCTCTTCGACGAGGCGACTACGTCCTCTTGCCTGAGTCACGGGCTCGGCCGCGTCGACTTCTTCCTCTTGCCGAGGCACCGGAATCGTATCCAGAGAATCGGCTTCGGACTGTGCCAATGCGATGACGGACACCGAACCTAGCACCATCGCCACCGATCGCGAAAAGAGGTTTCGCATCTCAATCCTCCGCACTGCGCGCACCTGGTTTGTGGACCTGTCGCCGGCCTTCTCGACACTGCGCCGTCGCGGCTGCACCGACAACCGCGCTTTCGGCTACCTCACGTATGCCCCGGTCTTGGTTTCGGCGCACCGGATGGCGTATCGAGTTCGATCGCGCCATCACAAATCTAACACACTTAGACAGCAAACTAGCACTAGCATTTACAGTTTGCAAGTCATGTTTCATGTAATGCGAAGCGCCAGTTGCGCAACTGGTCGCCCGACGCGGCACTCGCCGCGACTATCGTGGCAGATGCTTTGCAGCCAGATGCTCGATATGCCGACGGACCGTCAGGTCAAAGAGTCGTCCGTACGGCGGCTGCAAGATGCGCAAGATGGCGCGAGGCCCAGCTTGTCGATATACCGCCCTGGCGTGACTGAACTGCCTGAACCCATGAATACCTACGCTGTATGCGCCCATGCCGCTGTGCCCCACACCGCCGAACGGCAGGTCCGGAACGCTGTAATGGAACATCGCGTCGTTCACGGTAACACCACCGGAGAACGAAAGATCGAGGACGGTCTGCACCCAGCGGCGATCGCGCGAAAAGACATATAGACCGAGCGGTTTCGGGCGCTTGCGTAAGTACGCGCAGGCGGCATCGACCTTGTCATAGTCGACGATCACCATCACCGGCCCGAAGATCTCCTCGGTCATCACCCGACTGCTAGCCGGCGCATCGGCTACCACATGCAGGGCAAGACGCCTCTCGGACGCACGGCGCTGATCGTCCGGATCAGCACCGACCCCCAGCGCAGTCACCGATGCACCGAGCCGACGGGCCTCCTCCAGCAAGCTGTCGACTCGCTCGAACTGTCGCGCATTAATCAGCCCACAGTAGTCTGGATTGCGCGCACCGCCGGGGTACAGCTTGGCCATCGCCCGGCTCATCGCCTCGATGAAAGCAGCGCGTCGACCGCACGGAACCAGCAACAGATCCGGGGCCAGACAGGCCTGCCCGCCATTGAGGGTCTTGGCAGCGACGACGGCGCCTGCAGCGTCATCGAGGTCGGCGTCGGGCCCGATGACCACTGGGCACTTGCCCCCGAGTTCAAGCGTGACCGGCGTCAGATTCGCAGCCGCGGCCTGCATCACGAGGGCACCGACACGCGAACTGCCCGTAAACAGTAGGTGATCGAAGGGCAGCGATGAGAATGCGCGGCTCACGTCGAGCCCGCCTCTCGCAACCGCCAGTTCACGGGGATCGAAATATTTCGCCACTGCCCTTGCGAGCACCTCGGCCGTGGCCGGCATCATGTCCGACGGACAAAGCATGGCGCGGTTGCCGGCGGCGAGCGCTGGCGCCAATGGAGTCAGCACCAGCGCGACGGCGCCGTTCCATGCACCCATGATGCCGATGACCCCTAGTGGCTGATACTGGATCTCGGCGCGCGCGCCGAACAGCGAAAACGGCATAGGTGCGCGGCGGCGTTCGGCGCGCATCCATTGATGCAGGTGCTTGCGCGCATGCTGGAACGCGTTGATCGGGACAAGGATCTCCGCCAGCGTTGTCCAGGCCTCGCCACGCGCCGGGAAATCGTTGCGCAAGGCATCGAGCAAGGACCGTCGGCAATCCAGGATCATCGCCAGACCGCGGTCGAGCCGGTCACGACGAACCGCGAGACTCACGGGCTGCTCATCGAGAAACGCCAATCGTTGCCGATCGAGGACTTCCCTTAGAGGGACCAGTACGTCCTGCCGGATATCGTCCGCCATAAGCGTTCACACTTGACTTTCGGGGACGCGCAGCACGATACCGTCGAGTGCAGCCGAAGCCTTGAGCTGGCAAGCCAACCGAGAGTTCTCCCGACGATCGATCACGACATCGAGCATCGCCTCTTCATTGGCGGTGATGGGACCCGCACGCTCCAGCCACTCCGGCTCGACATACACATGGCAAGTTGCGCAAGCGCACGCCCCGCCGCAGTCGCCGACGATGCCAGGCACAAGATTCCCGACGGCGGCTTCCATCAGGCTCTGCCCTTCATTTGCGTCGATGCGGTACTCGACGCCTGTCGATTGGACATAGGTCACGGACGGCACGTTAGGCCACTCCCTCGGTCGATCGAACATTCGCGCGCCGTCGCCCCGGCGTGAAGCGTACTGGCAGCGACTTCATGCCCCTCGCCTCACCCGCCAAATACTCGGGATCGAAGTCGCTCGGGGTTGTGTAGTCGGGAATACGATGGAGCACGGTTTGCAACAGGATGCGGATTTCCAGGCGCGCCAGATTTCGCCCGAGGCAGATGTGCGCACCGCTACCGAAGCCCAGATGCGGATTCGGCGTGCGATCAAGCACACAGCGGTCTGCATCTTTGAAAACTGCCGGGTCGCGATTGGCCGAGCCATGAAGACCGAACACCCAGTCTCCTGGCACCAATACCTGGCCTCCGAGGACCGTTGCCTCGCTGACCGTGCGGCGCAGTCCCTGGATCGGCGACGCATAGCGCACAAACTCCTCAATTGCGCGCGCCCAGTCGAGCTCGCCCGACATCAGCCGTCTCGCGTCCACGGGATTGCGCGACAAATGCAGCAAGGCTTCGAGCATCACGGCACTGGTCGTATCGAGGCCGCCAAACAGGATGATCAGCAAAACCCTGAAGATTTCTCCATCGCTCAGGGGCTTGCCGTCGATCTCGGACGACAGCAGCAAGCCCATGATGTCGTCGATGGGGGGTTGTTGACGACGCGCTGCCACCAAGCCCATCAAGTAGGCGCCGATCTGTTCGCCCGCCTTGGCCACGCCAGCCAGATCGTTCGCACGCCCCCGGGTGAGATACTCGATCCATGCGCTCATTTGCGGCTGATCCGACATGGGCACGCCAAGCAACGGCAACACGATCGCTGGGAGCAGTGGCCGCACCAATTGCGCCGCAAAATCCGCGTGACCGCGCTCGATGAAAGCATCAATCAGCTCGTGCACCTTGGCTTCGACCTTGGGCGCGAGTGCGGAAACGCTCTCCACCGTGAAGCGCGGGTTGAGCACACGCCGGAATTTCGTCTGCTGCGGCGGATCGAGGTCGATCGGCAGCATCTTGTAGGGATGCGGCGGAATGCCGACACCCTCCGTCGAGGAGAATCGGGCGTAATCGTCGAAAACTGTCTTGACCAGCTCGTAGGACGATACAACGAAGAATCCGCCGTGTTGCTCGGATCGTCCGACCGGGCATTGGGTTCGAAACGCCCGATACATCGGGTGCGGATCGCGCATCTGCGCTTCTGAAGTGTGATCGAACGCCGCCATCAGCGTCTGGATCTGGTCCGGCTCCATCAGTCTCTCCTCGCATCGTAGATGAACGCCTCGGGTCGCGCCTCCCCATCGACGTTGCGACCGGATGACGTTAAGAAAATCATCAGACGATTTCTGTAATTTGTCAATTTCTAGGTGAGCAGCTGCGCCGTGCGCAGATCATGGGACCGGATGGTGCTGGTGGAGAAACGGGATGACGGCCTGATGGAACCGATCGTTCCGATCGCCGACGACCATGTGGCCGGCGCCGTTTACACCGCGCACCTCGAGATGCGGAATGGCGTCACGAAGCGCACGCACCCCTGCATCGGTCACAACATCACTGAGCATTCCACGCACGAGCAAGGTCGGCACCCTCACCTTGGGGGCGGCTTCTTCGAGCTGATCAGCGATCTGTCGTGGTGATTCGCGTCGTGGGTCCGCAATGAAGCGCGGATCCCAGTGCCAGTAGTACCGCCCATCGCTTCCGGTCCGGAGGTTTTTCATCAGGCCCGAAGGATCGCTGGGACGTGGTCGATGTGGGTTGTATTCCGCGACCGCATTCGCTGCCTCGTCGAGGGACGCAAAGCCCTCGGTATGGCGACGCATGAAATCCGCGATGCGTGTGGTCCCCATAGTCTCTACTTGCGGAACGATGTCGACGAGCACCAACGCCGCGGCAATGCCCCGCTCCGCCATGCCGACTGCGCGCAGCTGTGTCGCGCCGCCCAAAGAAGCACCGACGAGCGCCGGAAGAGATGGCAGCGTCGACAAAACGCACCGCAGGTCGGCAACCAGCGTATCGAGGCGGTAGTCTCCATCGCTCGGCCAGTCACTCTCGCCGTGCCCCCGGGCATCGAGATTGATCACCCGATAACCGCAATCGAGCAGCTCGCGCATGGGGCCGGCCCACGAATGGCGCGTCTGCCCGCCACCATGCATGAGGATCACACTGGGGGCATCGTCGGCACCGCCCACATCGGCAGCCAGGCGCACACCCCCGGCACCCGCGAACCAAGTCCGTCGAACTCTGCTCACCTGGACACTCCGTTGGCGTCAACCGAAGCAAGCGCGCGCAGCATCGAGATGGGCCCGCGCCTCGGCCACCATGCACTGAATCAGAGTCTGGCAGGTCGGGATGTCGCGTATCAGGCCGACCGTCTGTCCCGCCCAAATCAGACCTCTGGTGACGTCACCGGTTTCGAGCGCCTCGCGTCCCTTGATGCCCGAGACCAGATGCTGGATGTCCTTGAACTCGCACCCACCTGGCCGGTTCTCGATTGCGACGACCTCATCGGAAACCGGCGTCTTCAGGACGCGTGCGGTGTTGTGCAGCGTGCGGAAGATCAGGTTGGTGTCGCACTCGGACTTCTCAATCAGCAAGCGTTTGATGTCGTCATGAATGGGCGCCTCCACGGTGGCGCAGAAGCGCGTACCCATATTCACTCCATCGACTCCAATTGCCAGCGCTGCCGCCATCGTCCGACCATCCGCGATACCGCCCGAAGCAATCAGTGGAATTTTGAGTTTGGAAGCGGCAACCGCGAATAGCACGAGGCAGCCGACGCCATCCTCGCCTGGATGCCCGGCACATTCGAAACCGTCGATCGAGACGACATCGACGCCGTGACGCTCGGCCGACAAGGCATGGCGCAGCGCGGTGCACTTGTGAATGATGCGCACACCTGCAGTCTTGGCCTTGGCGATGAATGCCTTCGGATTGCTGCCGGCGGTCTCGATGATCTTGACGCCACTGTCGATGATCGCGTCGAAATAGGCCGTATAGGGCGGCGGATTCGTAGCCGGCAGTATCGTCAGATTCACGCCGAAGGGCTGGTCGGTCATCGTCCGGCAACGCTCGATTTCCCGAACCAGCGCCTCTGGCGTCGGCTGCGTCAGCGCAGTCAGAATGCCCAGCCCCCCGGCATTCGAAACCGCGGCCGCCAGTTCGGCGCGCCCCACCCACATCATGCCACCCTGCACGATGGGGTACCGGATGCCCAGCATCTCGGTGATGCGCGTCTTCATGGCTGGCTGCGCGGCCCCATTGTTGCCGTCATTCATCTCTCGTTCCCTCGAATTCGGTGTTCTGCAAAGCCAAGGCTGACGTACTGCTGGTCAGCCCCTATCGGGAGATCGTCCTCGTCACACTCCGTCTCGATCAGTCTCTTGCGATCGACGCCGCCCTGTTCGCATCCATGAGTGACGTCCGGCCCGGTCCTCATCCGCAAGAAGCGGCGCACGGGCACATGGAATCGCTGGCTCATGGAATCACTCATGTCCGCGCCCGACGAGACTGCGCGGCATCATGTCGCTCGCGCCGTCACGGATGTCTCATGGACCGTGCTAACGGCGAGTACCAGCGTCCGCATCGCCATCGCCCGAATCCTCGAAGTGCAAACCTAAGCGCCTGGCCATGCGGTCACACTGGGGGACGAAGCTCTGGTAACTGAACGTATCGACGTAAGACAGACAGCCGCCGATCCAAGCCGGAGTCCCGGCTCTGCGCACGGAATCCCCGATCGGCACCGGATCAACCTCTTCAAGCAGCATCCCCTGACCTTCATCGAACTATTGGCCGAAGGCGCGGATGCGGGAGGAGCCCAGCGAATTGTCGACCCGGATCGGGGTCTTCCGCGGCGGGGCGGCGTAATCGAAAGCCATTGCGAGCGCTTCATACCCGGTCTTTGGACTGCAGACGATCTCGATCCACGGCATCCGCTCGACCAGCGAAAAAAGGTGCGAGCCGACGAAGCGCTTCGGAAAAGGCCATGCGTCCGCGAGGACGGTCATCGGCGAGGGCGACGTGTTGCTGGCAAACTTTGCCTGTGCGCCAACGTCCATGTGCAGCAGGCGTTCTGAATGTCTTTTTCCTTCACCGGCACGCTGCTGCGTGGCATCCCGGAGGATCACTTCCATACCGGCAGCAGCTGCCACATGGGTAATCCCCCAGCCCATCAACCCGGCTCCGAGTTCCCGCGATGCAGCGCACCGAGCGGTGGGCGATGGCTGCCGGTGGACGGATCCCTGCGAGCCGAACCGATGGGTCACCCGGCCTCGAGAGTCGCCGGCCCGATCGCCGATCGCCGCCAATGTCGCGCCCGCAAGACCCAACTCGACGATCCTCGCGACCGCGGCAGCCGTGACGCGCTGGCCGGACGGGGCGCTGCGCGCCTCCTGCGTGCGCCGCGCTTGCGGCACCGTCAGCCCTTGCACCTGCATGACTTTACATGTTTCCAATGTTGTCTTATTGTCATTGCAGCGGTGGGCAACAAGCAAGAGGGTATCGCGAGCCAACCGTCCGGAGGAACGTGCCGTGTACTTCAGTGAAGAACGCAACCAGCGACTGGCGGACAAGTTGTTCGGCCACATCCGTGCCGGCACCACCGACCGGCTCGATGATGTCTTCGAGTACGACCTCGCGATCTATCGGTGTCCCGACACCGCGGCACAAGAACGTGTGCGGATCTTCGAGCGACTGCCGATGATGGCCGCCCACAGCCACCAATTACCGGAACCGGGCAGCTTTCTGACGCTACAGCTCAACCGCAGTTATGTGCTGGTGACACGGAATGAAGATGGTGCGGTATCGGCCTTTCTGAACGTCTGCCGACATCGCGGGTCACGTGTGGTAACGGCAGAATGCGGCAAACGTCGGGCCTTTCCCTGCCCGTACCATGGCTGGACCTACGGCAATGACGGCGCTCTGCGCAGCATCGGCTTCGGGGAGACCTTTGGCGTGGCCCCATCTCCCGACCGCGGCCTGGTACGGCTGCCAGCCGAGGAGCGCCACGGATTCGTCTGGATCGTCGAGAACCCTGCCGGAACCATCGACGTCAAAGCACACCTGGGCGAAGGCATGGACCAGGCGCTCGGGGAGTACCGTCTCGACCGCTGGTTCTTCTACAAGAGCCACGTCTTCGACTTTCCTCAGAACTGGAAAGTGATGATGGATGGCCTGATCGACGGCTATCACGTGAAGTTTCTGCACGGCAAAACCATCAGCCCGTACTTCTTCCCGAACATGATGGGCATCGAAATCCTCGGCCGCCATGCACTCTGGGGCAATCCGCGGCGCAAGATGCAGGAGCTGGTCGACCATCCGCCCGATACGATCCCGCCGCTGGATCGCTACGCAATCATCGGCAACTTAATCGTGCCGAACTCGGTGATGGTCATGCACCCGCATCACATCGAGTTTTGGACCGTCTACCAAAACCCCGACAATCCGGACGCCTGTCGTGTCCACCTGCGCTACTTGACCCCGCGCAACGACCACGACGAACGAAGCCACGAGATCCTTGCTAAGAACTGGAAGATCGCAACCGACGCGATTCTCAACGAGGATGTCCCCGTCGGAAACACGATCCAAGCGTCCGCTGCCATGCCCTACGTGGGCAAGGTGATTCTCGGGCGCAACGAGGTGACCAATCAGCTGTTCCACCGTGCTTACCGGGACTTCATGGAAGCCCCCTGAACCACGCATACCGTGCATTGTTCGAGGCGATCCGGATGGACTTCAGCTTGACCCCGCGCATGCAGGAGCTGCAGGCGCGTACCCGCCAGTTCATCGCCGAGCAGGTGATCCCGCTGGAGAACGATCCGCTTCAGGGCGCGCACCGGCCGGAGGAAGCGCTGCGT
>NZ_JBEPIJ010000031.1:0-13760 GCF_040327995.1 Sinimarinibacterium thermocellulolyticum | reverse complement strand
GCGTGCTTCAGGATCGCAACGATCTGGGTTTCGGTGAAACGCGACTTCTTCATCAGAACCTCCTGGCTGTACGATGCCAGAAAGCTCTACTTTCAAGTTGTCGCCGCGGCGGGGAAGCTTACGCACCATCCAGAAAAATCCCCTATCGGGCCGCGTCTCGATCATCACCGGCGGTGTCGTCGACTACATCAATGCTGGTGAGGCGGAGATCAAAGGCGTCGAGTTCGACTTCCTGCTGCTGCCGATGCCGGAGCTCAACCCGGGTCTGGTCGTGACCGGCGGGCCCGCGTACATCGACGCCCGCTATACCGAGTTCGTCAATGGACGCGGCTACGACGACGCCACCGGCCTGGCATTCGGCGAAGGTGGTGCGACCCTGCCGCCGCGCGATCTGAGCGGCAACCGCATCCCGCGTGTCCCGGAGCTGTCCTGGGTCGCGGCAATCAATCAGCGCATAGATCTCGACGGTGGGCATGCGCTCGAGTTCGGTGTGGACACGAGCTATGCCAGCGAAATGTTCTTCCTGCCGCAGAACTCCGAGTTCTCGAAACGCGATGCCTTGCAGTTGTACAACGCCCGCGCGAGCTGGCTGTACGAACCCTGGGCGTTGGAACTGACTGCGTACGTGAGCAACATTACCGACGAGATCTACGCCGAGACCGCCTTTGTGTCCGATTTCGGATCATCGCTGACCGTCAACAACGATCCGCGAATGTATGGGCTGCGAGCCCGCATCAGTTTCTGAAGAGCGAGTCGCGCCGACGTTGCGGCGAACACGACGATCTTCGTCTCGCTAAACCTCGACTCCTTCATGAAACCTCCTGACTGCGATGAATATGCCAGAAAGTTCTACTTACCGGTCGTCCGGGGTCAGGAGGGGGTTACGCCTGGAGATCGTTCGTTCAAGGCGGCGCCAAGCCAATCGGCCGCGATCTGCTCAATGCAGATGGGAAGCGCAGACACCGAAATCAGCTGAGCGACGCGAACAGTTCCGGCAATCTGGTGCGCGCGATCTTGTTCGACGGAGTCTTGGGTAGGGGTTGCGGACTCAGACGCAGGTGCTTGGGTGCTTTCACCGCGCCTAGCAGCTGGCGCGCCTGTTCGCGGATGAGGTCGGCGTCGTTGAGGTCTGGAGCGTAGACCATCGCCGCGACTTCCTGGCCCCACCGGGTGCTGGGCAGACCGAACACCACGCATTCGATGATGCCTGGAATGCTGGCGAGCGCACGTTCGACCTCCGCGGGGTAGATGTTCACCCCACCGGAAATCAGCATGTTCTTTTTTCGGTCGACGATGATCAGGCCGCCGTGCTCGTCGTACCGTCCGAGGTCGCCGCTGCGGTACCAGTCACCGTCGAAGGCATCTTGCGTTGCAGCCTCATTGTTCCAGTAGCCGGACATCAGCTGTGGTCCTCGAAGACAAATTTCTCCAACTTCTCCACGAGGCGTCGTTTGCCCATGTTCGTCGCGTAGTTCGATCTCGACTCCGGGCAAGGCATGTCCGCAACTGACTGGATTACGTGCAACTTCGGCTGCATCGGGAGACGATACGCCGCCGCAAGCCTCCGTGCACCCATACTGTTGACGGATGGTGACGCCCTTGGCGAGGAATTTCTCCAGCAGCGGGCGCGGTACCGGCGCACCGCCGGTATAGGCACTTCGCAGTTCGTCGAAACGCGCCTCGGTGAATCCAGGCGCCATCGCGATGCGTTCCCAGAGCGCTGGCACGCCACCGAAGTAGGTGATGTGCTCTTCCGTGAGCAGCTTGAATGCACGCGCCGGGTCGACCGTCGGCTCGAGGAAGGTGCTGGCGCCGACCACGATCATCGGCGCGAGGTTCGAGATGACGCCGCCGGTGAATGCCAGTGGAGCGAGGATCAAAAACCGTTCCTCCGCGCCGCGCAGGCCGAAATTCAGGATGAGGCCTTGCATCGCGGCATCGACCGCTCGGTGGGTAAAGGTTGCGCCTTTGGGTACGCCGGTAGTGCCCGAGGTGTAGCAGATCATCATGACGTCGTCGTCGGACAAATCGCGCTCCTCGAAAGGTAGCGAGGTGGCGAGCGCATCGGTGTAGTCGCAGGCTTGTGCCCCGTTGCGCAGATACAGCCGCGGGCGATCGGTAGGCTGGGTACGGTCGACGATGCCTATGCGCTCGACCAACGAGGGAGTGCTGAGCACGGCTGCGCATCCGGCATCGAGTGCGATCTGTTCGAGCTCGAATCTCCCGAACAGGGGGTTTAGCGGCACGAAGATTGCGCCCATGCGCAGACTTGCGAAGAATGCCACGCACCACGCGAGGGAATTCCCTAACAGGCAACCGAGGCGGTCGCCACGGTGCACGCCTTGGCTTGCCAGCCAGCCGGCGAGGACGGCCGAGTCGCGATCGATTTCACGCCATGTCAATCGCTGTCCGGCGCAGCTGATCGCTATCGCATCGCCGCGGCGCTGGGCCCAGAAGCGGATATATCGGCTGAAGTGCATCACACATTCTCCCGAAGGTCCTGCCGAACGAGGTCCGCGCCGCGCTCGGCGATCGCGAGAGTCGGCGCGTTTGTGTTGGTGCTTGGCAGCAGCGGCATGACCGAGGCATCGATGACGCGCAGGCGGTCGATCCCGTGGACCCGAAGCGATGGATCGACCACGGCGGTGCTGTCGATACCAATACGGCAGGTGCCGACCGGGTGATAGGCGGGGGCAGCTTTCCAGCGCACGTACTCCGCCCATTGGTCATCGGTCTCAGGTAGGCGTTCGGGCGTGCGCAAGCCGCTCACGATGCGCTGCATCGCCTTGGTCTCGAAAAGGTCGACGACGAAGCGCTGTGCACGCACGAGGGTGTCGACATCCCGCTGATCGCCGAGCAGCGGATGCGCGATCCGTGGCGCACCACGCTCGTCGATTTCTACGTGACCGCGTGAATACGGGTGGCACAGCGTCGTCAGGATGGTGACGGTCGGCTGCTTGGACATCGACGCGCTAGCGGTCGATAAGGTGTCCGGTTCGATGTCGTAACTCAGCGGCAGGAAATGCAGTTGGACGTCAGGGACATCTGTTGCCGCCTGCATGCGTACGAGGCCCATTGCCTGAACCGCGGGAGCAGTCAGTACGCCCTTGCGTGCACTCAAAAATGCCCACAGGTGCGCAAGCATGTGGTGCGGCCTCATCTGGGAGTTAATCGTCGCGCATCGGGCGTAGCGGTTCTGGCCGACGCCGGGGTGTTCCTGCAGGTTCTGCCCGACACCCGGGAGGTCATGAAGGACAGTGCGTCCGAGTTGCTGCAGTCGCGCGCCGGGGCCGATGCCAGAACGCAAGAGCAGGGCCGCACTGCCGACCGTGCCACAGCTGACGATCACTTCACGTCGCGCGTTGATGGTCAACTCGCCGTGACGGCTATGCACGACGGCGCCGTGGGCGCGGCGCCCCTCGAACAGCAGTTCATGTGCCTCGGCGTGCGTGAGTACGCGCAGATTGGGTCGTGTTCGTGCCGGACGCAGGAAGGCTTTCTCGCTGCTGCAACGCCAGCCATTGCGCTGCGTGGCAACGGTGAGAAACACGCCTTCCATGTCGCCGTCATGGTAGTCGTCGAGCCGTCGCAGGCCACACTCCACGCACGCTGCGATGAAGTCTGCGCAGAGCGGGTGCGGCTCGCGCATCGGCGACACCGTCATCGGTCCGCCTTGTCCGTGTGCCGGATGCGGTGTCCCGGTCCAATCCTCGGATTTCCGAAAGTACGGTAGTAGGTTGTCGAAGCCCCAGCCTCGGGCACCGGCGGCGACCCAGCGGTCGTAATCTTGCCGCATGCCGCGGATATAGACCTGACCGTTGATTGAGCTGCTGCCTCCAAGCAGCTTCCCGGCGGACCAGATGAACCGGCGCCCGTGAATGCTGGGATCCTGCACTTGTCGGTAGCACCAGTCATAGCGCGGATGGGTGATCAACCGAGCGAAACCGACGGGTAACTGGACCAGCAGCGAGCCCGCTTCTCCTCCGGCTTCCACCAAGGTGACGCGCAGTCTCGGGTCCTCGGTCAGTCGCGCCGCGAGCACACTGCCGGCTGTACCGCCCCCCAGAATAAGGACGTCGCAATCAAGTGTGGACATGCGTGCCCTCAGGCCGGGCCGGATGCGGCGATGGCGAGCAGTTCGCGACGCGCAGCGATGCGCCGTCGTGGTCTGCCACTGGCAAGCCCACGTTCTCGCTCGATGCGATCGATCTGCTGCCAGCCTCGATGGTCGGTGATGCCGATCCCGCGTCGTTGCAGGGACCCGGGCAAGTCGTTGTGCAAGTCCATAGGAGGTCGGGCTTTGAGGCTGCCGGCATCCGCCATCAGGGCGTCGACGGTCTCACGCGCGCAGAAGCGGTTGCTGCCGATCACGCCGTTGGGGCCGCGTTTGATCCAGCCGGTGACATACAAACCTTGGACGAGTCCGTCCTCGCCCTGCACGCGACCGGCCTGGTTTGGAATCACCCCGCGAGAGTCGTCGAACGGCAGTCGCGGAAGCGCGGACGCGCGATATCCGATCGAGCGAAAAACCAGGCCGACCTCGAGTGTTTCGACGGTTGATCCGGGTTCGGCCTTGATACCGCCTCTGCCGTCGTCGACGAGGCGATTTTCGACCAGTCGGACCGCAACGACGCGATCCTCGCCCAGCAGTGCTTCCGCAGAGCGCTGGAACCGGAGGATCAGGCGCCGCGGTGCCGGCGCGGACCTGCGCCACCGAAGCTCGTGCAGTATTTGCAGCCGCAGACGTTGACTCGCGGGCAGCGAGGCCGGAACGTCGTCCGGAATCACGCCGTCGATCTCGACGGCGACCCCGGGGAGGTGCGTGAGTTCGAGTAACTCGGGCGCGGTGAACGAGGCTTGCGCCGGTCCGCGTCTGCCGAGGATCACAACCTCTCGTACGCGACTCGTCGACAGTGCGTCGAGGGCATGGTCGGCGATGTCGGTCTGGCGCAGGAGATCGATGGGCAGCAGCATCATTCGGGCGACGTCGAGCGCGACGTTGCCGTTACCGATCACGGCTGCCCGCTCGCAGTCGAAATCGAATCTCCGCTCGGCCTGATCGGGGTGAGCGTTGTACCAGCCCACGAAATGGGTCGCCGCATGACTTCCAGGCAAATCTTCACCGGGGATGCCCAGGCGACGGTCTTCGACGGCGCCGCAAGCAAAAATCGTCGCGTGATAATGGCGCCGGAGATCATCGAGCGTGAGCTCGCGGCCGTACGCCACATTGCCGAAGTAGCGGAAACGGCCGCTCGCCACCGCCATGCGTTCCAGCACCGCGGACACTTCGCGCCGTGCCGCGTGATCGGGCGACACGCCGGAGCGCACCAGGCCGCCAGGCGTCGGCAGACGGTCGAACAGATCGACACGGGCGCACGCATCCCGTCGCAGAAGCTCGGTCGTAGCGTACAGACCGGCGGCGCCGGCGCCGATGATGGCGACCTTGAGCGGATGTGATGGTGCTTTCATGTCACCGCCCGCCCCGTGAGTTCCGCATTGATCCGGCGATAACGCTGCAATGCTTGCGGTAGCCGATGCTCGGAATAAATCGCGTTGACCGGGCAGGCCTCGGCACAGGCATTACAGTCGATGCAGGCCGCCGGATCGATCGCCAGCATGTCGGCCTCGCGGAACCGGGGATCGTTCGGACGCGGTAGGATGCAGTCCACCGGGCACACGTCGACGCAGGCGGCATCGTTGATGCAGGTGCCGACGATCACGTAGGCCATGGTTCAGGCCTCCACGCGCAGGGCTTGGGTCGTGGCGTCCGCCCTCGGGCCCAACCCAGGGGATATGCGCTCGATCCTGACGGGCTTGGCGTTGAGGGCTGGCGTCTGTGAGAACGGGTCGATCTCGTGGCGGTCGATCAGCAAATTGCGATTGGCGCCGAGTCGCACCGGTGCATCGTTATTGACCGGGTCATAGATCGCCGAGCCCCATCCGTGTGGAACCGTGACGACGCCGGCTCGGCCGCCCGGAACGATGCGGACGGGAAGTTCGATTTGCCCCGCCGGGGAATGAATACGAACCCATTCGCCGTCGACGATGCCCAGACCCATGGCATCGTCCGGATGCAGTTCAGCCACGTTGTAGCGCTGTTGCGCGAATAGCCCTTCGGTTTCGTTGAGCCAGGAATTCATCGACTCACGCACGCGGCGATTGATCAGCAGCATCGGATACTCCGCACGGGTTCGCGTACTCCGCTCGGCGAGCGTTTGCTGCAATGCCCAGAGGAATTTCGGCGGTGCGCAGTGGACGGATTTGTCTGGTGTGCGCAAGGCCTTGGCGAAGTGGCCGTACTCTTTTTCGCCGTAGAGCCAACCGTGCTCGTGCTTGCGGATGTCGTCGTACTTGAGGCGTCGCCCAGACATCACCAGCAGACGTTCGATCCAACGGGGATTCATCGCGTGCTCTGGATTGCCCGTCATTCGCGCGAGCCACCGGCTCGCGCGGATGAAGGCATTGACGCCCGGTTTGCCGAACAGATTGCGATCCATCCTAAGCGCAAGGTCCATGAAAAACTGCCACTCCTCCTTGACGCCCGTCGGCGGCTTCACGGCCTGACGGGCGTATTGGGCGAACGGTAGCTCGGTCAGTCCCGCGAATAAGGGATGTAAACCCTCGCGTTCGAGGAAGTGCGTGCCGGGAATCAGCCAGTGTGCATGTCGGTGACTTTCACGCTGCACGAGATCGATCGCAACCAGCAGTTCCAGCTGTGCAAATGCCCGATCCAGTGCCGCGCCGTCCGGCCCGGATACGACCGGGTTGCCCGCAGCGATCAGCATTGCCCGGATCTGACCCTCCCCGGGCGTCGTGATCTCGTCGGCGAGTTCGGCAAGGGAATGGAAGCCGGCAATGGTCGGATTGTCGCGAAGGCGCGTACGGTGTTTCACGGGTGGCGCGAACTTTGACCAGATCTGGGCAAGGTCCAGATAGCCCCGTTCCACGCGTTTTCCGCCGGGACGGTCGAGTCGATCGGTGACGGCATTGATGGCTGCGCCCAGCCATTCGGCGAGCGTGCCGGTTGGCGTATGCGACACACCGGTGTGGGTCAGACACATTCCGCGCTGAGCCCGACCGAAGCGGCGCGCGACGTCGCGGATCGTCTCTGCCGGCACACCGCAGCGGTCGGCGAGGTCGTCCAGCGAGGCGGAGAGCGCGAGCGCGCGGATCTCATCGACTCCCTTCAGGGGGACTGCGGTGATCGAGCGCTGCAGCTTTTCCGCGAAGAGGACGTGCAGCACACCGAGCAGAAAGGCCCAGTCGGTGCCCGGCAGGATCGCCACGTGTGTGTTGGCGGCCTCGGCGGTGGTCGAGCGGCGTGGATCGACGACGATCAGATCCGCCCCGCGACGCTGGGCCGCCAGAACGCGGTTCCAGCCATCCGGAACGGTCTCGACCCAGACGAACTTGCTCTGCGCCGGGTCCATGCCAACGAGAACGAAGCAGTCGGCGTGGTCCACATCCGGGATCAGCGCCAGCATCTCCGTGCCGTACATCTGTTCCATGACGACATGGGTGTTGTTCTGGTCGACCGATCCGACCCAGAAGCGATTGCGGGTGCCGATCGCGTCGAGCAATCCGTTCCAGAAGATCGAACCGGAAAAATTGAAGCCAAGCGGATTACCGCTGTAACTGCCGACGGCATCCGGCCCGTGGCGTTCGATGATCCGTAGTAGGCGCTGGGCGATATCGCTCTCGGCTTCCTCGTAGCTCGCGGGAACGTAACGCTCACCGACACGCTTCAGCGGCGTTTTGATCCGGCGAGGATGGTCGACGACTTGTGCAGCGGTTTTACCCTTGCGACAGAAGTCCCGCCAGCTAAAGGGATTATCGCGATCCGGTTCGATGGACAGGACCTTGTTGTTCTCGACCGTGATCCGCGTGCCACACAGGCACATGCAGTAATGGCAGAAACTGTAAACTGTCCGCTTCGTCATGGGCGAGTCTCCTCCGCGGTGTGGCCGGGCCCCGTGCCGACCAGCGTCGCACGTCACTGCAATAAACCAGTGACAGATATTGTTTAGTGTAACAATGTGGACGGAAAATGCTAGAGGACGCGATGGACGCGCTGCAGATCGAAAGCCCAGTGGCAGGCGTGCGCCTGTTGCGCCTACATCGTCCGCAGGCGTGCAATGCCCTGACCACGGCTCTGCAGCAGGCGATCGACCAGGCGTTGATTGAGGCCGAGGCGGACCAGGCCGTGCGCGCCGTCGTCATCACCGGAGAAGGCGAGCAGGCATTTAGCGCCGGATACGATGTGAAGGAGCTCGCCGGCTTCGACGAGACGCGGTTACTCGAGAACTACCTGCAACGGCAGCGTCTGTTGCTGGGGCTGGCGAAATTCCCCAAGCCATTGATCGCTGCGGTGAATGGCCTGGCCCATGGCGGCGGCGCGATTCTCGCCACGCTGTGCGACCTGCGGATCGGCGGTCTCAACAGCGAGTTCCGTTTCACCGCAGCGGCCTACAACGGTGTCAACAACACCTGGCAACTGCCGCTGCTGATCGGCCCAGCGAAAGCCTTGGAGTTCGTGATGACCGCGCGCGTCGTTCCTGCGCGCGAGGCGTTAGCCTGCGGTCTGCTGAATGCGATCGCCGAGAATGGATCGGTCGTCGACGCCGCACTGAACGTCGCGGCGCAGATCGCGATGCATCCACCGGCCGGCGTCCGGTGGCACAAGGCGCTGATTCGCGAAAGAGCCGGTCGGAGTCTGGAACAGGCCTTCGATGCCGAAAACGCGGTGATGAGTGGGCCGCTGCGTCCTGGGCGGGCGGCGCAGACGTTCGATGCTTTCCTCGCGTCGCGAAAGCGGTAACGCTTTCAGAAGCGGGCTCGCCGCGTAGCGCCATAACGCTGCGCGACTTGCACCAATCAGTGGAGTCATACCGTCGCTGCCGTTCGCCTTTGTAACCCATCGTCGTTCCTTCGCGAACGTCGGACACGTGTATGGGGGCCTGGGATGCTCAGAACTCTTCTGGGAAATCGCGCTTGAGCTTGTCCATGTCGAACAGGGCGGGCACGACCAGCGTTCGAATCATGCGCCGCATCCGTTCCTCGGTCATGGCGATGAAGCTCTTGCCGAGCGAAGTGTGCATGTACAGCGTGATCCACAGCAGCACGTCGTCCATCTTCAGTTCGGCACGCAGGTAACCGTCCTCGCGCCAGCGTGTCAGCGACGGTAGCCATTGTTCGGACATGGCGGCAAGCATCGCGTCTTCGCTGCCGGCGACCGACGATAGGAGTTCGGTCCCCGCATCGCTGACGATGATGCCGGTGTACGGATGTTCCTTCGCCGTGGCAATGTCGAAAATGATGCCTTCGATCAGTGCCCGCGGCGGAAACCGGTGTTCCTGTAGCACCGGTACGACCAAGCGCGTATGGTCGCGGATCTCGCGGACGAGCACCTCGATCGCGAGGTGGTTTCGCGAGGGGAAGTAGCGGTAGATCGTCGGACGTGAGACTTTCGCCGCCTTGGCAATGTCGTCCATCGACGTCTTGTTGATGCCGAAGCGTCTGAAGCACTTGACCGTCGCATCAATGATCCGGTCTTCCACGCGCTGTTCGGGAACGACGACCGCACTCCGTTTCTTGTTCATCTGCGTACTGCCCCCTCACCTGCGATGCCGATTGGAACGAGTTTGCGTCCACCGGCAGCGAGTGTACGCCGGTAGCGGATGACGCGCTCGGCGTCAGCGGCGCGCAGCGGCTTGTGGCGTGTCACCTCTGTTGCTTATGCGCGCGAATCGGCCGATCGCCACGGCTGCCCGCGAGCGCGTTGCGGCGCGCAATGACTTGCCCGCCACGGGGTGCCGGCTTGAGATTCGCGTTGCAGTAAGACAATACTAGTAATTAGTAAACTAATGCCGGACGCTGGGGTTGCACGCACAGGAGCGTGTCATGGCTGAAACGCGATTCACCTTCTGCCACATCTGCGAGCAGTGCTGCGGCCTGGCGGTCAGCGTCGACCACGGGCGGGTGATCGAGATCCAGCCCGATCGCGCGCATCCCTACAACTGGCGGGACTTCTGTGTGAAGG
Source organism: Sinimarinibacterium thermocellulolyticum (assembly GCF_040327995.1). NCBI lineage: Bacteria > Pseudomonadati > Pseudomonadota > Gammaproteobacteria > Nevskiales > Nevskiaceae > Sinimarinibacterium > Sinimarinibacterium thermocellulolyticum. The sequence continues at coordinate 3,721 of NZ_JBEPIJ010000031.1, read as the reverse complement.
GTGCCCGTGCTGCCGAGACGATCTACCATCCCCTGCGGATCAAGACGCCGATGCGCAAGGTCGACGACCGCTACGAACCGGCGACGTACGAGGAAGCGATCTCGGACATCGCAACACGCCTCCAGCGCATTCGTGAACGATATGGCGGTGACGCGATCGCCGCGTACTCGGGCAACCCGCAGTCGTTCTCGTTCGAGTCGGCGACGTTCCTATCGGGCTTTCTGAAAGGACTGCCGACCCACAACTACTACTTCGCGGCCTCCGTAGACACCAACGCCCTGCACGTTGTGGCCGAACAGATGTACGGGTCACCGTGGCTGGCGCTGAACGTGGACGTCGATGCGTGTCGCTGCTTCTTACTGATCGGCACCAACCCTGCCGAATCGGCACATGGCTGGGTCGGACATGCGGCGGACGGCTGGAAGCGGATGCTCGCCGCCAAGGCAGCCGGTGCGGATCTGATTGTCGTCGATCCCCGTAGAAGTCCAACCGCCAGCAAGGCCACCCTGCATGTGGCCATTCGCCCCGGAGAAGACTGGGCGTTCCTGCTGGGCCTGATCCACGTGATTTTTCGTGAGGACTGGCTGCACACGGAGGATCTGGCGCGCACTACCGGGCTTCATGCGCTGCGTGGGCTGGCGGCCGGTGTCCGCCTGAATGCACTGTCGCAGCGCTGCGACGTGCCGGTTAGCACCATCGAGGAGGTCGCGCGACGCTTTGCGACCGCACCGAGCGCGCATTGCGTCACGCGAACGGGCTCGGGGCAATCGCGCAACGGCACGTTGGCCGAGTGGCTGGGGCAGGTGCTCAACGTGATCACCGGCCGCATCGAGCGACCCGGTGGGCGCACGTTCAATCCCGGGGTTTTCGACCATATCGGCGCGGTCGAACGGATGTTCCGACCGAGCACCACCCCGAGTCGGGTGCGAGGCTTGCCGCCCGTCGCGGGCGCGCACTCGCTGGCCGAGCTGCCAGACGAGATCGAAACGCCGGGGCCGGGTCAGATTCGCGCGCTGATCATGCACGGCGGTAATCCGGTTATCTCGGGGCCAGACGGGCCACGTCTGGATCGCGCCCTGTCGAAGCTAGATTTGCTGGTTTCGATCGATCTGTTCCAGCGCGAGAGTCATCGGCACGCGCACTGGTTGATTCCGGCCGTCCACTTTCTGGAACGAACGGAACTGCATCCCTTGTTGGCCTCATTCCATGACCGGCCCTTCGTGCAGATGGGACGAGCCGTGGTCGATCCGCCGTCGGGTGTGAGGCCGGATTGGCAGTTCCTCGCGGAACTGGCGCTCGAGATGCGGGTCCCCCTGTTTGGCAAGCCCTGGTTCAACGCAATGATCCGCGGATCGCGCGCCCTGGCGCGCCTGACCGGCCGCGATGCATTGGCCTTCAAGCCAGCGTGGCTTACGCGCCTGATGCTGCGCATGGGCGGCAAGGTGACCTGGTCCGAGGTGGCTGCGCATCCCCACGGGCTGATGTACGAGGACAAGCGCTACGGTGCATTCTGGGGGGCGCTTCGCACTGCGGATCGCAAGATTCACCTGTGTCCGCCGCGACTGGCCGAGGAACTGCGCAAGTGCCTGTCGACACCTTTGTGCCGTGCACCCACGCAATTTCCATTGCAGCTGATTTCCCGTCGTCGGCTGCAGAACATGAATTCCTGGCTGACCGACACGACCGGCCTGGACGCCCGTCCGTTGCTGGCCGATGTCGTCGAGATCGCGCGCGCCGACGCCGATGCGCTTGGGGTGGCCGATGGCGATGCCGTGCAGGTCGTGTCGCGGATTGCGCGCCTGCCGGCGAAAGCATTGGTATCGGATCGGATTCGCCCGGGCGTCGTGGTTTTCGAGCACGGCTGGGGCTCGGGTCTCTTCGACCCCAGCGGACAGCGCACTGTCTTGCGTACCGGCGTCAACCGCAACGCACTGGTGTCCGGCGACGAACTGGACCCACTCAGTCAGGTGCCTTTGCTCAATGGCACGCCGGTTCGCATCGAGCGGTCCGGCAAAGCGACGGTAGCTCACCCCTCGAACCCACCGCAACGCTGAACCATGCGCAAATTCCTGGACCGTCAGCCAGTCATCATCGGGGTCGGGGAGAGCATCGACAGAGGCCGCTCGCTTGCCGAGGCAAAGGAGCCGATGGCCCTGATGGTAGAGGCCCTGCAAGCCGCGCAGCAGGACGCAGGCACCGCATTGCTACAACATGTCGACACCCTGTACGTCGTGCGGGAATTCTCCTGGCCATACGTTGACCCTCCGGGCTTGCTTGCGTGGCGGCTCGATATGCCGGCATCCCATCGCTTCTACGGCGAAGACGGTGGCGAGACGCCGATCCGCTGTCTTCATGAAGCGGCGCAAAGAATCGCCAGCGGCGCATCCGGGGTCGTGGCTGTCGTCGGTGCAGAGGCCGCGTACACAACTGCCGCAGCCTGGAAGTCCAATGTGCCCCTGCCCTGGCAGCATCGGGATTCGACCGCCAAGACTCCGACTGGACGCGACTTTGTGAGCGAGACGGCCCTGGTCTGTGGCGTCGTTCAACCAGCACATGTCTATCCTTTTTTCGAGAATGCTTTTGCCGCTGCGCGCGGGAAAACGCAGGCCGAGGCGCTTGTCGAAAGTGCCGAAATGTACAGCCGCCTTTCGGCAATCGCCGCACGCCAGCCTTTCGCGTGGTCACAGCGGACGTACAGACCCGAGGAGATGCTGAACACCGACGCGGACAATCGCTGGGTGGCATGGCCCTACTGCAAGCGCATGGTGGCCAATCCAATGGTCAATCAAGGGGCCGCGATCCTGCTGACCAATCGGGCGCGAGCCCGCGAGATGGGTGTTGCGGACGACCGGATGATCCACGTTTGGGGCGGTGCGTATGCCCGCGAGCACCGGGACTATCTGCAGCGGGACAGCTATTCGCGCTCGGCAGCGCAGACCGCCGTTCTGCAGAGCGTCGCCGAACGCGTCGGGGGTGCGCAGGCGTTTCAGGCGCTAGAGATCTACAGTTGCTTCCCCTGTGTGCCCAAGATGGCTTTGCATGCGCTCGGCTTGCCTGACGACACCTCCGTGTCTGTGACGGGCGGGCTGAGTTTCTTCGGCGGACCGCTCAACAACTACATGAGTCACGCGGCAGTGGCGATGACGCGTGTGTTGCGAGAAGCCGATGAGCGCCCAGCCTTGCTGTACGGACAGGGCGAGTACTTGACCAAGCATCATGCGCTCGTGCTGTCGAGGTGTCCGGACGAGGGCGCGTTCGACGACATGAACCCCTGTGTGCAGGCGCGCGCCGATCTGATGATGAGTGTCGTCCCAGAGCTCCTGCACTGGTACGAGGGTGAAGCTACGGTGGAGACGTTCACTGTCCTCTACGACCGGCAAATGCAGCCGGACTTTGGGGCGGTGATTGCGCGCACCCCGATCGGTGAACGACTGTTAGCGCGTGTTCCCGCCGGTGACAGGGACACGATCAACTGGCTGACTGCCCCGGGTCGCAGTCCAATCGGCAGCCACGGACGGGTGCAAAAGCTGGACGAACACCGGCTGCGGTGGGTCGCAGCTTGAATCAACCACGGATTCATCAGGAGAGGGGTGGCAATTGTCGCCTCCCCCTAAACTCGGTCCAAGGATAACTGGAGGTCTCCGGGCAAACTACACGCCCCAGGAGGCTTTCAATGCGCAGGAGCAAATTCACTGAAACCCAGATCGTCCGGACGCTCAAA
>NZ_JBEPIJ010000030.1:0-16069 GCF_040327995.1 Sinimarinibacterium thermocellulolyticum | reverse complement strand
ACCGTACTTGTCTGCCGACACCTTCGTCAGCGCCGCCGTCGTCGTCGTCTTGCCGTGATCCACGTGTCCAATCGTCCCCACGTTCACGTGCGGCTTCTTGCGCTCAAACTTTTCCTTAGACATCGCTCGTTACCTCAGTTTTCAGTTTCCAGTTCCAGTTTCCAGGCGGAGGGCGTTCCGAGTTTCTGCTTTTACTGGAAACTGGAAACTGCCCACCGAAAACTGTTTCAACTCTTCTTCGTCAGCGCGGCGATCACGTTCGCCGGCGCCTCCTGATACTTCTTGAACTCCATCGTGTAGGTCGCACGCCCCTGCGACATGGAGCGCAGCGCGGTGGAGTAGCCGAACATCTCGGACAACGGCACCTCCGCGCGGATGATCTTGGCACCGAAGTTGTCCTCCATGCCCAGGATCACCCCACGACGGCGATTGAGATCGCCCATGACGTCGCCCATGTAGTCTTCCGGCGTCTCCGCCTCCACGGCCATGATGGGCTCGAGGATCACCGGATTGGCCTTCGAGGCCCCTTCCTTGAAGCCCATGGACGCAGCGATCTTGAACGCCATTTCGTTCGAGTCGACGTCGTGGTACGAGCCGTCGAACACGGTGACCTTGACGTCGACGACCGGATAACCGGCGATGACGCCGTTCTTCATCGCCTCCTGCACACCCTTGTCGATGGCCGGGATGTACTCCTTGGGGATGACGCCACCGACGATGGCGTTGACGAACTCGTAACCCTTGCCCGGCTCCTGCGGCTCCAGGCGCAGCCAGCAATGACCGTACTGACCGCGACCGCCGGACTGACGCACGAACTTGCCCTCGGCCTCGACCGTCTTGCGGATCGTCTCGCGGTAGGCGACCTGCGGTGCGCCGACGTTGGCCTCGACCTTGAACTCGCGCTTCATGCGGTCGACGATGATCTCCAGATGCAACTCGCCCATGCCGGAGATGATCGTCTGGCCGGTCTCCTCGTCCGTATGCACACGGAAACTGGGATCTTCCTGCGCCAGCTTGCTCAGGGCGATGCCCATCTTCTCCTGATCGGCCTTGGTCTTGGGCTCCACGGCCTGGCTGATGACCGGCTCCGGGAACTCCATGCGCTCGAGCACGACGGGCTTGTCCTGCGCCGCCAGCGTCGTGCCGGTGTAGACCTCCTTGAGGCCGACACAGGCGGCGATATCGCCGGCACGCACTTCGTCGATTTCCTCGCGGTTGTTCGCATGCATCTGCACCAGGCGGCCGATGCGCTCGGTCTTGCCACTGCGTGAGTTGTAGACGCTGTCGCCCTTCTTGAGCACACCCGAGTAGACGCGGATGAAGGTGAGCTGGCCGACGAAGGGGTCGGTCATGATCTTGAAACCGAGCGCCGAAAACGGCTCGTCGTCACTGGCGTGGCGCTCGGTCGGCGCGCCGGTGTTGGGATCCTCGCCCTTGATCGCCGGCACATCCACCGGCGACGGCAGGTACTCGACCACGGCGTCGAGCATCGCCTGCACGCCCTTGTTCTTAAAGGCCGAACCACACAGCATCGGCACGATCTCGAGCGCGATCGTGCGCTGGCGCAAGGCCTTTTTGATCTCGTCCTCGGCGAGATCACCTTCTTCGAGGTACTTGTTCATCAGCTCCTCGGAGGCCTCGGCGGCGGACTCGACCATCTTCTCGCGCCAGTGCCGGGCCGTCTCGACGAGATCGGCCGGAATGTCGCGGTATTCGAACTTCATGCCCTGGGACGCCTCGTCCCAGATGATGGCCTTCATCTTCACCAAGTCGACCACGCCCTGGAACTTGTCCTCGGCGCCGATGGGAATCACGATCGGCACCGGATTGGCGCGCAGCTTCTCGCGCATCTGGCGATAGACCTTGAAGAAGTCCGCGCCGGTGCGGTCCATCTTGTTGACGAAGGCAAGTCGCGGGACGCCATACTTGGTCGCCTGGCGCCACACCGTCTCCGACTGCGGCTGCACGCCGCCGACCGCGCAGTAGAGCATGCAGGCGCCGTCGAGCACGCGCATCGAACGCTCGACCTCGATGGTGAAGTCGACGTGCCCCGGCGTGTCGATGATGTTGATCCGATGCTGCTCGAACTGATTGGCCATGCCGCGCCAGAACGTGGTCGTGGCGGCAGAGGTGATCGTGATGCCGCGCTCCTGCTCCTGCTCCATCCAGTCCATCGTCGCGGCGCCGTCATGGACCTCGCCGATCTTGTGATTGATGCCGGTGTAGTAGAGAACGCGTTCGGTCGTCGTGGTCTTGCCGGCGTCGATGTGCGCCGAAATACCGATGTTGCGATAACGCTCGATGGGCGTCGTGCGGGCCATGAGAAAACTCGGTAGCGGCGGTCGCCCGGGACCAGTGCCCGCGCGCCCACCTGGAAAATCAAAAGTGAATCACCAACGAAAGTGCGAGAAAGCCTTGTTCGCCTCGGCCATCTTGTGCGTGTCTTCGCGCTTCTTGACGGCGGCGCCGCGGTTCTCGGCGGCATCCATCAACTCGCCAGCCAGCCGGCTCTGCATGCCCTGCTCGCCACGCTTGGACGCCGCTTCGATGATCCAGCGCATCGCCAGTGTCGTACGGCGCGATGCCCGCACTTCGACCGGCACCTGGTAGGTCGCACCACCGACGCGGCGAGACTTGACCTCGACCATCGGGGCGACGTTGTCGAAGGCATTTTGCAAAAACTCGGCGGGCGCCGCGATCTTCTTCTTTTCGATCACCTGGTCGAGCGCACCGTAGACGATCTTCTCGGCGATCGACTTCTTGCCATCCTCCATGACCATGTTGACGAACTTGGACACCAGTTCGCTCTTGTACTTCGGATCGGGGAGGACCTTGCGAATCTCGGGTTTGCGACGACGGGACATGATGAGTTCCTCGGGTGGTCTTCAGGCGCGGCTGACTGCCACGCCTTACTCGGGCGTGACGCCCGTCCTATTTCTTCGCCGCCGGCGCGCCAGCCTTGGGGCGCTTGGCGCCATACTTGGAGCGACCCTGGCGACGCTTGTCGATACCGGCGCAGTCCAGCGCGCCGCGGACGGTGTGGTAGCGCACGCCGGGAAGATCCTTGACGCGGCCGCCGCGAATCATGACGACCGAGTGCTCCTGCAGATTGTGGCCCTCGCCTCCGATGTAGGAGATGACCTCGAATCCATTGGTCAGGCGCACCTTGCACACCTTGCGCAGCGCGGAGTTCGGCTTTTTCGGCGTGGTGGTATAGACGCGCGTGCAGACGCCTCGCTTTTGCGGCGAGCCGGTCAGCGCCGGCACCTTGCTCTTGGCCACGAGGGTGCTGCGGCCTTTGCGCACTAACTGGTTGACTGTTGGCACGTTGTGGACTTCCCGGCTTGACAAAGAAAAGACGTACCCTGCCTGCAGGGCCGTCGGGAAAGGGCGCGCATCATATAGGTCGGCGCAAGTCGCGTCAACGGCGTTTGCGTTGCAAAATTCGCCCCGTTCTGGACCCGTTCGCGCCCTGTTTCAAACAGCGGTTTCGGCCTCGCCGGCCGAGTCACCTTTCTTTGCACAAGCAAAGAAAAGTCGCTCGCCCGGCAGGGCGAAACGAAAGCCTGCGCAACGGCACACAAAAAAGACCCCGGTTGTGACGCCGGGGTCTGAGTCTGAGGACGTTGGACGGTGTTACTCGTCCACGCCCTCGTCCGATGCCTGTTCGGCGCCGCCATCGGCGTCGCCGTCATCGCTTCCCGTATCGACGGCCGCGGCGCGCACCGCGAGTCGCTCGCCGGCATTGGCTTCGAAGCTACCGCCGGTCGCGGTCAGCGCCGAAGCCTGCAGCTCGGCCAGCAGACTGCCACCGCGCGCCTTGCGCCGCTGCTCGTGATAGGCGAGCCCCGTGCCCGCCGGAATCAGGCGGCCGACGATCACGTTCTCCTTGAGGCCACGCAGCTCGTCGCGCGAACCGCGCACCGAGGCCTCGGTGAGAACGCGCGTGGTCTCCTGGAACGAGGCCGCCGAGATGAACGACTCGGTCGACAGGCTGGCCTTGGTGATGCCCAGCAGCAGACGTTCGAACCGCGCGCCGCGCTCGCCCTTGGCCTGATGCTTCCTGTTCTCGGCCAGCACCTGGAAGATCTCGACCTGCTCACCCTGCAAGAAGCGCGTGTCGCCCGGGTCGGTGATCTCCACCTTGCGCAGCATCTGGCGCACGATCACTTCGATGTGCTTGTCGTTGATCTTCACGCCCTGCAGGCGGTAGACGTCCTGGATCTCCTTGACCAGGTAGTTCGCGAGCGCGACCACGCCCTGCAGGCGCAGGATGTCGTGCGGGCTCGGCTCGCCGTCGGAGATGATTTCGCCCTTCTCGACCGTCTCGCCCTCGAACACGCGGATCTCGACCCACTTGGGCACCAGGATCTCGACTTCGTTGCCGTCGGCCTGGACGATCTTGATGCGCTGTTTGCCCTTGGTCCCGGTGCCGAACTTGATCGTGCCCGTGGTCTCGGCGAGCACCGCCGGCTCCTTGGGCTTGCGCGCTTCGAACAGGTCGGCGACGCGCGGCAGACCACCGGTGATGTCGCGCGACTTCGACGCTTCCTGGGGGATGCGGGCGATGATGCCGCCAACCTTGACCTCGTCGCCGTCCTCGACGGTGACGATGGCCTTGGGCGGCAGCGTGTACGCCGCCGGGATGTCCGTGCCGGCGAAGGTGAGCTGTTTGCCCTTGGCATCGACGAGGATGATCGTGGGCTTGAGGTCCTTGGCCGACGAACTCCGCGTCTTGGCATCGGTGATGACCAGCGTCGCCACGCCCGTCAAGGGATCGGTCTCGCGGTTGACGGTGGACCCTTCGACGAAGTCCTGCAGCTTCACGAAGCCGGACAGCTCGGTGACGATCGGATGGGTGTGCGGATCCCACTTGGCGAGGCGCTGCCCCGGGGCGATCTCGTCGCCGTCCTTGACCAGAATGGTCGCGCCGTAGGGGATCTTGTAGCGCTCGCGCTCGCGCCCCTGCGCGTCGATGACGCCGATTTCACCGGAACGCGACACGGCAACGAGGTTGCCCTCGCTGTTGGTCACCGTTTTGATGTTGTGCACGCGCACGGTGCCGGCCGCACGCGCATCGACGCCATCGGCCGAGGCCGCACGCGATGCCGCACCACCGACGTGGAAGGTACGCATGGTCAACTGCGTGCCGGGCTCGCCGATCGACTGCGCGGCGATGACACCCACCGCCTCGCCGATGTTGACGCGGTGCCCGCGCGCCAGGTCGCGGCCGTAGCAGCTGGCGCAAACGCCGAACGGCAGCTCGCAGGTGATCGGCGAGCGCACCCAGATCTCGTCGATCGAGTTCTTTTCGAGCACGTCCGCCCACTTCTCGTCGATGATGGTACCGGCCGGAATCACGACCTCGTCGGTACCCGGCTTGTACGCGTCGCGCAAGACCACGCGGCCGAGTACGCGGTCACGCAAGGCCTCGAGCACGTCGCCGCCCTCGACGATGGGCATCATCAGCAGGCCCTGCTCGGTGCCGCAATCCTCGGCCGTCACGACCACGTCTTGGGCGACGTCGACCAGGCGACGGGTCAGGTAACCCGAGTTCGCGGTCTTGAGCGCGGTGTCGGCCAGGCCCTTGCGCGCGCCATGCGTCGAGATGAAGTACTGCAGGACGTTCAGACCTTCGCGGAAGTTCGCGGTGATCGGCGTCTCGATGATCGAGCCGTCCGGCTTGGCCATCAGGCCACGCATGCCGGCGAGCTGACGGATCTGCGCCTGCGAACCTCGCGCGCCGGAGTCGGCCATCATGAACACCGAGTTGAACGACGGCTGTTCGACCTCGTTACCGTCCTTGTCCTTGACCTTCTCCTTGCCGATCTTGGCCATCATGGCCTTGGCGACGTCGTCGTTGGCGCGCGACCAGATGTCGATGACGCGGTTCTTGCGCTCGCCGCCGGTGGTCAGACCCTGGTTGTACTCGGTATCGACCTCCTTCACCTTGGCTTCGGCCTGTTCGAGGATCTTGGCCTTCTCCTCGGGAATGACGATGTCGTCCAGGCAGAACGAGATGCCGGCCTTGGTCGACATGCGAAAGCCCGTGTACATCATCTGGTCGGCGAAGATCACCGTTTCCTTGGTGCCGCAGCGGCGGTACACGTAGTTGATGACGCGCGAGATCTCCTTCTTGGTCAGCGTCTTGTTGATGACCGAGAACGGCACGCCGGGCGGCAGCAGCTCGGAGAGCAGGGCACGTCCCGCGGTGGTCTCGACGAGATGCAAGCGCTCCTCGCCGTCTTCGGTGTAGTCGCGCAGGCGCACCTTGATTTTCGCCTGCAGGTCCACCTGGTGGTTCTCGTAGGCGCGATGCACCTCGGAGACATCCGCGAACACCATGCCCTCGCCGGTGGCGCCGATACGCTCACGCGACACCCAGTACAAGCCGAGCACCACGTCCTGCGACGGCACGATGATCGGATCGCCGGAGGCCGGCGACAGGATGTTGTTGGTGGACATCATCAGCACGCGCGCCTCGAGCTGGGCCTCGAGCGACAGCGGCACGTGCACGGCCATCTGGTCGCCGTCGAAGTCGGCGTTGAACGCGGTGCAGACGAGCGGATGCAGCTGGATGGCCTTGCCCTCGATCAGCACCGGCTCGAAGGCCTGGATACCGAGGCGGTGCAGCGTGGGTGCGCGGTTGAGCAGCACCGGGTGCTCCTTGATGCACTCTTCGAGCGAATCCCAGACCGCGGCTTCTTCGCGCTCCACCATCTTCTTCGCGGCCTTGATCGTGGTGGCGATGCCTAGGCGCTGCAGGCGCGAGAACACGAAGGGCTTGAACAGCTCCAGCGCCATCTTCTTCGGCAGGCCGCACTGGTGCAGCTTGAGCGTCGGACCGACGACGATGACCGAACGGCCGGAGTAGTCGACGCGCTTGCCGAGCAGGTTCTGGCGGAAGCGTCCCTGCTTGCCCTTGATCATGTCGGCCAGCGACTTGAGCGGGCGCTTGTTGGTGCCGGTGATCGCACGGCCGCGGCGGCCGTTGTCGATCAGCGCGTCCACCGCCTCCTGCAGCATGCGCTTTTCGTTGCGCACGATGATGTCCGGCGCGGTGAGCTCGAGCAGGCGCTTCAAGCGGTTGTTGCGGTTGATGACGCGGCGGTACAGATCGTTCAGATCCGAGGTCGCGAAGCGGCCGCCATCGAGCGGCACCAGCGGCCGCAGATCCGGCGGCAGCACCGGTAGCACCGTCAGGATCATCCACTCCGGACGGTTCGACGAGTGGATGAAGTACTCGATCAGCTTCAGGCGCTTGGCCAGCTTCTTGATCTTGGTCTCGGAGTTGGTCGCGTTGAGCTCCTCACGCAGCTTGACCGCCTCGGCCTGCAGGTCGATGCTCTTGAGCAGGTCATGGATCGCCTCGGCGCCCATACGTGCATCGAAGTCGTCGCCGTACTGTTCGACCGCGTTGAGGTAGTCCTCCTCGGTCATCAGCTGCCCACGCTCCAGCGGCGTCAGGCCGGGATCGACGACGATGTGCGCCTCGAAGTAGAGCACGCGCTCGATCGCGCGCAGCGGCATGTCGAGCAAAAGACCGATGCGACTCGGCAGCGATTTCAGAAACCAAATGTGAGCGACCGGCGAGGCGAGGTCGATGTGTCCCATGCGCTCGCGGCGCACCTTGGCCACGGTGACCTCGACGCCGCACTTCTCGCACACCACGCCGCGGTGCTTGAGGCGCTTGTACTTGCCGCACAGGCACTCGTAGTCCTTGATCGGTCCGAAGATCTTGGCGCAGAACAGGCCGTCGCGCTCCGGCTTGAACGTGCGGTAGTTGATCGTCTCCGGCTTCTTCACCTCACCGTACGACCACGAACGGATCGTTTCCGGCGAAGCCAGCCCGATGCGGATGGCGTCGAAGTCTTCGGTCTCTTCGGTGTTGCGGATCAGATTGATGAACTCTTTCATGGTGACTCCCGGAACCGTGGTGCGTATGTAGGGCTGCTCCAATCCGATGGGTCGGGCCGCTGCGCGGCCCGCCCGCCCTACGTTCGCGCTATTGGTTCTGCTCCAGTTCGATGTTGAGACCGATCGAGCGAATTTCCTTGACCAGCACGTTGAACGACTCGGGCATGCCCGCGACCATGCGGTGATCGCCGTCGACGATCGACTTGTACATGCGCGTGCGTCCGGTCGTGTCGTCGGACTTCACCGTCAGCATCTCCTGCAGCGTGTACGCCGCGCCATAGGCTTCGAGCGCCCAGACCTCCATCTCACCGAAGCGCTGGCCGCCGAACTGGGCCTTGCCGCCCAGCGGCTGCTGGGTCACCAGCGAGTACGGGCCGGTCGAGCGCGCGTGCATCTTGTCGTCGACCAGGTGGTTGAGCTTGAGCATGTACATGTAGCCGACGGTGACGGGGCGCGAGAATGGCTCGCCGGTACGCCCGTCGATCAGCGTGGCCTGCCCTGAGGTCGGCAGACCGGCGAGTTCGAGTAGCTGCTTGATTTCATCCTCGTTGGCCCCGTCGAACACTGGCGTCGACACCGGCAGACCATCGGTCAAGTTCTGCGCCAGGTTGACGATCTCCGCGTCGGTGAGCTCGTCCAGCGGCGCCACGACCTTGCCGGTGCCCACTTTGTTGTAGACCCGATCGAGGAACTTGCGTAGCTCGGAGACGGCGCGCTGCTGCTGCAGCATTTCGTCGATCTTGCGGCCGATGCCCTTGGCCGCCCAGCCCAGATGGACTTCGAGCAGCTGACCGATGTTCATGCGCGAGGGCACGCCCAGCGGATTGAGCACGATGTCGACCGGCGTGCCATCTTCCATGTGCGGCATGTCCTCAACCGGCACGATCTGCGAGATCACACCCTTGTTGCCGTGACGGCCGGCCATCTTGTCGCCCGGCTGGATGCGGCGCTTGACGGCCAGATACACCTTCACCATCTTGAGCACGCCGGGCGAGAGCTCGTCGCCCGACTGGATCTTGCGCTTCTTGTCCTCGAAGCGCTTGTCGAACTCCGAGCGCATGTCCTTGAGCTGCTTGTTCGCCGCTTCGAGCTGGTTCTGCGCGTCGTCGTCGACCAGACGGATCTCGAACCACTTTTCCCGTTCGAGCGAGTCGAGATAGGCAGCGTCGACCTTCGCCCCCTTCTTGAGCTTGCTCGGCCCGCCGTCGGCGATCTTGCCGAGCAGCAGCTTGCGCAGACGATCGAAGATGTCGTCCTCGAAGATGCGCTGCTGGTCGGCCAGGTCCTTGCGAACCTGCGCGAGCTCGCCTTCCTCGATCGCCAGCGCGCGCTTGTCCTTCTTCACCCCTTCACGGGTGAAGACGCGCACGTCGATGACGGTGCCGTCCATGCCGGCCGGCACACGTAGCGAAGTGTCCTTCACGTCCGAGGCTTTCTCGCCGAAGATCGCGCGCAGCAGCTTTTCTTCCGGCGTTAGCTGGGTCTCGCCCTTGGGCGTGACCTTGCCGACCAGGAGATCGCCGGCCTTGACTTCGGCGCCGATGTAGACGATGCCGGACTCGTCGAGCTTGCGCAGCGCCGCCTCGTTGACGTTGGGGATGTCCGCGGAAATCTCCTCGGGACCCAGCTTGGTCTCGCGGGCGACGCAGGTGAGCTCCTCGATGTGGATCGTGGTGAAGCGATCCTCTTCGACCACGCGTTCGGAGATCAGGATCGAGTCCTCGAAGTTGTAACCGTTCCACGGCATGAACGCGACCAGCATGTTCTGGCCCAGCGCCAGCTCGCCCAGGTCCGTGGATGGGCCATCGGCGATCACGTCACCGCGTGCGATGGTGTCACCGGGCTTGACGATCGGGCGCTGGTTGATGCACGTGTTCTGGTTGGAGCGGACGTACTTGACCAGGTTGTAGATGTCCACGCCCGGCTCGCCGGCCTGGGTCTCGTCGTCGTTGACGCGCACGACGATACGCGCCGCGTCGACCTTTTCGACCACACCGCCGCGCTTGGCCTGGATCGCGTTGCCGGAGTCGACTGCCACGCGGCGCTCGATGCCGGTGCCCACCAAGGGCTTCTCGGTGCGCAGCGTCGGCACCGCCTGGCGCTGCATGTTCGAGCCCATCAGCGCGCGGTTGGCGTCGTCATGCTCGAGGAAGGGGATCAGCGCGGCAGCCACCGAGACGATCTGGCGCGGCGACACGTCCATGTACTGGACCTTGTCGGGCGACATCATGGTGAATTCGTTCTGGAAGCGGACCGATACCAGGTCCGAGCGGAAGCGGCCGTGCTCGTCCAGCTCGGAGTTCGCCTGTGCGATCACGTACCGGCCCTCCTCGATCGCCGACAGGTACTCGACCTCGTCGGTGACCCTGCCGTCGACGACCTTGCGATACGGGGTTTCGAGGAAGCCGTACTCGTTGGTGCGCGCGTAGCAGGCCAACGAGTTGATCAGACCGATGTTCGGACCTTCCGGCGTTTCAATCGGGCAGACGCGGCCATAGTGTGTGGGATGAACGTCGCGGACTTCGAAGCCGGCGCGCTCGCGCGTCAGGCCGCCCGGTCCGAGCGCCGATACGCGACGCTTGTGCGTGACCTCGGACAGCGGGTTGTTCTGGTCCATGAACTGCGACAGCTGCGAGCTGCCGAAGAACTCCTTGATCGCCGCCGACACCGGCTTGGCGTTGATCAGGTCTTGCGGCGTCAGGTTCTCGGCCTCGGCCAACGCCAGACGCTCACGCACCGCGCGCTCGACGCGCACCAGGCCGGTGCGAAAGACGTTCTCGGTCATCTCGCCGACCGCGCGGATACGGCGGTTGCCGAGATGATCGATGTCGTCGGTCTGCTGCTCGCCGTTGCGGATCGCGATGATCTCGCGGATCACGTCGACGATGTCCGAATGGTCCTTGCCGTACTTGGCGAACAGGCGCTTGGAGAAATCGTCGGTGAACTTGGAGAACAGCTCACCGTCGTAGACCACCGAAGGCCCTTCCACGTCATCGCGGCGCAGGCGACGGTTGAACTTCATGCGGCCGACCGCCGACAGGTCGTATTTGTCGGGCGAGAAGAACATACCGTGGAACAAGGCTTCGGCCGCATCCCTGGTCGGCGGCTCGCCGGGGCGCATCATGCGGTAGATCTCGACCAGCGCTTCGAGCTTGGTCTTGGTCGGATCGATGTTCAGGGTCGTGGAGATGTAAGGGCCCTTGTCGACGTCATTGACGTACAGCGTCGGCACCTCTTTGATGCCGGCCTCGCGCAGCTTGGCAAGCAGATTGACCGTCAGTTCCGTGTTGGCCGCAGCGATGATCTCGCCGTCCTTGCTGACCAAGTCGCGCGCGATGATCTTGCCTTCGAGGTAGCTGTCCGGCACGTGCAGACGTTTCAAGCCGGCGTCGGCGATCAGCTTGATGTGGCGCGCCGTGATCAGCTTGCCCTGTTCGACCAGCACCTTCTTGCCGTCGGTGATGTCGAACTGCGCCTTCTCACCCTTGAGGCGCTCCGGAATCAACTCCAGGCTGGCGCCGTCCTTCTCCAGTTCGAACACGTTCTGCTCGTGGAACAGCGCGAGCATCTGCTCGTTGCTGTAGCCGAGCGCGCGCAACAGCACCGTCACCGGCAGCTTGCGGCGACGGTCGATACGCGCGAACAGGTTGTCCTTGGGGTCGAACTCGAAGTCCAGCCAGGAGCCGCGGTAGGGAATGATGCGGGCGCTGTACAGCAGCTTGCCGGAGCTGTGCGTCTTGCCCTTGTCGTGGTCGAAAAACACACCCGGCGAACGGTGTAGCTGCGAGACGACGACGCGCTCGGTGCCATTGATGATGAAGGTGCCGTGATCGGTCATCAGCGGCACTTCGCCCAGATAGACCTCCTGCTCGCGAACGTCCTTGACGCGCTTTTCCTTCGACTCGCGGTCGAAGATCACCAGACGCACCGTGACCTTCAGCGGCGCGGCATAGGTCATGCCACGGACCCGGCATTCCTTCTCGTCGAACGGCGGCTCGTCGAAACGGTACTTGACGAATTCCAGGCGCGCGGAGCCGTTGTAGGCCTCCATCGGGAACACCGATTTGAACGAAGCCTGCAGCCCCGTATCGCGGCGCTTGGACGGGTGCAGGTCGGCTTGCAGGAACTGGTGATAGGAATCGATCTGCGTCGCCAGCAGATAAGGAATCTCCAGGGTTTCCTTCAGCTTGCTGAAGTCCTTGCGGATGCGCTTTTTCTCGGTGAACGAGTAGGCCATGAGGTGCTCCGGACCATGATTCGTGACTCGTGATTGGTGACTCGCGGCGCTGCGCCGGACTCACCAATCACCAATCACGCGTGAACGGCAAAGCCCGGCCGGGGGCCAAAACCCCCGGCCGGTGCGACAACGGTGAAGACAACGCGGGTCGCCAATTACTTCAGCTCGACCTTGCCGCCGCCCTCTTCCAGCTTCTTCTTCATTTCCTCGGCAGTCTTCTTGTCGACGCCCTCCTTGACCGTCTGCGGCGCGCCCTCGACCAGGTCCTTGGCCTCCTTCAGGCCCAGGCCGGTCAGCTCGCGCACGACCTTGATCACGCCGACCTTCTTCGCTGCGTCGATGCCGGTCAGCACGACCGTGAATTCAGTCTTCTCCTCGGCCGGCGCGGCGGCAGCAGCCGGACCGGCGGCGGCGACGGCCACCGGGGCGGCGGCGGTGACGCCGAACTTGTCTTCCATCATCTTCACGAGATCGACCACGTCCATCACGGACATGTTGGCGATCGCATCCAGGATCTCTTCCTTGGTAACAGCCATGTTTCAATTACTCCAATAAAGTGTGCAAAAGCCTAGAATCAATAACGAAAGTCAAGCGGCGTCAAGCCGCGCCCTTCTGATCGGCGACGGCCTTGACCGTGCGCACGAGCTGGGCGGTGGGCTCGGCGAGGGTGCGAACGAACTTGCCGATGGGCGCCTTGATCGTGCCCATGAGCATGGCAATCGCCTGCTCTTTGGTCGGCAGCGTCGCCAGACGGTCGAGATCCTTGGCACCGTAGAGGGTGCCGCCGACCGCGACGGCCTTGACGACCATCACCTCGTTGTCCTTCGCAAAGTCCTTGATCAGACGACCGACCGCGCCCGGATCCTCAAGGGAGAAGCCGAGCACGAGCGGGCCGACCAACGCAGGCGTCAGGCACTCGAATGGCGTGCCCGCCACCGCCCGCCGGGCCAGCGTGTTCTTGATCACGTGCAGATAGACACCGCTTTCGCGGGCTTTCGCACGCAACTGGTCGAACTTGCCGGCCGACAGGCCGCGGTACTCGGTGGCAACCGCCGAGAGCGCGCGCTTGGCGACTTCGTTGACTTCCGCAACCAGGGCTTTCTTGTCTTCCAGCCTGAGAGCCATCAGAACTCCTAGTCGCTTCTTCCATCACTGGACCCCCACGAGCCGAAGCTACGGAAGGTCCGCCTTTACGGTGTTTCCACCGTCTGCGTATGCGGTCTTGCGACCTTTAATCTCCGGGCGTCATCGACCGATGAACGCCCTTGCCACATACGGTCTTCGACGTGGGGCTTTCGCCACACTTCAAAGTCTTGAATCGTGAGACCCGAGGCGTGAGTGGTGAGACGTCAACAGCAGCGGACTGCCTTCGCCACACGTCTCACGCCTCACCTCTCACAAAGAATCACTCCGGCAACGAGCCGACATCGACGCGTACGCCCGGACCCATCGTCGTCGAGAGCGTGACCTTCTTGATGTAGACGCCCTTTGCGCTGGCCGGCTTGGCCTTGCGCACGTCACGCATGACGGCGAGGAGGTTGTCCTTGATCTGGTCGACCTCGAACGTGGCGGCGCCGATCGAGCAGTGGATGATGCCGGCCTTGTCGGTCCGGAACTTGGCCATACCGGCCTTGGCGTTCTTGACGGCCTCGCCAACGTTGGGGGTCACCGTGCCGGTCTTGGGGTTGGGCATCAGGCCGCGCGGACCGAGCACCTGGCCCAGGGAGCCGACCACCCGCATCGCCGCCGGCTCGGCGATCACCACCTGATAGTCGAGGTCGCCGCCCTTCATCGCTGCGGCGAGATCCTCCATGCCGACGACGTCGGCGCCGGCGGCCTTGGCCTCTTCGGCCTTGGCGCCCTGCGCGAATACGGCGACGCGCACGCTCTTGCCCGAGCCGTGCGGCAACACGGTGGAGCCACGCACGTTCTGATCGGACTTCTTGGCGTCGACGCCCAGATTGATCGCGACGTCGACGGATTCGCGGAACTTCGCGGTCGCGCAGTCCTTGACCAGCTTGATCGCAGTGTCGAGATCGTAGGTCTTGCCCGGCTCGACCTTGCCGGCAAAAGCCTTCTGGCGCTTGGTGAGCTTCGCCATGGCTCAGCCCTCCACCACTTCGACGCCCATCGAACGGGCGGATCCGGCGATCAGGCGACAGGCCGCCTCCAGGCTGCCGGCGTTGAGGTCCGGCATCTTCACCTTGGCGATCTCTTCGATCTGCTTCTTGGTGATCTTGCCGACCTTGTTCGTGTGCGGCGTGGCCGAGCCGGACTCCAGACCGATCGCCTTCTTGATCAGCGTCGTCGCCGGCGGGGTCTTGGTGATGAACGTGAAGCTCTTGTCGGAGTAGACCGTGATCACGACCGGCGTCGGCAGACCCGGTTCGAGCTTCTGCGTCGCTGCATTGAACTCCTTGCAGAACGCCATGATGTTGACGCCGGCCTGGCCCAGCGCCGGACCGACCGGCGGCGCCGGATTGGCCTTGCCTGCAGGAATCTGCAGCTTGATGTACGCGGTGACTTTCTTTGCCATGACAACTCCTGTGTGGGTGCGAACGCCGTGTTAAGGCTCCCCGGGTGAAGCAGTTGCCAGTTGCCAGTTTCCAGAAAGGGCCTGCTTTTCGCCGGCAACTGGAACCCGGTCACTGGAAACCGCTGTTCAAGCTTTCTCGACCTGCGAAAACTCCAGCTCGACGGGCGTCGAGCGCCCGAAGATCAGAACCGCGACGCGCAGGCGGTTCTTGTCGTAATTGACCTCTTCGACCACGCCATTGAAGTCCGCGAACGGACCTTCCTTGACGCGCACCGCCTCGCCCGGCTCGAACAGGGTCTTGGGCCGCGGCTTCTCGACCGATTCGGTGACGCGGTTGAGGATCTTCTCGGCTTCCTTGTCGGAGATCGGCGCCGGCTTGTCTGGCGTACCGCCGATGAAACCCATGACCTTGGGCGTGGACTTGACCAGGTGCCAGGTCTGCTCGTTCATCTCCATCTGCACCAGCACGTAGCCCGGGAAGAACTTGCGCTCGGTGCGACGCTTGACGCCGTCCTTGATCTCCATGACCTCTTCGGTCGGCACCAGGATCTCGCCGAACTGATCCTGCAGACCGGCACGCGCGATGCGCTCCTTGAGCGCCTTCATCACGCTGTTCTCGTACTGCGAATAGGCGTGTACCACGTACCAGCGCATGGTCATGCGATCAGGCTCCGCGTCCGGTCAGGGTCTCGACGCCCCACAACAACAAAGAGTCCAGCCCCCACAACAGCAGCGCCATCAAAAGCACCACCACCGCGATCATCAATGTCGCCTGGATGCTCTCCTGACGGGTCGGCCACACCACCTTGCGCAACTCGATACGCGAGCCGGCGACATAGGACCACAGGCTCTTGCCGAGCGCGGTCTGGTATGCCACCGCGAGCGCGACGGCGACGCCGCCCAGCAGGATCGACACGCGGATCAGCGCGTTGTACTGAGTTTCGAAGTAATAAAACGCGAACATGCCCCCGAGCAGCGCGGCGGCCGCAACGCTCAAAAGGGCTGTGTCCCGGCGGGAGGAAGCCGCAGATTGTTCAGTGGTCTGGGTGTCCATGAACTCGTTCCGGCGCCACGGCCAAGGCTCGCATTCGGTGGCAGGGCGGGAGGGTTTCGAACCCCCAACCTGCGGTTTTGGAGACCGCCGCTCTACCAGTTGAGCTACCGCCCTAGCGTGAATGGACCGCGGAAAGCCAAAAAGGGGCGCGGATTTTAGGGAATCCGCGCCCCCAAGTCAAAACGGCCGAGGGATCTAGGCCAGGATCTTGGTGACGACGCCGGCGCCGACGGTGCGACCGCCCTCGCGGATCGCAAAGCGCACGCCTTCCTCCATCGCGATCGGGCTGATCAGCTCCACCGTCATCTGCACGTTGTCGCCCGGC
>NZ_JBEPIJ010000029.1:0-20454 GCF_040327995.1 Sinimarinibacterium thermocellulolyticum | reverse complement strand
CGCAGGCGCGGCACTTCAGACGTCCATCCCCCAGGCGATAGTGCCGACAACCTGCACATCCGGGACATCGCTTCATGACCAAATCCTCTCAGATTTGGTCCGGTTTGCTTAGGAATTACCTTGTTCTATCAGTTGCTTCGGCCGGCACCGGTCATCGGCGCAACGTTCCCGGCCGATCCGGCTCTGGACCGCGAAGTCAGCCTCAATACCTATACCGAAGCGGTCAATCGCAGCACGATCTTCTCCGGGACGGTCGACTGGTTTACCGACGTCGCTGATATCAAGCTGATCGGCTCCTGGCAGCGCGCCGAAGTCCCGGAGCTTCACGCGGACTTCGACAACACCGCGAGGCCCGGCGCCGAGGCCCATGCCGGTGGCGGACCCGCACGGCAGGTCTACAACCAGACGACGGCTGAGCTGCAGTTGCTGTCCAACCAGAGCTCTCCTGGCGCGGAGCACTTCTCCTGGGTTGCGGGTCTGTTCTTCCTCCAGTCGGACGGCGGCCTGATTCCAGTGACGTTCAAGGTTGCTGCCAATGCGCTCGGCGCGCTGGTGCCCGGCGTCGGCGACAGCCTGCGCGACACCCTGGACGCTCTGCTCGTCGGCCTCGGCTTGCCCGCGATCGGCGCCGACGGGGTGGAACTCGCAAACTCCGGTGGCCTCGACAACACCTCGTACTCTGCCTACGCCCAGGGCACCTGGTACATGACCGAGACGCTGGATCTGACCGCAGGAACGCGCTACCAGTACGAAGAGCGCGATCTGGTCGATACCTATACCGCATACGTCGCCGGTGACGGGCGACTGATTCCGCTGCCGGTGCCCTTCGCGGACACCCGGGCGGCCACTCAAAATCCCCCACTTCTGGCCGGGTCAAACTCCTCCACCTGTCGCCAGAGCGAATTGAGCCTCTAGGGGTCGGCAAGCGCGACCGCTAACGGATGGTGCGCGGGGGACAACTGATTGGCGTGCTGCATCCGTTGCAGTAGATGCTTGGGGCGCGGCGTTTGCGGCCTGCTGTACCTGCTGATCAGCGGCGCAGTTCTTTGCGGGTCTTGGCCACCATCGATTCGGCTGTCGTTCCCAACTGTTCCGACAAGGCGAACACGGTGCCAAGCGTGGGTTGGCGAATGCCGCGCTCGAGCAATGAGACATAGGTGCGATCGATGTCGCACGCGAAGCTGAGAGCTTCCTGTGATAAGCCGGCGTCGGCGCGGGCGGCCCGGAGGACCGCGCCGAAGGCGATCGCGATGGGATTGCGTTTCTCGGACGTGCGCGCCATCGGGCGGACATTGCCGGCACGACGACTATTGATCTACGGACTATAGTCTGAGACCCTATATGAATATCCGGGGCCTCCGGCGTGGCAGGCAGGCATCAATGCCCAGTTCTGTTTCGCCATGCGGGCCGCCGGTCTCTCGATGCATCAGCGGACAGTCCGAATCCACGAGAGAAGTACGACGCGGTGCGTGCTTCGTGAACATTGACAGGACTGAGGAAGACGCGTGTGTTTCCGACTGGTGTACGGGGACTTTGAGTTCCATCTACCCCTTCCGTTCGAGGGGCATATCGAGGAACGTCTGCTCGGGATCGTCAGCCAGACCGAGCCGCCGCAGGCTGCCGAGCGCGGCCGCAATGACTTGGCGCGGCGCATCGTGGATGTCGTCACGGCGATCCTCGAAGGGGAACTGCTGCCGCCTACGGCGAGGCAGCTCAAGTACGCCGTCGCCATTGCCCGAGAGCTTTCGCTGGAGCTGCCCGCCGAGGTGATCCAGTACCGCGAGGCGATGGCGGTGTTTCTGGGCACCTATGCCGAGCAGTACCGCCGTCGCAAGGGCTACCTCAAGAGCATCGCAAGGTCCGAGTCCGCCGATCCCGCTGCGCGCCAAGGGGATCTGTCGTGATCCGCGGATTGCTCATCGGTCCTTTTTCGGGCTCCGCCTTGGAAGGCTACATCGCGCGGGACGAAGTCATCCCGCAGGCGGAGTCCTGCCCCGACAAGCAGTACCCGGAGGTCACCTGGGATCAGTACGGGATCATTCCGACCAACGAAGTCGCCGTCGTTGGGCGCTGCGGAGCGGTGAAGTTCCTCGCGACGGCGCCGTCCAACCTGGTGATGCCGGCCATGGCCGATCGGATCTTCGGAACGGATGTTGCCGACCTACAGCTGGGGCATGCGCTTGCCGACCAGCTCTGGGAACACCACGGCGCCGAGCTGATCGCCGAGGCCCTGCGTGTACGGGGTCAGGCCGGCGCATGACCGGTGCATCCACAGCGACCGGCCGATTCCGCCGACTCCTGGTGTTTCGCCGCCGCGGCGCCGCCACGCAGGTGCTGCGCATCCTCGAAGACACGGAGGGTTGGTACTACGTGGTCAATCTGGCCGGGACGCCGGACTTCGGTCCCTACCTGCCGGCGGAGATCGCCAGCGCGTTCGATGTCGAGGCGGAACCTTGCGCGATGCGCGACCTCTAGCACCCTCCATCCGAGGATGCGCCGAGAAGCTGTGGATCCTTACGTGACCTGGAGCATACCGATGGCCGCCATTGAACACCTGTCCGCCAGTACGAAAGCAGCGCTCCGCAAGGGCCGCGCGATTCCGATGCTCATCGAGCATCACCCACCGGAGATGCCGGACCATGCGCTGACCGTCATTGGCCTGCTTGACACGCTCAGCTTCGAAGGCGCGTTCATCCCGGACGATTTCTCCGGCGGCGGACTCGTCCGCATGGCGCTGCCGGATTGTCCGGTCGATCTGTTCGACATCAAGACCGACAGCGCCGACGCCAAGGCGGTCCATGAGCTCTGGACGAAATGGCACGGCGGGGCCTGCGAGCGATACCTTGGCTTTGTCCGGGCGGTTGCTGTGAGCTTGTCGCTCGTACAGCTCAATCAAGTGCTGGAGTCGGCCACACCGGTCGAGTCGCCAGCGGGAAAATCGCCGAAACAGGGCGCGCGCTCAAAGCCGGCGGGCGCGAAGCGCCGCGCAACGAAAGGCAAGCGCTCCGGGGCAGCAGCCGATCGCAGACCGCGTGTCGTAGAAAAGCAGCGCAAGCGGCGTTCGGCATGAGCCAACACGCGCCGCCGCACGCCGGCGATGTCTACGCCCATTCCGAGCAGAACCACGCCAAGCTTGCGGCGCGGTATCCAGACCAGTTCTCGGGCGAGAACATCGGCCTGAGCTGGCCCGATGGATGGCACCGGATCGTCGCGAACGTCTGTGCGTACGCGCACGAGCATCAGTTCCCGGTCCAGTGGCACCAGATCAAGGAGAAGTTCGGCTGCCTGCGCATGTACTACCGCGGCGGCCCGCTTCGGATGGAAATCGAGCGGTTCGGACAGGTGTCGTCCGTGGAGGTGAAGGGCAAACGCGC
Source organism: Sinimarinibacterium thermocellulolyticum (assembly GCF_040327995.1). Lineage (NCBI taxonomy): Bacteria > Pseudomonadati > Pseudomonadota > Gammaproteobacteria > Nevskiales > Nevskiaceae > Sinimarinibacterium > Sinimarinibacterium thermocellulolyticum. Next base: position 17,080 of record NZ_JBEPIJ010000029.1, on the reverse strand, counting down.
TCGGGTCATGGCGGGGTTCCACGATCAGGTCCAGGCGGCCGAGAGCAAGTCCCTCAAGACCTGCTGCCGGTGTGGTACGTCGGACGCCGCGAGCGCGGTCAGTCGGCGGCCCTTCAATGGCTGGTGGCTGACGTCGTGCGATGCCTGCGCAGTCGTGATTCAGGCGTACTGCGATCTGTCGCCGCGTCAGAGGTGATGCATGCCGCCATCGTCCGTTGGCAGATTGGTGGCCGTGATCTTTGACGCCTTTGGCACACTGGTTCAGATCGGCGCCTGGCGCAGTCCCTATCGGCAACTCCAGCGGCTCATGGCGAGCCATGGTCGTCCACCACGGCAGGACGACGTCTACACGATGCTGACCACCGACGTCGGGCTGGCCGGATTTGCGGCAGCGGTGGGTGTGGACATTCTTGGCGAGGCGTTTGCGAAGATCGAGCTGGATCTCTATACCGAGTTGTCGACCGTTCAGCTGTTCGACGATGCGCTCCCGGCCATCGCGGCATTGCGCCAAGCCGGACTGAAGGTCGGTGTGTGCTCGAATCTGGCGGCGCCCTATGCGATTCCCGTCCGGCTGTTGCTCCCGGACCTCGATTCGTACTCCTGGAGCTTCGAGGTCGGCGCAGTGAAACCCGATCCGAGAATCTACGAACACGCGCTGTCGACGCTCGGCGTGGACGCCGGTAGGACTCTGTTCGTTGGGGACACCCCGGAAGCCGACGTGCGGGGGCCCGAGCGGATCGGAATGCGTGCATGCCTGCTGGATCGCCAGGGGGAGCACGGAGGGTCGCCGGCTCTCTGCACGCTCGGGGACTTGCGTGAGATTGGAGCTCTAACCAACCGGTGAGCGCACGGGAAGTCGCGGTGGCTACGCGGCTCGCCATGACGGCGGTTCGCCGTTCGATGTCCGGCGAACCGCCGCCATCAGCTCATCACTTCCTGACGTTGCCGCCGCACATGCCCTCGCCGCAGCGCCCGTCCATCATGTGCATGCCGCCGCAGTGGCCCTCGTACGGTTGCGCTGCGTAGCTCGCGGCGTGGTCCGCTGCCGCCACCATGTAGCCGCTGCCAACGTCGGTCGCCTGTAACACGGATGCTTGGGCGTTCGCGCCGCCAAGCGCACAGGCCGCGCCCAGCGCAACCGCAAGGGGGCACTTCGAAAATGTGCTCATGATCGTCTCCTAACATGTCGGTGACACTCTGTCGATGAATCGGCATTGCGGCGCGCGAGCGCCGCGTCGAACGCGAGGGGCGCAGCCGGGATCGCCGGTGCGGACATCGAGGCGACCGTGACCATGCGGGCTGACGACGGCAGCACGCTGGCCACCAGCCGGACCCGCCTGTCTGTCGAAGGGTTGATCGGCACGCTGGCGCTCGACTATCGCTTCGGCGCTGTGGAAACCGACGCGCCCTGATTGGCCGCGACGTGGATCGCGACCGGCTCTGCGAAACCTTTCAGGATCAGCCTCTCGGGCAACGCTCGGAACTGCACCGCCAGATCGGGATCGGTTCGGTGCGCGTGGCGCACGACGGCGTCCGTGGCGACGATTCCGCCGGGCGGCGCCAGCTTGAGGATGCGCGCCGCCGTGTTGATGCTGGGCCCGATGAAGGACACGCCGCGCCGCTCGCGGCTACCGACGTAGCCGACGACCAACGGCCCGGAATCGAGCGCGAGCCGCGCGTTCGGCAGTTCCGGAACCTGGCGGCGCCGCGCGGCGAGCGCCGCGCGCAGGTCGAAGGCGGCTGGCAAGGCTTCTCCGGGCCCGCCGAAGTAGAGCATGGCGCCATCGCCTTCGAAGTCGTGCACATCGCCGCAGTGTTCCACGGCGACATCGACGACCACCTCCATGAATGCCTGCACCAGCGACAACACGTGTTCTGGAGGGTGCGCGAACAGCAGCTCGGTGGAATTGACCATGTCCACGAACAGGACCGCCATCTCGCGCCGCAGCGGCAGCTTCTCGCCGGCGAGAAACGCGCTCTCCGCGATGAGCCCCGTCCCGCTCGCGGCGGTTGCGGGCTTGCCCAGCGCGGCGACGTCGATCCAGCGCGGTATCGCCCGGTGCCCGTCGAGGCTGACGGCCCTCAGCGGAAAGCCGCCCGCTTGCCAGGCGGGCAGCCCGCCCTCCAGCACCGACACCCGGCGATAGCCCGCTTGTGACAGCCACCGGGCGACGCGCGTGCTCGATGCCTGGCCGGAGCACAGGCAGTAAGCCAGAATGTCGGTCTCGCGCGGCAGGTCCGGGATGCGGACGATGGCCTCGTCCAGGAGAATCGGCACGGCGCCGGCGATGCCCAAGGGACTCCGGGCCAGCGCCGCGCCGCGGCGGACGTCGAGCAGCAGCAGCGGCTCAGGCGCGTCCAGCCGACGCTTGAGTTCCGCTGCAGTCAGGCGCCGCGCACCGATGGGAGCACTCTCCGCGGTCATCGACGGTCTTCCGTCCGCAGGGCCTGGATCGTGATCAGCTTCCCGAGCTTGGTGCGACGCAGTTCGCTGGTGCGCTCGACCCTCAGCGTCGGTCGCCTGGCGCCGAGCTTCTCCAGTTCGTTGCCGATTCGTTGCAGGAACTCGGTTTTCTTGAATTCAGCGTGCGGGCGTAGCACCAGGAAGGTGATGGCATCCTTGCGTTCCTGCACTACCTGCCAGCCATCGATCGGCAGCAGAACCATGTGGTCGAAGAACAAGTCCGGTTCAATCCTCACCGGCTCGCCCGACGCACCATCGAGGAAGATCACCTGCTCCTCGCGACCTTCGATTTCCTCGATGAGCTGGAACGTGCGGCCGCACGGGCAAGGCTCCGACGCCAGCTTGAGGTGGTCGCTGAGTTCATAGCGGATCAGCGGGAGCGTGTAGTTCCACAGAACGGTCGCCAGCACCTTCTTGCCAAACGTACCCGGGGGCACGGGGCGGTTGTCTTCGTCGACGACTTCGAGGATCACCACGTCTTCGTAGACGTGCAGTCCGCGGTGTTCCTGACACTCGGAGGCGGCGACTGCGGTCTCGGTCGAGCCGTAGGCGTCGAATGGCTCGATTCCCCAGGCCGCTTCGATCTGTTCGCGAGCTTCCTTCTTGAGGGTCTCGGCGGTCGTGGTGACGGTCCGCGGTGCGATCCGCAGTCTGCCTGCCAGCTGCTCCTGGGCGAGCAGCTGAATGTTGCCCGCAAAACCGCCCAGCACGTGCGGCTGAAAGTCATTGAGCTTCTGCACCAGCTGTGGAAGCGGTTCGGTGGTATCGAGAGGCAACGTCTTTACCAGGGGCAACCTGATGAATACAGCGCCACCGGCCACATGCCACGGCAGGAGCGACTGCACGATCGCCAGCCGTGGCCGCTCCCGCAGGGAGAACGGCATCCCGGCCCAGCGCGTCGTGCGGCTGGTCATGGCGAAGATGCGCAAGAGTTCCTTTTCGCTGTAAACCGTGACGCCCTTGACCCCCGTCGTGCCGCCCGTCGCGTAGGCGTAGTGCGTGCCCTGGTAGGGCTCGAAACCCTGCACGCGCTCAAGAAAGCGTTGAACGTCCTCGAGACGCAGGGAGCGGTCGGTGACGATCTCGTCCCACGACTGCATCAGTTCTTTCTTGGTCAGGACCGGCAGTTCGTGAAGCGGTCGTCGTTCCAGCCCCTTGTGAAATCGCTGGTAGAAGGGCGAGTGGGCGTAGGCATGCTGCCGCAAGCGCACGAGCTCGCGATCCTGATGCGCTCGAATCCGATCGCGGCTCCACGTCTCGGCCCGGCGCAACGGGAGAACCTGGAGAATCAGCGCAAGAAGCCGCGGCAGGTTGAGGCGGTAGACGGGCGGCTCGCTTTGGCTCATCGCTGTTGCCTCCTCTTACGTTGACGGCACCTGCGCTACGTCCGTGCCGCGTAGAGCGACACGGTTCCCAGCGGCGTGGACAGGCGCCAGGTCTCAGACACATCGACGAAGCCGGCTTCGGCGATCAATGCCGGCATGCGCCCAGCGACGTTGTCGGCGGTCGTTTCGAAGCCGTCCAGCAACTGCACGAGAAAGAACGCGGCCCGCATGAGTGGGTTCGAGGCCCCGCCCCAGTCGGCGATATGCAGGCGGCCGCCCGGCTTCAACACACGGTGGACTTCGCGCAGGGTCGCGAGCTTCGCGGTGCGTGTCAGATGGTGGAAGAACAGGCTCGACATGACGACATCGAACGCACCATCGGGATAGGGCAGCTCGTGCGATAGCGCGCGGTCGAAGCTCAGGCCGACGCCGGCCTGCCCGGCCTTGCGCCGGGCCTGCCCGAGAATCCCCTCATCGCCATCAACCCCGACGATGTCCGCAGCGGGTGTTTTCTGCTTAGCCGCGATGGTCAGGGTGGCGCTGCCACAAGCCAGGTCCAGCGCGCGCTCACCCGGCTGCAGCCGCACCTGCTCGATCAGAGCGGCCTTGACTGCGCGCTCCCGTGTGGTCCAGCGGACAACCGGATCGTAGAGCGGTGTAAGCCAGCGATAGCCAAGAGCCGGAATGTAGCGGCCGCCGGCCTCGGCCAGCGGGCTATCGGGGCGCGTCATCGCCGTGCCGCGCCTCCTGCGCCATTTCGAGAATCTCCATGCCGCCCTTCGCCGCGACCGCCGCCGTTACGACACCGATCACCAGATCCGGGATCGGCGACCCCAACACCATCACGAGCAAGCCCGAGGCGACGATGCCGAGGTTCACCAGCGTGTCGTTGCTGGTGAAGATCCAGGAGGCGTCGAAGTGCACGCCCTGACCCCTGTGTGCGCGCAACAGGCGCAGGCACACGAGATTCAAGCCTGCATTGATCGCAGCGGCGGCCATCATCGCGGGTCCGATTGGCTCGGCCCCGGCGAAGAACCGGCGCAGCACCTCGATGACAAGCAGCAGGCTCAGGAGAATCAGGATTGCGCCGCTCACACGCGCGGCCCGCGCCTTGCGCGCGGCGCTGCCGCCGACCGCGAAGAGGCTGAGGCCGTAAACGCCTGCATCCGCCAGATTGTCAACGGCTGCGCCGATGAGACCCGCCGATGATGCCAGGACGCCGACGACTCCTCCGCCCAGCGACTGCGCGAGATTGATCGCGAGCACGGTTCGCAGCGTCTTGCGGTCCACGCCTTCGGTAGCGCGGCAAGCGTCCGTGCACTCCAGTTCATCCGGCTTCACCGAATGATCTCCGCCAGGCGCCAAGAGCAAGGCCATAAAGCTCGCATGAACTCTTTCCTTTGACTAAGGTAGTCGCCATTGGACACCCTGAAGTGGCTTCAGGGTCAAGGAGGCTGCAATGCAGATCGGCCAACTCGGACGAGCGTTGGGCGTGCCGGTGGAAACCATCCGCTACTACGAGCGCGAAGGGCTTCTACCCCGCGCTGAGCGCTCGACATCGAACTATCGGGTCTATGGAGAGGCGCACGCCGATCGCCTGCGCTTCATCGTCAATTGCCGAGCGCTGGACATGACGCTCGACGAGGTCCGTTCCTTGCTCGACTACCACGACGCGCCAAGCAAGGACTGCACCCGGGTCAATGAACTCCTGGACGAACACATCGCGCAGGTGGCAACGCGCATCGCAGAGCTGCACCGGCTGGAAGGGCAGCTGCAGCGGCTGCGCAAAGCCTGTCGCCGCGGGAAGGCGTCTGGACACTGCGGGATTCTGCGCTCCTTGCGCCAGCGTCCTGCAGCGCCGAAGTAGTCGCGCCGCATGGCCTTGAACGTTCCGGACGCGTGTGCAGAATCGGCGAAGCCAGCCGGAAGCAGGGTGTCGATCGAAGCGGACACACCTCATCTTCGGCTGCCTGGCTGCGCGTGATCGTCCGGGCCACCAATGGGTAGCACCTGTTCGACCGAGCTGACGTAGATGTAGCCGGAGATTCCGCTGCCGACGCGCGCGTTAGCGCGAATGATGGAAGCGACGGAATCCACCTCGTCATCCTTGCAGACGAGCGACAACCGCACTTCCGAAATCACCAGCGCGCCGCCCTCGGTGGAATAGTCGCGCTCGGCCTCGGTGATCGGCTTGAGCATGCCCTTTACGTCGTGCAGCGTGATGCTGCGGTAGCCGGCGTCGGCCAGCGCCTGGATCACGTCCGGCGCGCGCACGTGGTGGATGAACGCCTTGATCAGTTTCATGCGATGGACTCCTCGGTTGCGGCGGCGGCCTGTGAAGACGGCCGCCAGGCCATGCGGTACAGGCCGGGCAGGACCAGCAGCGTTAGCAGCGTCGACGACAGGATGCCGCCGATCACCACGGTGGCCAGCGGGCGCTGCACCTCGGCGCCGGTGCTGGTGTTGAGCGCCATCGGCAGGAAGCCGAGCGCGGCGACCAGCGCGACCATCAGGATCGGCCGCAGGCGCAGCAGCGCGCCGTCGCGGATCGCCTGCTCGATGTCCGCGCCGCGGGCGAGCTGGTCGCGGATGGCAGACACCAGCACCACGCCGGTCAGCACGGCCACGCCGGAGAGCGTGATGAAGCCGACGCCGGCGGTGATCGACAGCGGAATGCCGCGGATCAGCAGCGCGATGACGCCGCCGGTCAGCGCCAGCGGTACGCCGCTGAACACCAGCAGCGCGTCGCGCACCGAGCCGAAGGTCATCAGCAGCAGGCCGAAGATCGTCGCCAGCGTGATCGGTACCAGCAGCGTCAGGCGCTCGCTGGCCGACTGCAGCTGCTCGAAGGTGCCGCCGTAGTCGAGCCAGTAGCCGGGCGGCAGCTTCACCTGCTGCTCGATCTTCTGCTGCACCTCGGCGACGAAGCCGCCCAGGTCGCGGCCACGCACGTTGGCGGACACGACCAGACGGCGCTTTCCGTTCTCGCGGCTGATCTGGTTCGGGCCCGGCGCCAGCGCCAGATCCGCAACTTCGCCCAGCGGCACGTAGCCGCCGCCTTCGCCGTCGCTCAGCGGCACCGGCAGGCGCTCCAGCGCCAGCAGATCGTTGCGCAGGTGCTCGGGCAGACGCACGACCACCGCGAAGCGCTGATCGCCCTCGAACACCTGGCCCGCCTCTTCGCCGCCGGCGGCGGCGGCCAGCACGTCCTGCACGTCAGCCACGTTGAGGCCGTAGCGATACAACGCGGCGCGCCGCGGTTCGACCGACAGCACCGGCAGGCCGGCCACCTGCTCGACCTTGACGCCCTCGGCGCCGGGGATCGTGTTGAGCAGCGCGGCGATGGCGTTGCCCGACTTGAGCAACTGGTCGAGGTCGTCGCCATAGAGCTTGATGCCCAGGTCCGAACGCACACCGGAGATCAGCTCGTTGAAGCGCAGCTGGATCGGCTGGCTGATCTCGTAGGCGTTGCCGGGCACCTGCTCCAGCTTCTCCTCCAGCTCTTCGAGCAGCTGCGCCTTGGGCTTGTCCGGGTCCGGCCAGTCCTTGCGTTCCTTGAGCATCACGTAGCCGTCGGAGATGTTCGGCGGCATCGGATCGGTGGCGACCTCGGCGGTGCCGACGCGCGCGAAGTAGGTTTTCACCTCCGGCATCTCCTTGATCGCGCGCTCGATCTGGAACTGCATCTCCAGCGACTGCGTCAGGCTGGTGCCGGGGATGCGCAACGCCTGCACCGCGATGTCGCCCTCGTCGAGGCTGGGGATGAACTCGGCGCCCATGCGCGAGGCGAGCCAGCCGCAGAGCACGACGAACACGACCGCGCCGGCGAGAAAGGCCCCGCGCAGCCGCAGCGCCGTGTCCAGCACCGGCGCGTAGAGGCGCTTGGCGTGGCGCACGACGAAGTTGTCCTTCTCCTCGATGCGGCCGCGCAGGAACAGCGCGACCGCCGCTGGCACGAACGTCAGCGACAGCACCACCGCCGCGAGCAGCGCCATGATCACCGCTAGCGCCATCGGCCGGAACATCTTCCCCTCGACGCCGGTGAGCGCCAGGATCGGCAGGTTGACCAGGATCACGACGAGCACGCTGACCAGGCTGGGCGTGAACACCTCGCGCGTGGCGGAGAACGCCGTTTGCAGCCGCTCTTCGAGCGTCAGCAGGCGGCCGGCGTGATGCTGGCGCTCGGCCAGCCGCAGGATGCAGTTCTCGACGATGATCACCGCGCCGTCGACGATCAGGCCGAAGTCCAGCGCCCCCAGGCTCATCAGGTTGGCGCTGACCCCGGTCTCGACCATGCCGGTCATCAGCATCAGCATCGACAGCGGGATCACCATCGCCGTCAGCAGCGCGGCGCGCACGTTGCCGAGCATCAGCAGCAGCACGGCGATGACCAGGATCGCGCCCTCGAGCAGGTTCTTCTGCACGGTGGCGATGGTCTTCTCGACCAGCACGGTCCGGTCGTAGACCGGATCGGCGGTGACGCCCTCGGGCAGGGTCTTGTCGATCTCGGCCAGCTTGGCCGACACCGCGCGCGACACCGTGCGGCTGTTCTCGCCGATCAGCATCACCGCGGTGCCGAGCACCGTCTCTTCGCCGTCGCGCGTCGCCGCGCCGGTGCGCAGCTGCTTGCCGAACGCGACTTCGGCCACGTCCTGCACCGTGATCGGCACACCGCCGCGATGCGCGACGATGATCCGCTCGATCGCCGCGATGTCCGACACCTGGCCCGGCGACCGGATCAGGTACTGCTCGCCGTTGCGCTCGATGTAGCCGGCGCCGACATTGGCGTTGTTCTTGTCCAGCGCCGCGACGATGTCGTCGAAGGACAGGCCGTAGGCGAGCAGGCGCGCCGGGTCGGGCGTGACGTGGAACTGCTTCTCGTAGCCGCCGATCGTGTTGACTTCGGTCACGCCGGGCACCAAGCGCAGCTGCGGGCGGATCACCCAGTCCTGCAGCGTGCGCAGCGCAGTGGCATCCCAGGGACGTCCGTCGGCCTGGCGCGCGTCCTTGTCGGCGTGCACGGTGTACAGGTAGATCTCGCCCAGGCCGGTGGCGATCGGCCCCATCTGCGGCTCGATGCCCGACGGCAGCTGGCTCTTGGCCTGCTGCAGGCGCTCGTTGATCAGGTTGCGCGCCCAGTAGATGTCGGTGCCGTCCTTGAAGATCACCGTCACCTGCGACAGCCCGTAGCGCGACAGCGAGCGCGTGTACTCCAGGTTCGGCAAGCCGGCGACGGCGACCTCGACCAGGTAGGTGATGCGCTGTTCGACCTCCAGCGGCGAATAGCCCGGCGCCGAGGTGTTGATCTGCACCTGGACGTTGGTGATGTCCGGCACGGCGTCGATCGGCAGGCGCAGATAGTTCCAGGCGCCGAGCCCGCCGACCGCGAGCACCAGGAACAGCACAACCCAGCGGCGGGCGATGGAAAAACGCAGCAATGCGTCGATCATGGTCGTCTCCGCTTCAGTCTTCGTGCTCGGCTTCGCCCTTGCCGAGCTCTGCCTTGAGGATGAAGCTGTTCCGGGCGACGTAGCGCGCCCCCGGCTCCAGCCCCGACAGGACTTCGGCGTGCTCGCCGTCGTTGCGGCCCAGACCGACGGCACGCGGTACGAAGCCCTCCTCGGTCTGCACGAAGACGACGCTGCGCCCGTCCAGCGTCTGCAGCGCCTCGCCGCGGATCGCCAGCGGCACGCTGGATTCGTCGAGCAGCACCGCCGCGCTTACGTACAGCCCCGGCGCCCAGCGCCGGTCCGGGTTGTCGAGCAGCACGCGCGCGGTCAGCGTCTGGCTCTCGGCGCGGCCGAAGGGGACGATGTAGATCACTTTGCCTTCGGCGCTTTCGCCGGTGTCCGGATTGGCGAAGCGCACGCGCTGGCCGATGCGGACCTTGCCGGCGTCGCGCGGGAACAGCGACAGCTCGACCCAGACCGTCGACAGATCGGCGACCGTGAACAGCGGCTTGTCGCCGGTCTGCTCGCCGGGGTTGGTGTTGCGCGCGGTGACGACGCCGGACAGCGGCGCGGTGACGGCGTAGGTCTGCAGACTCTCGTCGGCCTCGACCGTCGCCAGCGTCTCGCCCTGGCGGACCTCATCGCCGACGCGCTTGGCGACGCTGCGCACCGCGCCGGCATAGCGCGCCGCGACCTCGCGCGTGCGCTCGGCGTTGGGCACGATGACGCCGTAGAGTGGCAGCGTCTGATGAATCTGCGCCGGACCGGCGTCGGCCAGTTCCAGGCCGGCGGCGGAGATCTGCTCGGCGCTGAGCCGGATCGGCCCGTTGCCTTCCTCGTGTTCACCTTCGGCGTGTTCGGCATCGGGTTTGGCCATGCTCGCCTCGGCGGTCGCCGGCGATTCGCCGCCGCCGCAGGCGCCGAGCATGAGCGCGAGCGCGAGCGCCAGGATCATGAGTCTGCTGTTCATTCGGAGTTCCTCAATCGTTCGTTTGCTGCTCACGGCGCGGGCGCCGACAGCGGGCTGCGGGTCAGGCGCTCGATCTCCGCGCGCAACAGGTGCGCGGACGCGGCGGCCTCGATCAATGCCGCTTGCACGGCCAGGTATTCGCGCTGGGCGTCGACCAGCTCCAGATAGCTGTAGCGCCCACGCGTGTAGGCGTACTCGGTCTCCTGCAACGCCTCGGCGGCGCGTGGACGGATGTCATCGGCCAGCGTGCCGGCCTCGGCGATGGCGCGCGTGAGCTGGCGGTGCAGCTCGTAGAGCGTGGCCTGGGCGCGCACCTCGGCGGCGCGCCGCTGGGCATCCACACGTCCGCGATTCGCCTGCGCCTCGGCGATCGTGCCGTCGGCACGTCGGCCGCTGAACAGCGGCAGCGACAACGAAGCGACAAACGCCTGGTCATCCGAGCTTTCGAAACGGCGCAGGCCGGCCGCCAGCGTCAGGTCCGGCCGGCGCAAGGTCGTCGCCAGGCGCAGCTCGGCGTCGCGCAGCCGCGCGTCCGAGGCAAAGCGCAGAAAGTCGGGATTGGCGGCCAGCCGTCCGACCAGCGCGTCGAAGTCGTCCGCTGCCGGCAGCGCGAACAGCTCGGCGCGGACTGCGCCGAATGCACGTCCGTCGACGACCGGCTGCGAAGAACCCCACATGGCGGCGAGCTGTTTGCGCGCGGTGTCGAGGTCGGCCGTAGCCGCCTGTTCGTCCAGCCGGTAGCGATCGAGCGCGATGTGCGCGCGGTCCAGCTCTGCGTGCGGCGACTTGGCGGCGTCGACGCGGCGCTGCGAGGCTTCGACCGTGCGTTCACCCAGCGCCGTGGCCGAGCGCGCCAGCGCCAGGCGCTCCTGCGCGCGCGCCACGGCAATGAAACGGCGCGTGACTTCGGCCAGCACGTCGAGCTGCGCGGCCTGGCGTTCGGTTTCGACGGCGCCGCTGCCGGCGCGGGCTGCGTCCAGCCGCGCGCCGCGCTTGCCGCCCAGTTCCAGCACCTGCGACAGCGCCAGCGTGGTTTCGGCGGCGTCGAAGGCGCGCGTTTCGCCGGAGCCGGCGAAGTTCTCGGCTTCGATCGACAGCTCCGGCGCCGGGCGCAGGCCGGCCTGCTGCTCGCGCGCCTGCGCGGCGCGCAGCTCAAAGGCGAATGCGCTCAGTTCGGGATTGTCGGCGAGCGCCGCGGCGATCGCTTCGCGCAGCGTCAGCCCGTCGGGGGCAGCCGCACCGGCCGCAGCGGACGTGAGCAGCGCCGCGGCCATGAAACACGCGCGACCTGTGCGTGCGGTGAAAACTTCCATCGTGTCCTCCCATCGCCATCGCCGCCGCGGAACGGGCGGCGTGGCAGGCGAGCCGCTGGCCCGAGCGGGCGTCAAGCGGCAGGAAACCTCAGTGCGTCAGAGGGAGGAGAACGGAGGCGGTCCGCGCAGCGGCGGACGCAGGTAGAGGGCCGCAGCGGTCGCTGAGCGGGGTTCGGTGAACTGCGGCCGCTCACGCGGCGCCCGCAGCAGGACCAATCCGATCAGCGTGGCCAGCAGTACCGGCGGCAGATCGAGATCGAGCGTCAACAGCTTGGCGAGGACTTCCCCGAGCACGCCGACATCGGTGTCCTGGTGCGGCGCCGCCGCCTGCGGCTCGTCCTGATGCAGATCGACTTCGAAGGCGTGGAAGCTCACCGCCGGCTCGCTGCCGTCGAAGCACAGGTGCAGATGGGCACCACCCGCGCGCGAACTCAGCAGCACGGCGCAGAACAGCGCCAGCAGCCAAGGACCGATCGCGGAATCGCGGAGCATGGGGATTAGTCTAGCAGGCATGCCGGAAGTTCCAGTCAGCCCAGGCGGAGCTTTCGTTGCGGAGATCCGCGCCATTCCGGCGAAAGACGCCGAATGAACAGGCTGCCGACGACTTGTACGGCGATCAGAGTCAGGTGGGTTGCGGACAGCAACCAGGCTGGAATCGGCGCCCAGGGCGGCACGCAGAGGACGGTCGCGGACATCACCTCGGCGAAGCTGATGTGGCGCTTCATTACGCGGTGGTGCAGAAGATGCAGAGCCTGCACGATCAGCAGCGCGGTGTAGGTGTATTCAGGTGCAAGCATGCGATTCTCCGGCGCGGACCGCGCCCGACGCAGTTCGCGCGTGGGGCGAGTTGATTCATCAGTGACGCCATTGCACACCCTGTAGTAACTTCAGGGTCAAGCACCGAGAGCCCCATGCCCAGGACCTACCGCATCGGCGACCTCGCACAGGCTCTGGCCGTGTCGGTCGAAACCATTCGTTACTACGAACGCGAGAGCTTGTTGCCACCGCCAGCACGCAGTGAAGGTAACTACCGCCTGTACGACCAAGCGCAGCGCCAGCATCTGCAGTTCGTGCTGCATTGTCGGGCCTTGGACATGACGCATGACGAAATCCGCCGGCTGCTCAAACTGCGCGAAGCGCCGGAGCTCGAATGCGCGGAGGTCAACGCGCTGCTGGACGAGCACATCGGGCACGTGACTGCGCGTATCCGGGCTCTCCGCGCGTTGCAGTCGGAGCTCAGGACAATCCGCAACCAATGCGCCAACCCGCGCGCCACGAAGGATTGCGGGATTCTCCATGAGCTGGCCGGTTCGCCGGCGCCGACTTCACGCAACGCGGCGGCACTCGCCGTCCATGACCGACCCCGGCGCGGCAGATGAATGCAGAGGCCGCCGTCCTGCGCGCGTGGCGCGCCTAGGTTGCCGGGGCGCCTGTATAGCCGCGAAGCAGTTCCTCTTCCGTGAGGTTCTTCGTGAAGATGTGGATGCGGAACTTCTGGTTGCCGTGGATGATCACGTAGTCGCCGATTCTCTTATCGATCAGGTCAGTCAGCGCATCGACGATCCCCGAGAAGGCGGGGTGCTTTCGGAGCATCGGCACGTGAGTCCGATAACCGCCCATCGCCCGATCGCGGAAGTCCTGACTGCCCAGCCCGTCGGCCTCATGCACCATGGCCAGGAATGCAGCCGCGCTATCGAGCGTCGGATTGCTGGTCAACGCGTGAAACACACCATCGTCGAATGCTCGGCGCAACGGCGGATCATAGGGGCCAAGCGAGACACCAAACCGCACGATCGGCGTCGTCTGGAAGAGCCACTCGCGCAATCCGACCAGTTCTCTCATCAACGCGACGGCGTCGTCCTGTGACAACGCCTTGGATCCGATCGTGCGCCAGAACGGATGACCGTGGAACGCACGAAAGCCTGGCAGGATGCTGTCGACGCGTCCTACGGTGCATGTCTCAGTCCCGTCGTCCTTCGGGCACATCGTGCCGGCGTCGTAACGATCCCAGATTCGTGGGCGCTCGATCTTCGCATCCGTCACCACGCTTTCAGGATACAGCCGGCACTCCCAGTCGGTGAGACTCAGGCCGGTCGCAGCATGTACCCAGCGCCAGCACGCCCGTGCACGCAGCGCATCGGCCGCGTCGAGCTTGGGGCGGCCGCGACCCTTTTGAGCTGACTTGGTCATCGGAAGTCGGGAAATTCGGAATAACTCGACGGTTGGAACCAAGTGTCACACAACGAAAAATGCGTGACATGAGGACCACGTCCGCCACGGCAGCATCTGACGATGCCTGCCTGCTCGAACTCCAGCAAGCGCACGGCCCGCTGATGACGGGCAAAGCGTTGTGGCGTGCGCTGGGTTTTCAGAGCGGCGCAGCCTTTCGCCAAGCCGCGCGCCGCGGGCGGCTGCCCGTGGCAACGTTCCGGCTTCCACATCGGCGGGGCCGGTTCGCAAAAACTGAATGCGTGGCCCAGTGGCTTGCCGCAGTGATGCAGCCTGCCGAATACGCCGTTCCACATCAGGCGATACCGACAGGAGGGAAGAGGAAGTAAGGGGACCTGCACAAACGACTCGGCCCACGTTTCTGAGGACGTGGGCCGAGAAGTGAACCGCGAATGCAACGTCGAGTGACGCCCGACCAAGACATTTTCGTAGTGCCCGTTCCCGAAGTCAACACGCCAGCCCGCCGTTGGGCTGGCGCGGGTTTGTGCGTCCCGACGTACTGGGAGCTGCGGAGTGAATGTCTTGAAGAAGAATCTGAGAATCACCATCGAAACGCTTCTCGCGCGCGGCGAAACGCAGCGGGAGATCCATCGTCGCACCGGGGTAGATCGGAAGACGATTCGAAAGTATGCGCAGATGGTCGCGCAGGAAGGAACAAGCGTGGGGGGCTCAACTTCCTCCACCCTGGCCACCGATGTAGACGCAAAGTCCTCCACCCCGGCCGCCGGAGTCGTAGCGGGCGGCGACGCGGGCCCCGCCGACGAAGGGTCGGCTGACAGCCGTCAAAATCCTCCGCCCCGGCCACCGGCGACGCCGTCTCTTTGCGAGCCTCATCGCGCGTTCATCGAAGCGAAGGTCAAGCTCGGCGTCAACGCAACGTCTATCTACCAGGACCTGGTGGATCTCTTCGGTTTCGCTGGCGCCTACAACTCGGTCAAGCGATTCGTGGGGCGACTGCGAACCACCGATCCGCAGCGGTTCGATGTCCTCGAGTTCGATCCGGGCGAAGAAGCCCAGGTCGACTACGGGCAAGGGGCTCCGACCACGAAGCCCAACGGCAAGCAAGGCCGTCCTTACCTCTTCGTGATGACGCTGAAGTATTCGGCGAAAAGCTTCCGCAAGACCGTGTGGAAAACGTCTCAGGAGGTCTGGTGCCGGCTTCACGAAGAAGCCTTTCGCTCGTTCGGCGGCGCCCCCAAGTATGTCGTCCTCGACAACCTCAAGGAAGGTGTCATCACGCCCGACATCTACGACCCGGTTCTGAACCCGCTCTACGCAGCGATGCTGAAGCACTACGGGGCCGTCGCCGATCCCTGCCGCGTTCGCGACCCCGATCGAAAGGGCACAGTCGAAAACGCCGTGCAGCACACGCAGGACACGGGACTTAAAGGGCGCACGTTCGAGTCCATAGAGAAGCAGAACGAGCACCTGGCCGACTGGGAAGAACGCTGGGCGGCCAGGCGCATCCACGGTCGCAAGAAGCGCCAGGTGATGGAAATGTTTCTCGAGGAGAAACCGTTTCTCCAGGCGTTGCCGGTCGAGCCGTATCGCTACTTCCGCGACGAGGTGCGGACCGTCGACGACTCTGGACTCGTTCAGGTGGATGGCTCGTTCTATGCCGCAGTTCCGGCGCGACTGCACTCCGAAGTCAAGGTGCGGATCTACGAAACCACAGTCGAGATTCAGTCGATGACGGGAGAGATCCTTCGCCGCCACTCCAAGTCGAAGCGCAAAGGCTCGATCGTCATGGATCCAGAAGACCGCATCTTCAATCCGAGCCGCGAGACAACCCGCCTGCTGGCGAAGCTCGCGAAGGTCGGACCGTCCACACGCGCCTTGGGCTACACAGCCTTCACCACACTCGGCCGTCCGGGGCACAAGCTGCTCTACGCACTGGCCAGTCTGCCGCGCCATTTCCGCAGCGCCGATATCGAAGCCGTCGCGGCAGAGGCGCTGAAGAACGGCACTTTCTCGTTCCGAGTCATCAAGGGCGCCCTCGAAGCGCGGCATGCACAGGCGCCGCAGGAGCCCGCGTTGCTGCAGGCCGGAGATGGGATTCGGCCCGTCAGCGAATACCAAACCTTCTTCGATACGCACTCGAAGAGCAACAAGGAGTAACACGAATGTCCATGTCCGTCCCCGAACTGGAAAAGGCCCTGCGCAGTCTCAGGCTGTCAGGAATGGTGGCAACCCTTCAGGCACGCGCGCTGCAGGTGGCGAGCCACGAAATGAGCTTTATAGAGGCATTGTCTGCGCTGGTTCAGGACGAACTGGACCGTCGACGGTCTCGCCTTCTTGACCGGCGATTCGCTACGTCAGGGCTGCCTCAAAAAGCCACTCTGCAGATGCTCGACTGGAGCTTCAACCCGCGACTCCCCAAGCGCGACATCCTTGAGCTCGGCGCGCTGAAGTTCATCGACTCCAGGGAGGATGTGCTGCTGCTCGGACAGCCCGGTACGGGCAAGAGCCATGTCGCGAAGTCACTGGCTCTCCTGGCGGTCGACCGCGGGTACAAAGTGATGTACCGCGAGGCGCATGTGCTGCTTGAGGAGATCCATGAGGCGCGCCAGCTTGGGCACCTCGCACGCTACCGGGCACAGATCGCCGGCGCGTCGTTGCTCATCATCGACGACCTCTTCCTGCGGCGTCTTCCCTCAGGTTCGGCCGACGAACTGGCCGACGTCTTGATGAGCCGTTACGAGAGGGCCAGCACGATCATCACGTCGAACCGCCCGATCGATGACTGGGCGGAACTGCTGGGCGATGCGGTCATCGTCACTCCTCTCTTAGACCGCCTGATGCACCACGGCCATCTGCTCAGATTCGAGGGCAAGAGCTGGCGGCTGAAGGAAGCCTCCGAGCGGGCGGCACGCTCGACGGCAGGGGCCGGCTAACCGTGGAGGAATTTGAAGTGGCCACGAGTGGAGGAAGTTAAGGTGGCCAACCGGGGACACGCCGACCCTCAAGCCGAGCCTGCTGTCGGGACGCGTTGCGCTGCAGTGGCGCCCCTTCTCGGATAGCTCGCAGCTCTACGCTTCATGGGCAAGGGGTTACAAGAATCCCACCTACAACACCGTCAACCTGGTCGGTAACGTATTCGGCACGATGGTGCCGGTGAAGGAAGAGCGCGTCGATACCTACGAGCTGGGGTTCAAGGGTGATCTGTTCGGCGGCAATCTGCAGCTTAACGCCGCGGGCTTCTACACCCGTAAGCTTCCCCGTCAAGGCGACAGTTCAAAAGTAGAGTTCCTGGCGGCTTGAGAATACTCGACTGGCGTCATGTCGCCGAGCGAGTCATGGGGTCGGTCTTCGTTGTATTCGAGCATCCA
>NZ_JBEPIJ010000028.1:0-21272 GCF_040327995.1 Sinimarinibacterium thermocellulolyticum | reverse complement strand
GTGAAACGCAGCCCGCAGGCGCGGCACTTCAGACGTCCATCCCCCAGGCGATAGTGCCGACAACCTGCACATCCGGGACATCGCTTCATGACCAAATCCTCTCAGATTTGGTCCGGTTTGCTTGGGAATTACCCTTCCTATCGCCCGACATAGTGCGGCGCGCGCTTGGCCGCGAACGCAGCCGATGCTTCGGCAAAGTCCTCGGTCATCAACGCGATCACCTGCGCGCGGTTCTCCAGTTCCAGAGCAGCGTCGAGGCTCGGCGCAGCGAGGTTGGCCCACATCAATTGCTTTGTATGGCGCGTCGCATAAGGGCTGTTGGCGAGCACCTCATCGGCGAGGCTCAAGCTCCGTTCGAGCAGCTCCGGGTCGTCGACGACCGCGGACACCAGCCCCATCTGCTCGGCCGCCGCCGCGTCAAACGGTCGTCCGGTCAGCATCAGCTCGAAGGCGCGCGACGCCCCGATCAGCCGAGGCAGGTGGTAGCTGATGCCACATTCGCCGGCGGTCAGGCCAATGCGCACGGCACCAATGTGGAACTTGGCGGAAGAGGAGGCAAGACGAATGTCGGCGGCGAGTGTCAACGCAAAGCCGGCCCCCACGACGACACCGTTGATGGCGGCGATGACCACCTTGTCGAGGTTGCGAAGACGCTTGACCATGCCAGCGAACAGTTCTTGCCCGCGCATGTAGTCGCTCACGCCTGCGGCCCGTTCAAGTGCCCTGCCCTGCGCATCGGTCAGCGGACTCTTGAGATCCCAGCCGGCGCAGAAGCCGCGCCCCGCGCCGGTCAGGATGACCACGCGCACGGCGTCATCCGCGGCCAGTTCATCGATCAACCGATACAGTCGCCGCACTGTATCGTGGCGCAGCGCGTTGAGCGCGTGCGGTCGATTCAGGCGCAGCACCGCGACCTGCCCCTCTCGGCACCGCTCGACCAGGACGTCATCGCGTTCCATGGATATCTTCCGCAGGTTTCCGTACTCAGGCTTACGGGTTCAGAACCGCCTTGACGCACCGCCCCTGGGCCTGATCAGCGATGGCCTCATTGATCTGCGCCAGGGAGTACCGCCGGATCATGCGGTCGAACGGCAAGCGCCCCTCGGCGTACAGCCGACACAACTCCGGGATGAATTGCTGTGGCTCGCTGTCGCCCTCGAGAATGCCGCGGAAGTTCAGGCCGCGGTACATCAGCTGGCTCAGATTCGCCGGCAGCGGTGCCGCGCTATGTTCGGGACTCGGGATCGCGAGAAATCCGAAGCTGCCGCGACTGTCGAGCAGCCGCGCTGCCGCGTTGAGCACATCCGGGCGCCCCGTCGTATCAATGGCGTAGTCGAATCCGCCACCTTTGCGAAGTGACTTGAGCGATGGATCGCTTGACGGGTCGGCGACTTCGGTCGCGCCGAGTTCAAGTGCGAGTTCCCGTCGTGCGGCGTGCGGCTCCACCACGCAGATCCGACTGCAGCCTCGATGGGCTGCACCGATCACTGAGGACAGCCCGACCGCGCCGCCACCGAGCACCAGCAACGCGCTGCCGGGCCGGCAATCCAGCGATCGCAGCACCGCGCCGACGCCGGTCTGCACGCTGCAGCCCAGAGGCCCTGCGATCTCCACCGGCATCTCTGGCGGCAGGCGTACGAGGTTGTCGGCGTAGGCCAGGCTGTGGGTCGCGAAGGAGGACTGACCGAAGAAACTTGCGGCGATCGGGCCGTCCGCGTCAAAGTGCGTTGCGCTGCCATCCGGGCGCCGACCGGCGTAGTTAAGCCCAGCGCCTTCGAGGCAGTAGGCAGGCTCGTGGGTGCCGCAGCGCCGGCAGCGACCACAGGATCGAAAGCTGATGACGACCGCGTCGCCGCGCGAGAAATCGGGAACACCGGCGCCGACAGCCTCAACAATACCTGCCCCTTCGTGGCCGAAGACGGCCGGCAGCGCAATAGGCAGTTCTCCTGCGGCGCCGACCAAATCCGTATGACACAAACCCACGCCGACGATCCGGACGAGGACCTCGTCGCGTCGAGGCGCGTCGAGTTCCAGGGATTCGATGGCGAACGGCGCTGCCTCACCCCGGGCGACTGCGGCCAGGATGCGCTGGCGGTTCGGTTCGATCACCGACTGTGGATTCATGTCCGTTCGCTTGGCAGGCTCACAGCGTGGACATCACGTATCGGTGTCAGCGAACGCGCTTAAGGGATGCGAGTTTCGGCAAGTACTTCTCGCGAATCGCGGGCTTGGCGAGCTTTCCTGTTGCCAGTCGGGGCAGCGGTTCGGCTTCGATCTCGACGTATCGCGGCACCTTGTAGTCGGCGAGATATCGATTGCAATGATCGATCAGTGCTGGAATGTCGAGCGACAACTCGGCGTGGACAACGGCCAGCGGCGTTTCACCGAACTTTTCGTCCTTCGCACCGATCACCGCGACCTCGTGCACCCCCGGGAACTCGGCGACGACACGCTCGACCTCTGCCGCCGAAATGTTCAGGCCGCCGCTGATGATGATGTCTTTGAGCCGGTCGATAAAGGTCAAGTACCCATGCTCGTCGATACTGCCGAGATCGCCGGTACGCAGCCAGCCGTCCACCAGGGTCTTGGCCGTATTCTCCGGATCGCCCCAGTAGCCCTGCATCACCGACGGACCACGGATGACAATCTGCCCCGGCTGGTTTGGGCCGAGGAACTTCCCGTTGTCATCGATGATGCGGATCTCGGTGAACATGCCGCCCCGCCCGGCCTTTTCCGGATATTTGGCCGCGTCGGCCTTGGTCATGATGCTGATGGCACCGCCTGCCTCGGTTTGTCCATAGATCTGACGCAGCAGACAACCCTTTTTCATCCAAACGTCCAGCAGCTTGCGCGGCACCGGCGCACCGCCGACGCTGGTGTAGGTCAGTGCAGAGAGATCGGCGTGCTCGAAGTCCGGGCACGCGGCGATACGCTCGAAGAAGAGCGGTACGCCTTGGAACATGTTGATGCGCTCCGAGACCAGCAGCTTGAGCGCCCGCTGCGGATCGAACACCGACTCGAAACGGAGCGTCGCACCCAGCGCAATGAATTCCATGAGCTGCACGAAGCCGGCCGATGTGCTGAGTGGCGACAATGCGAGCGCACGCGAGCCCGGACCCGAAAATGGCTCTTCGATCGCAAACTCCATTGCGTAGCTGAGCATCGAGCGATGGGTTAGGACGACGCCCTTGGGCCTTGCCGTGGAACCCGAGGTCGCGATGATGCCCACTGCATCATCCGGCGCGCAGTCCCAGGTCTGCTCCACCGCCCGGCGGCCGCGCAATGCCAGGATTGTTTCCATTGCGATGCGCGGGCCGGCCACCTCTTCGATCTGGGCATGGCGTTCGGCCTGGTCGGGGTCGACGAAGACGCACTTGGGGCACGTACGCTCGTAGAACTCGATGACCTCGCGCGGCGTCAAGCGGGTGCTCAAGGGGGAGACGATGGCTCCGGCGCGGATCGTACCCAGCATCAACGCGCAATGCGCCAACGTGGTGCCGCCAATCGTGCCGACGCGATCGCCATGCCGCACACCCCGTTCGATCAGCGAAACCGCAACCTGGCTCGCCCAGGCATCCAGTTCAGAATAGCTGACGAAATCGTCGCCGATTACCAACGCACGGCTGTCAGGGGTTTCCTTCGCCCACCAACTAAGCGCACTGCTCAGGGTCTGTGCCATAGTTCCGACTCCTCTTGCTCAATCGTAGTGTCGATACTGACGTCCGCCGCGAGTGCTTGCGGCATGTCCGCCTCGCTCAGACGCGCTCATTGCTGAATACGGCAGAGCTGACCGTCGGTGCACCGGGCCCGCCGGCGAGTAGGCAATACCGTGCGCCGGGAACCGGGTTGCTCGATTCGCCCCGCAACTGACGCACGGCCTCGATGGCCATGCCGATACCGTGAATAAAGCCCTCCGCGAGATTCCCCCCAGCCGTGTTGATCGGGAGCCCGCCAGATGGCGCGATCAGGTTTTCGAAGCGCACGACCTCCGTAACGTTTTCGTAGGTGCAGAAGCCATGGTCGATGAGCGAGGCCACACCCTGCGCGCTGAAGTTCTCGTATAGCTGTACGACGTCGATATCCAAAGGTTGAAGACCGGTCTGTTGCCACAGGCGTCGGGCAATGGGCCGAAAGCCGGCCGAGGCATAGTCCTCGTCGTTCTCGAGCAGATCGCCCCAGCCCCGCGCTGATCCGCTCGCGACGCCGAGCAGATAGACCGGCGCCTTACGCAGGTCGCGCGCCCGCTCGGAGGAAACCATCAGTAAGGCCCCGGCGCCGTCGTTCTCGCGAGAACAGTCGAACAAGCGAAAGGGCTCGGCGATCCACCGCGCGCTGCGGTATTGCTCAAGGTCGAGCTCCTTTCCGAAACTGACGGCATTCGGATTCCGCGCGCCGTGGTAGTACGACGCCCGGACCAGCTCCTCGCACACACGCAGAGGGACCTTGTGATATTCGAACATCCTTTGCGCACGCAGCGCGCAGGGCTGCGCCGGAGAGACCAGACCGGCAGCGCGAAGGTGATCATTGAGGTGATGGGCCATCACCGCACCCGAGAGGCGACCGCTATTGCCCTGCACGAGTGCACGAAAGATCACGACCGCGCTCGCCTGCCCGGTCAGGATCGCCGAAGCGGCCAGACCGAAGGCACCGGCAATGCCACCGCCCCCGCCGCCCCAGACCTGCGTCGACAGGCAGAGCTCGCGAGTGCCGAGGTCCGACATAAGGCGTACCGGTTCGTTGCGGTCATCTCCGTACGAAACGAAACCATCGATATCCGCGGGATCGAAGCCTGCATCCTCGCAGGCATCGACGATGGCCCGCACCAGCACGCCGCGCTCTGGGTAGGGCGACTCGCCGCGCTTGTACTGCCGCAGCCCGATGCCAGCGATCGCCGTTCGACCGGCCAAGCAGACGCCCGCGCTCATCCCGCCGCCCCGTCTACCATGGACCAATGCAATGCCGGGACATCGACGGCCCCGACGCGCGTCGTCGCAATCCGTCCTCGCACCCATGCGCCAACGCGCAAGCCGCTGTCGCTGCCGGCGAGCAGGCCAAGCAGCCGTCGACCACCGGCGTGCGGCAAGCTCACGACGACCGAAACGTACGGCACACCGATCCCTTCCGTGCCGGCGAAACCGTGATGCGTGCGCGTCCAACTGTAGATTTCCCCCTCCGCGCGGACAGGCGCCCAATCGATATCCCAAGCGCCGCAATGGCCGCAGCGGAAGACCGCTGGCCAATGCCAAGCCCTGCATCGGCGACAGCGCGGAAGTTGCAGCTGTCCCTGCGCGAGGCCCTTCCAGTAGGGACCGTCGGCTCCGGTGATCTCGCGCTCTACCATCGTCATCGCACGCCTCCTGCCCCCTCCGATGCTCGTGAGGCCCCGGACGGGGGCGGCATTTATCGAACGATAATAGTTTTATGACTGAGACCGCACAAGTAGTCCCCAGTCACATGCTCCCGCTGCTATCCTGCGGCGGCTCTCGGTACCGTCGTTCCTCTACTGGAGTTCGCTTTGGGTAGACCCGGAAAGCAGCTGATCTCGCGCGAGCGCGCCGCCCGCGCCGCACTCGGCGTCATTGACGTCCATGGCCTGGACGCACTGAGTCTCGAACTGGTTGCGCAGCGGATGGGCGTCAAAGCGCCTTCTCTGTACTATCACTTCAAGTCGAAGGCCGAGATCCTATCCGAGGTCGCCCGCCTACTCCTGCTTGACGTCAAGCTGCCGAAGCCCGAAACCCACGAGTGGCGCGATGCGATCATCGAGCTTAATCTGGCGACTCGCCGCTCGATCCTCCAGCATCCCAATGCCGCGCCACTGTTGCTGCAATTCTTTCCACGACATTTGCTACTGGGCGCCTACAATCACTGGATCTCGACCTGTCCACTTCCAGTCGAGCAGCGCATGATCCTGATCGAAGGTCTCGAACGACTGACCTTCGGCTCGGCGCTGTTCGAGGCGGCATGCCGGGCGCAGGGCATCGAACCGATGCCAAGCTTCGACCGAGAGAAGCTGCCCCATCTTGCTGAAGCCGTCCGCTCGAACCGCCTCGATCAAGAATCTGCGTTCGTCGAAACGCTGAGTCGATTTCTCGATGGCTTTGGGATCACCAGGCAGACCCACGCACCGGCGCCCCGGATGTCCGAGGCCAAGGTAGGGAAGGCGACACACCAGCGCACCGCAGACAGCCCGAGACGCGCCACACGCAGGCCACCGAGCCGCAAGAAGCCGGCTCGCGTCTGAGTTGCATCGCCGGCCTCAGTCCGCTCGCTTGGGGATAAAGATTGCCTTGGGCACGGTAAACTCAAGGAGTCCGGCCACGCCGTTTTCGACGCCGAATCCGGACTGTTTGTGACCCGCCAACGGCGTGAATGGGGTCGACTGAAGGTTCTGATTGATCCAGACGGTGCCCGTATCCAAACGATGGGCGATGGCCTTGGCCTGCTCGACGTCGGCCGACCACACAGCGCCCGCAAGACCATACTCCGTACGATTGGCGCGCTCGACGACCTCGTCGACGTCACGAAACTTCAATAGTGGCAACACCGGACCAAACGCTTCTTCGACGACCACGCGCGAGTCATCTGGTGGATTGTCGACCAGCGTCAGCGGAATGAAGTAACCGTCCCCCTGCGGTACTGGAGCACCTTCGAGTAGCTTGAGCCCGTTGGCGCGCGCATCGCCCAACAGATCCATCACGCGTCGATACTGCAGGCGATTCTGCACGGGCCCGAAAACAGTGTCGGCCTCGGTGCCATCTCCCACCTTCGTCTTCCTGGCGATCGCGTGCAGACGATCGCGCAGCGCGTCGTAGATCGACTCATGGATGTAAAGGCGCTTGGTTGCGACACAGACCTGGGCGGTGTTGTAGAACGCGCCGAAGAACAGGCTTTCGGCAACCTCGTCGAGGTTGACATCCGGCATCACGATGCAGGCGTCGTTGCCTCCCAGTTCAAGGGTCACACGCTTGAGGTCACGCGCAGCCGCCTCCATCACACGCTTGCCGGTCTTCGTCGAGCCCGTGAAGGTGATCTTCGCGAATCCCGGATGGGCCGTCATCATGGGCCCCAGCTCGTCACCACCGCAGATCACGTTTAGCACACCGGGTGGCAGCACCTCGCCGAGCAAAGCGCCGATGCGCAACGTGCACAGCGGCGTGAACGGAGACGGCTTGAGCACCATCGTGTTGCCCGCGAGCAGTGCCGGCATGATTTTCCATGCCGCAAGCAACACCGGAAAGTTCCATGGCACGATAGCGCAGACGACGCCGAGCGGCTCGTGATGGACCTCGACCCTGCGCGTCTTGCTGTCCTCGGTCACATCCACAGGAACCTTCAGATACCTGCTGGCCTTGAGCCAGCCGGCCGCACCGAGGATCTCCTCGCGCGCCTGCGCCAGCGGCCGCCCGTGCTCGCGCGTGAACAGTGCTGTCAGCTCGTCGGCGTGCTCCTCAATCTTTGCCGCGCAGCTTGCGAGCAAAGCCTGGCGTTGTTCCAGCGAAGTCGCCCTCCAGCGCGGAAATGCGGCGCGCGCCGCATCGACTGCGGCGTCGAGATGCTCTGTCATCGCGCGCGGAGCCCGCTCGAAGACCTGACCATTCGCGGGATTGACGACCCGGATGCTGTCGGGCGTTGCGACGCCGCGGCCATTGATGGTCATTAGATAGGGCGTTGTGCTCATCGTCATTTCTCCGAAGTGGATGCCGGATTCAGCGTAGAAGCAGGCCGCCATCGATGGCGAGGGACTGTCCGGTGATGTACGACGCTTCCGGCGACGCCAGGAACAGCACGGCCGGGGCGATTTCCTCCGGACGGCCGAAGCGTCTCGCCGGCAGCGTTTTCAACAGGGCTCGATAGGCCGCCTCACTCTCGCGCGCCCATTGGGTCATACGCGTCTCGACGAAACCGGGA
This sequence comes from Sinimarinibacterium thermocellulolyticum, assembly GCF_040327995.1. NCBI lineage: Bacteria > Pseudomonadati > Pseudomonadota > Gammaproteobacteria > Nevskiales > Nevskiaceae > Sinimarinibacterium > Sinimarinibacterium thermocellulolyticum. The sequence goes on along the minus strand of NZ_JBEPIJ010000028.1, from coordinate 13,361 downwards.
GCAACCACGTTGACGCGCACACCGTCATGTGCCCACTGATCGGCCAGCACACGCGCAAGCCCGAGCAGACCCGCCTTGCTCGCGGTGTAGGCCGGTGTGCGACGCAAGGAAATGAAGCTCGCGACCGATCCGATCATGACCACACAGCCATGGCGTCGCTTCAAATACGGGTGGAAGCGAAAGCACAGATCGGCCGCGCCGTTGAGATTGGCCTCGATCGTTTCGCAAAAACCATCGATACCGTACTCCTCGCTGCCCACGTGGGCAGCATTGCCGACAAGCACGTCGAGCTCGCCAAATGCTTCGACGAGCGTTGCACGCGACGTCGGCTGGCGTAGATCCAGAGCGTGATAGTCGAAGCGCCGCAAATCGGCGTCGTAGTCCGAGGCATTCCGCCGAGTCCCGGTGATGTGCACCCGTGCTCCGGCATCGGCAAAGGCCGACGCAATGGCAAGTCCGATGCCCTGCGCGCCACCGGTCACCAGAACCGTCTTGCCGGTGAAGTCGAAACGGATCATTCGATCTCCACGATGATCTTTCCGACATGTCGGCCGCTGGCCTGGTAGCGGAATGCATGGGCGAGTGCCTCGAGCGCGAAGCTGCGATCGAGCACCGGCCGCACACCAGAACGCTCGAAGGCGCGCACCATCTCGATCTGCTCGCGTCGATGCCCAACGGCAATCGCCTGCAGACGGACCTGTGCGCCGATTAGCGCCAGCAAATCGAGCTGTACATCCACGCCACCGAGCACACCGATGACGACGACGTTGCCGCCCACGGCGGCGGCGCGGATCGATTGGGCGAGAGTGGCTCGGCCGCCGCTATCCAGTACATGCTCGACGCCGCCACCCGACAGCCGTGCGACGGTCGCCCCCCATTCCGGATCTTCCCGGTAGTTAATGACGTGGTCTGCCCCGATCGCGCGGAGCCGTTCCAGTTTCACATCGGACGACGAGGTGGCGTATACCTCGGCGCCGGCCATCTTGGCGATCTGTAGCGCGGCGAGCGCCATGCCGCCGGTTCCCTCGACGAGCACCCGATCACCGGGCTTCACCCGGCAGACGCTCATCAGTGCGCGCCAACTGGTCAGCGCGGCACACGGCAGCGTCGCCGCTTCGGCAAAGCTCCATCCGCTAGGCATGGGGGTGAGCGCGGCAGCATCGACCACCGAGTACTGAGCGGCGCAACCGTCGATGGTGTCGCCCGTCATCTGCCGCACGTGCGAGACACGCGGCGGCCCTTCATGCCACTTCGGGAAGAATAGGCTCAGAACGCGATCGCCCACCTTCCAGTCGTCGACACCGGGACCGACCGCATCTACCACACCGGCGCCATCGGACAACGGTACCCGAGGGGACGCGACCGGGAGCACGCCGGTCACCACACAAAAATCGTGGAAGTTCAGCGACGATGCATGCCAACGCACGCGCACCTGGCCGGGTCCCGGTTCTGGGATTGCACAGTGTTGCAGTCTCAGTGCATCGAGTCCGGCCGGAGGGTGCAGAACCATGTGCTTCATGCGCCGCTCCGGATCAGCTCGGCTGCAATCCAGGCCATTGCCATCGTGGGCGCCTGCGTATTGCCGGCCGGAATCTGCGGCATGACCGAGGTGTCAATCACCCGCAGATGTGAAACGCCGCGCACGCGAAGCATCGGATCGACCACGCTGTCCGGGTCCTTCCCCATGCGGCACGTACCCACGGCGTGATAGCCGCAGGTACCCCAGCGGTCGAAGGCAGCGAGTATCTGCTCGTCGGTCTGCTGATCCTCCCCCGGATAGGTCTCCCTCTCGATGAGCTCCTTGAGCGGAGGCTGCGTCGCAAAGCGACGAGCAACCTTGACCAAATCGACCATCATCCTTCGATCCTCGGCGGTGCTGCGGAAGTTCGGGCGAATCCTCGAACCGACTGAAGGGTCGGCCGAAACGACTTGGACCTCACCGCGCGACGTTGGACGCAGTGGATAGGCAACCGTGTGCATCCCCGGGAATGGTTCGAGTTTCTGCCGCTGACTCTTGAAATCAAAGCTGTACGGCGCCAACAGAAACTGCAGATCGGGCCGCTCGACTTCCGCACGACTCTTGAGGTACGCCACCACCTCATAGGTCGCGGCCGCCATGGGCCCGCTCCGGCTCAGGTAGTATTGCGCCGTGTTCTTCAGCAGATTCAACCCCGAAAACTCGGCGTTCTGCGACAGATTGGCGCGCAGCTTCCACTGCATCAAAATGCCACGATGCTCGGACAGATTGCGCCCGACCTGCGGACGATCTGCGACCACCGCGATTCCCAGCGCTTCGAGCATCCGGGCATCCCCGATACCCGAACGCTGCAACAATGCCGGTGATGCCAAAGCGCCGCCGCAGAGAATCACCTCACGCTCGGCATGCACGGAGCTTGACCGACCATCGCAGAGCACTTCGACGCCGGTGGCCCGTGCGTTTGCGATACGCACACGCGACACCGTCACACCGGTGCGTATATGCAGATTCGGCCGCCCGCGTATCGGATCGATGAACGCGGTGGCGGCGCTCACCCGTCGGCCACTGTCGATGGTGCGCGCAGCGTAACCAATGCTTTCGCTGTCGTCGGGATCGTTCGGATCCTGTTTGCGACGCAGGCCCATCGCCACGCCAGCTTCGATCATCGCCTCGGACAGACGATCGCGGACTGGTGGCATCGTGACGCGCAGCGGGCCGGACGCCCCGCGTGTTGGCGCGGGCCCCAGTTCGTGATTTTCGATCGCCCGATAGGCCTCTGCGATGCGCGTCCATGACCAGTCCGCGCTGGTCTGCGCCGCCAGCGCATCGAAATCGGCTGGCTGACCGCGCACGTACATCATCCCGTTGACGGAGGTGGACCCGCCCAGAACCTTGCCGCGCAGCCAATGCTCGGGTTGGTCGTTGGTCGCAGCTTCGGGCTCGGTGGGATTGGCCCAGACGTATCGGGAGTTGAACAGAATTTTGCCCAGACCTTTGGGCATCGTGATGAACGGATGCCGATGCGGGGGGCCGGCTTCGAGCAGGAGAACCGAGACCGAAGGGTCCTCACTCAGTCGATTGGCCAGAACACAGCCGGCTGCGCCTGCGCCGACGATTATGTAATCAGCCTTGTCCACCGCCTCCTCCTTGAACAGTTGCGGATGGAGCCGTCATGCACCGTCCTCCGTCGGATGTCGGCGGCGAGCTCGTATACGTTCAAGCTCTCACGCCGGCCAGGGATTGCCTGGCGCGAATCGAGCCCCTGGTGGCTTGATTCGCGTTCGCCCAATTCGGGCATGTACCGGAATTGCCGCGCTGGCAAGGTGTCATTGCTTAACACCCTCAGTGTGCGGATCACGTGCCGACGTACTCCTCGACCACGTCATGGAAGCGACGTACTCCCTGCTCCATGCCGCCGAGCAGCACCCGATCGATCGCTCCAGCGCGCAACCCCTCCTGGCACAGTTCGGCGGCCTTGAAGTCTTCGTTGCCGAAAGCATCTGCCATCAGGCGGAACGAACGCTCGTAAACGTCCTCCATCTTTGCGTCCGCAGTGCCGGGCTCCACCAACATCACGTATTGAATCCGCGTACGATCCAAAGATTCCGGGGTCAGGAACATCACGCTGACATAAACCGGGCTGGTCACGACAACGACACCGGGGAAGACGATGTAGGCGTAGACCACCGACTTGCGCAACTCCGGCCAGTTCTCGCTAACGTGCTCCGCGCAAAACCCCTTGCGACTCCCCGACGACTGTCGCAGGTGTTGACCGATGCGTTCGATCATCTGCGGTGCGTCGACGAAGAACCGCGCAAGAGTCTTCGCGTGCAGGCGGGTCACGTGATAACCCTCGAGAAACGCGTCGGTCACCAGTTTCCAGTTGGCCTTGACCAGATACTCCTGCGTTCGATAAAGCCGCATTTGGCCCAGAGCGATCGCATCGAAATCGTCGATCAACTCCTCGCCGATGGCCGCGTCATCGAGCTTGGCTGAAGGATCGAGACTGACCCAGATTAGGCCTGCGACCTCGCGACTCGGGAGCGCCTTGAGGCCGAGCGAGTCTTTTCGCAGATTGATGAAGCATTCCTCGCGCGGTACCCCGATCAGCTTGCCTTCGAGGTTGTAGGTCCAGGCATGATAGGGGCACGTCAGCTTCAGGCCGGTCGCCGCTTCACCGCAGGCCACCAGACGGGTGCCACGATGACGGCACGCATTGAGAAAGGCACGCACCGCACCGTCCATGCCGCGCGCGACGATCACGGGACGCCCGGCCAGTTCAATGGCAGTGTAGCTCCCCGGCACCGCCAGTTGCTGTGCGAGCAGCACCGGCACCGGCAACACGCCGAAGATCCGTTCGCGCTCCCGCGCGAACATCTCCGGATCCAGATAGACCGACGTCTCGACCTGCGTCGTCACCGGCTCAATGACGGACATGGCTGGCGAGGTCAGGTGTTTCGCCGCCTGGAACTGTCCGCTCGAGGCCTTCATGGCCTTATCGACTGCCTGCATGACCACCCCGTTGGTTGTCCTGCACCACTTGTTGCGCTGCATCGTTTATCTTATCGTATTAGATATTTTGGGAACGTCAAGTTCCGCTCACAGATCAGAACGGAGACTCCCGCAGTGACTGAGCTCTCGACGACGACGGTGGTGCGAAGTTCGCTGGACCGGCTGTTCAATCCCCGTTCGATTGCGCTGGTGGGGGCCACCGAGCGCTCGATCTGGTCGGTGGCCGCAGTCGATAACCTCAAACGCTTCGATTTCGACGGTCCGGTCCACCTCGTCAATCCCAAAGGGGGAACGATCTTCGGCCGTCCAGCTTTTACCTCTTGCACCGCGATCGGCCAGCCGGTGGACGCAGCGCTACTAATGGTGCCGGTTCAGGCGATGCCGGAGGTCTTTGCCGACCTGCGCGCGGCTGGCGTTGGCGGCGCTGTGATCTTGTCCGCTGGATTTGCCGAAACCGGCGAGGAGGGCGCCGAACGTCAACACCGGCTCGCGGAGATCGGGCGCGAGGCCGGCATCCGAATCATCGGACCGAACTGTCTCGGCTTTGCCAATTTCAGCAGCCGCACCGCCATCTGGACGACGCCGCTGCGCCGCCCGATGCCCGGCGGCAACGTCGCCATCGTCTCACAGAGCGGCGCGCTTGCCAGCCAGCTCGAACAGTTCGCCTACCAGCAGCGGGTCGGATTGACCCACATGATTTCGACTGGCAACGAGGCTGACGTCACGGTTGCCGACACGATCGCCTATCTCGCCGCTCAGCCGGAGCCGCGCGCAATCGCGCTGTTCCTCGAGTCGGTGCGGCAGCCGCAGGCCTTTCGCGATGCAGTGCGTGCCGCAAACGACGCAGGCAAGGCCATCGTCGTATTAAAAGTCGGCACCAGCGAAGCGACCGCAAAAGCCGCACAGGCGCATACCGGCTCTTTGGTTGGAAACGACCGAGTGTTCGATGCGTTGTGTCGAGAGCTGAAGATGGCACGCGTGCACTCGCTCGAAGAGCTCATTGTGACTGCTGACGTGCTCGGACGGATCAGACTGCCCGGAGCAGGTTCGGGCCTCGCGCTGATCGCAATGTCCGGCGGCATCTGTGAGATCGCCACCGATCAGGCCGAGGACGACGGCGTTCCTCTAGCCAAGCTGTCGGAGACGACGATCGCACGACTGCGGGACGTGCTACCGCCGATGGCAAGACCGACGAATCCGCTGGATTTGACGGGCGCTGCGATGCTGGAGCCCGAGCTGATCGTGCGGGCGGTCGATGTGATCAGTGCGGACGACCATGTCGGCGCCGTCGGCTTTGTCTTCGACGCCCCGCTAAAAGCGGATGAGCGCGGATTCGCGCAGCGCTTCATCAGCCAGGTGGGTGCTGGTTTCCAGCGCACCAGCAAGCCGTGTCTGATGATGAGTCACACCTTCACCGGCGTCAGCGGCGAGGCCCGCTCGATGACCGACCAGCTCGGCGCACCGTACTCTGGCGGCGGTGTCCGCCACTGCCTCTCTGCACTGGGTCATGCTTTTCGACGGGCCCGACGCCCATCGCGTTCCCCACGGTGCGCGCCCGACAGGGTCACGGCTCGACCCCGAAGCGAGCGCGAGGTACTGGACCACCTCGCTGCACACGGAGTTCCGGTGATCCCGGCAAAGGTGGTCGTCGATGCCGCGGGCGCGGTGGCCGCTGCGCGCGCGATGCAGACCGCCGTGGTGCTGAAGATCGCGTCACCCGATATCCCGCACAAAACCGAAGTTGGAGGTGTGGCACTGAATCTGTGCGGCGATGAAGCAGTGGCTGCTGCGTTCGACACCATGCTTGAAAAGGTGCGCCGTCGCCGTCCGGACGCCAGGATCGACGGTGTGATCGTGTCACCGATGCGCGATCGTGGCGTCGAGCTGTTCGTCGGCACCTTGCGCGATCCGCAATGGGGCCCTGCGATTACCATCGGACTCGGCGGCATATTCGTTGAGGCGCTCAAGGACACGAGCCTACGCCTGCTGCCGGTGACCCCGGGGGATGTGCGGGAAATGTTCGACGAGCTGCGCGGCAAAGCTCTGCTCGATGGCTTTCGCGGCGCACCGGCCGTCGATCGCGATGTGGCCGCGCGTGTAGTCGCCGCGATTGGCGATGCCGCTCTCGCGCTAGGGCCGGACCTGGTGTCGCTGGAAGTCAATCCACTGCTGGCGATTGGCGCACAGGTGGAAGCGCTGGATGGTGTGGCAATCTGGGCAGATGACCATGAATGATCCCTCGCGTATTCCCGTCATCGTCGGTATCGGCGAGCACATCGATCGGCCTCAGGATCTCGCGCAGGCACTTGAGCCGCTCGCACTGATGGCCCTCGCGCTCAAAGCCGCCGACGCAGACGCGGGCGGCCAGCTGTTGAGGCGTATCGAGTCACTCGACCTGGTGGGTTTGATCAGCTGGCGTTACCGCGACCCTGTACGCGAGCTGTGCGGCCGTCTCGATATCCAGCCGCAGGCAGTCAGCAATGCCAGCATGGGCGGCGAAACACCGGTGCGCCTGATTCATGAGGCGGCCCTGCGCATCGCACGCGGCGAGTTGCAGTGCGCAGCCATCGTCGGCGGTGAGGCCATGCATGCCCGAATCAATGCTCGCAAGCGCAACCTGACCCTGCCCTGGACACCGCTACCACCGAAGGAAGAAGCCGCCCAGTTTGCGTCGAGTCGCTTCGAGGTGAGTCCGGTTGCCCAGCAACTCGGCGTGATCGATCCGGCTCACATCTACCCGCTTTACGAAAACGCAGCGCAACACACTTGGGGACAGTCTCCGGCCACCGCGCTCGACGAGTCTGCTCGCCTGTGGGCGCGTTACGCAAGAGTCGCGGCCGACAACCCGTTCGCATGGATTCGCGAGGCGCCGTCTGCGGAGCAGATTCGCACCGTCGACGCGAACAACCGCCTGATCGCCTGGCCCTATCCAAAGCTGATGGTTGCTAACCCGAACGTGAACCAGGCTGCTGCAGTCATCTTGACCAGCCTAGCTTTTGCACGCAAATCGGGTGTCGACGAGCGCAACCTCGTCCACATTTGGGGCGGCGCATCCGCATGTGAATCCGAGGATTACCTCAAGCGTGATCGTTACGATCGCAGCGCTGCGCAGGCAGCCGTATTGAGGAGAGCCACGGAGATCGTCGGCGGCAGCGCATTGGTGTTCGGCAAGCTCGAGCTTTACAGCTGTTTCCCGGTCGTGCCCAAAATGGCGCTGCGTGAGCTGGCGCTGGATCCCGACTCGATCGAACCCACGGTTACGGGCGGTCTGACATTTTTCGGTGGCCCGCTCAACAACTATATGACGCATGCGGTCTGCGCGATGGTGCGCGCCTTACGCAAAGGGCCAGCCCAGCCAGGACTACTCTACGGGCAAGGCGGCTATGTCTACAAACATCATACGCTGATCATCGGCATGCAGCCGCCGCCTTCACCACTCGCAGCCGAGCATTCGGTGCAGGCCCAGGCCGACGCGGCACGCGGTCCTGCACCGGAGGTGGTCGATCGCTACAGCGGACCCGCAAGCATCGAGACCTACACGGTCATCTACGCGCGCGATGGCCTGCCGCTGCACGGGATCGTCGTTCTGCGTACGCCGGATGGTCGCCGCACGATGGCTAAAGTGGCACCGGACGATGAAGCCGGCATGGCGCTGCTAACCTCGATGGGACGCAATCCGATCGGCAGCGAGGGGCAGGTCCGTATCGACCCCTTCGGTCTTCCGGTCTGGGAGCCGGGGCCCAAGCGCGATCGCCGCCGGCTGCCCAAGCGCTACGCCCTAGTCGAGCGCGAAGGGCGACTGACCGTCGTGACCATCAACCGGCCCGAAACCCTGAATGCACTGCACCCGGCCGCAAGCGCGGAACTGGCCGAGATCTTCGACGACTTTGCATCCGATCCCGATCAATGGGTCGCCATCCTGACCGGCGCCGGCGATCGTGCGTTCTGCTCCGGCAACGATCTGAAGTTCACTGCGAGGGCAATGGCGCGAGGCGAGCCTTTCGTGCACCCCTTGTCCGGCATCGGCGGGCTCACGCGTCGTTTCGACTTGAACAAACCGGTGATCGCCGCAGTCAACGGTGCCGCCTTGGGCGGTGGCTTCGAGATCGCGCTCGCCTGCGATCTAATCCTCGCATCGAGTAAAGCCACGTTCGGCTTGCCGGAACCCAAGGTTGGCTTGGCCGCACTTGAAGGCGGCTTACTGCGTTTGCCCCAGCAGATCGGCCTGAAACGCGCGATGGGCATGATCCTCTCCGCGCGCGTCGTGTCTGCCGAAGAGGGGTTTGCGCTGGGCTTCGTCAACCAGGTGACCTCACCGGATGCGCTGATGGTGGAGGCTCGGCGCTGGGCGTCCGACATCTTAGCCTGCAGTCCGATGTCGATTCAGGCATCCAAAGAGATCGTGCGCAGAGGCATGACCGAATCAAGCACTGCCGAGGCGATCGTCCACCAATTGCGCTACCCGGCGGTGCGCGCCCTGTTCAAGTCAACAGACTTCCGCGAAGGCCCGCTGGCCTTTGCCCAGAAGCGCGCAGCCCGATGGAAGGGAGAGTAGTGTGGATCTGAACTGGAGTACCGCAGACCTCCGCTTCCGCGACGAGGTGCGTCGTTTCCTCGAGCACAAGCTGACGCCCGAGCTTCGCCGCGCCGGTCGTCTGATGACCAGCGTATACGCGGACGATACAGCCTGTCTTCAATGGCAACGCATTCTCGCGCAGCACGGCTGGGGTGCGCCCTCATGGCCAAAAGCCTACGGCGGCTGCGAATGGACGCCGCTACAGCGTTACATCTTTGCCCGTGAGCGGGTTGCCGCAGGCGCGCCCCCGGCGCCGTTCAGCCTGCACACGATTGGTCCCGCCTTGATCGCCTTTGGCAGCAAAGAACAGAAGCGCCGGTTCCTCCCCCCACTGCTCTATGGCGAGCACCGATGGTGTCAGGGATATTCTGAGCCCGAGTCGGGGTCAGACCTGGCGTCGTTGCAGATGTCTGCGATTGATATGGGCGACGAACTGGTTTGTAGCGGCTCCAAGATCTGGACCACGCATGCACACACAGCGGACTGGATGTTCTGCCTGGCTCGCACCTCCCGCGAAGGCCGTCCGCAGCAAGGCATTAGCTTCCTGCTGATCGATATGCGCACGCCCGGAGTTTCGGTCCGACCGATCGTGATGTTCAGCGGCGAGCACATCCAGAACCAGGTCTTCTTCGATCAAGTCCGCGTGCCCAAATCGCAGGTGGTCGGCGGTATCGGCCGGGGCTGGACCGTCGCCAAGTACCTGCTGGAGTACGAGCGCAGTGGGGTCGCTTACACGCCCGAGCTGCATGCGCGCCTCGATGAGCTGCGCAACTTCGCAGCGCAAGTTCCGGTCGATGGCGGGACATTGCTCGACCAGCCGCTGTTTGCCGCGCGACTCGCAGAAGCGCGAGTCCGCGTGTCGACGCTCGAGATCTACGAGCTGCGCACGATGTCTGCGCTCAGCAGCGGCACTTCCCCTGGCAACGCCGCCTCGGTCATGAAAATCCTCGGCACGGAGATCAGCCAGCAGATCACCGAACTCGCAATGGATGCTGCAGGGGTCTACGCACAAGCGTACCAACCGCACGCTGGACGACCGGGCGGCGCGATCCATCTTCCCCATAACCCCGACCACGTCGCCGGACCGACAGTCGCATCGCTGGCTCCATTGCGCTACCTCAACGATCGGGCAGGCAGCATTTACGCCGGCACCAACGAGATCCAGCGCAATATCCTGGTGAAAACTGCACTGCGTCTCTAGCCGACGACCTGGGATGATAGATCCCGCGGCGACTGCGACTGTGAGCTTCCTATCCCCCAGGCGCTTGGGGCTGCACCGGTCAATGGCCCTCGCGATGTGCCGCCTGCGCTTGCTCGTGACGTGCCAGCCGCACCAGGTGCGCGTCGACGCCGCCTAATTCCCGCTCAATCACCGTTGCCCGTTTGAAATAAGCGCCCAGCGGCAGCTCGTTGGTCATCCCGATGGCACCATGCAGCTGCACCGCATTCTGTCCGACGAATCGGCAGGCTCGGGCGATGGCCACCTTCGCGGCGGAACAGGCGTGTGCACGTTCCGCCTCGGACGCGGCCAGCGACAGAGTTGCGCGCAGCACCGCACATTGCGCCATTTCGCACTGGAGCAGCATGTCGACCATACGGTGCTGGAGCGCCTGGAAGTTCGCCAACGCCTGCCCGAACTGACGCCGCTGGCGCGTGTACTCGACCGTTTCGTCGAGCATCCTCCAAATGATTCCCAGACCTTCGGCTGCGAGCGCCGCAATCGCCTCATCGAACATCTGCGCGAGCAAGGGCGCGGCCTGCCCTGCAACGCCGAGTAATTCAGCCGCCGCCCCCTCTAAATAGAGGTCCGACGACCAGCGGCCATCGATCGTCGCATACGATTTCCGTTGCAGACCAGGGGCCCGCGCATCGATCAGGAACAACGAAATTCCCTGAAAATCGCGATCACCTCCGGACGTACGCGCACTCACAACGAACCAGTCGGCCCATGGCGCTGCGGCGACACCGATCTTGTGCCCAGTGAGCCGCCAGATGCCGTCCTCGAGATGCGCAGCGCACGAAACCAGCGCAGGATCGGAACCATCGGCGGATTCATTCCATGCGACGACTACTACCCGCTCGCCGCGGGCCATCGACGCCAACAAGGCATCGACAGTCGTACCTCCGATACGCCGCAGCAATCCGGTGGCCTGCACAGCGCTCTCCAGAAAAGGCTCGACCACTAGGGTCGAACCAAAAGCTTGCATTACCAGCATGACTTCGACGGCGCCGCCGCCGATACCACCGGCATTCTCTGGCACGACGAGGCCGAGCAGCCCAAGCTCAACTGCGAGACGTCGCCAAAACATCCGGTCCCAAGCGGCACCGCTGCGCGAGGTCGCCGAACGTACGTCGGCTCCGTATTCGCGGTCGAGAAACGCCTGCAGATTCTGCTGCAGCAGCGTTTGCTCGGGGGTCAGTGAGAAATCCATGCGGCTACCAGCGCAGGGGCAGCGACTCCAGCGACATCACCATGCCGGCGCGATAGGTGGGCGCATAGCCGTCGGCGAGTCGGAACTCTCCAACCTGCCTGATCCATTCGGTAAACATGGTCCGCATCTCCGAACGTGCCAAGAAATGTCCGATGCAAAGATGAGGCCCGGTCGAGAAAGTGATCAGGGTCCGGTTCTTGCGATCGATGTCGAACTGTGAGGCTTTATCGTTCTTGCTGGGATCCCAGCCGGCCGCTGGCAGGCAGTTGAGGAGCATGTCTCCCTCGCGAAATCGCACGCCAAAGCGATCGCAGTCCTTGACCACGACCCGGGGGGTGTTCACCACACCGAACAGCCGCAGCGACTCCTCAACGAACGGGGTCACCAAGCTCAGATCCTCGCGTATGCGCCGTTGCAAATCAGGCCTAGTCGCCAGGTAGCGGCAGCCGAAGCTCAGTGCATTGGTCACCGTGTCTAGCCCCCCCAGAAACAGCAGAAAGCAGGCGGAAATCAGTTTGTCGAAGGCAACCGGCTGGCCGTCGATCTTCGCATCGACCAAATGATCGATGATGTCTCGCTTCTCGCCCTGCGTCGGATTCTGCATGCGCGCCTGCAGGAGCTCGGCAAGCACACCGATGATCTTCTGAGAGATCGGCGGTACATCTTCCGCGCGTGCCTTAAAGAACCGTTCGGCCAGATCACGAAATTCGTCGAAACGATCGATCGGCAAGCCCATCATGCGCATGAACACAGTCACCGGGAATGGAGCGGCGACGTCCCGAACGAAGTCGCACCGTCCCTTACCGGCGATCTTGCCAACCACCTCCGTGCAAAAAGCCTTGAGCTCTGCATCCATCGTCGCGACCGACTTCGGCCCGAAGAAGGGTGCGAGGATCATCCGATACTGCGTGTGTTCCGGAGGGTCGAGATTCAGAGGAATCAGCAACGGCGCATCCGGCACCGGCGGGATCTGTAGGATCCGGGTGGAAAAATGTTCGGTGTCCTTGACGATCTCCGTGATGATGTCCTGACTGATCACGACCCAGTGCCCGCCATTGGCTGGCGTATAGAACACCGGCGGCGCTTCCTCGTGCAGCCGTGCGTATCCTGCGTGCAGATCCCGGAGTAGCTGGGCGTCGTTGTAGATGTCGAACTCAAACACCCGATCCGGTGCCACATGATCGGGAATGTACTGCACCGTGCCTGTATTCATGCTGATCCCTCGATCGTCCGCGTGCCCTCAGCGCTTGCCCGCCTTGGCGTTAATTTATCGTGCTGGCATCATAAATGGAATAGCATTAGATTTATGGCTAACGGCAAACCACGTCAGAAAATCCTATCATTCAGGCTAAGGATTTGGATCAAACATGATTAGAGTCGTTTTCACGCATCCCAATCGCCCGGACCGCATCGTCGAAGCCGCCGATGGCATTTCGCTGATGGAGGCCGCCAAAGGTGCGAATGTGGAAGGCATCGACGCCGACTGCGGTGGATGCATGGTCTGCGGCACCTGCCACGTCTACGTCGGCAAACCCTGGTTCGACCTCCTCGAAGCACCGTCCGAGATGGAAGCCCAGATACTCGATTGCGTTCCGTCACCTCATCCACGTGCGCGCCTCTCCTGCCAGATCAAGCTCACCGCTCGACTGGATGGGATGAGCGTCGAACTACCGGATCACCAGCGATAGCGCGAGCGGTCAACGCATGGACACCTCGCACGATCTCGCGGCCTCGCCGTGCTGTTGTCGCCTCCCCCAGTTTAGTGCCACGGATTACTAGAGGTCTCGGGGTGGTGGTGAAGTCGGTATTCGACGGGCGTGAGATCGCGTAGTGACTCGTGCGGGATCTCGTGGTTGTAGTCGTG
>NZ_JBEPIJ010000027.1:0-22242 GCF_040327995.1 Sinimarinibacterium thermocellulolyticum | reverse complement strand
GCAGGCGCGGCACTTCAGACGTCCATCCCCCAGGCGATAGTGCCGACAACCTGCACATCCGGGACATCGCTTCATGACCAAATCCTCTCAGATTTGGTCCGGTTTGCTTAGGAATTACCAAATATTGAACTTCACGCGCCGGCCTACCGGAGTGAGGGCAGCGACCGGCGCGCCTTGCTCGGGAGCGATACCTATGCGAGCTCGTCTGCGGTGCGCGCGGCCCGTTCTGGCCGCACTCGGTGTCCTTTTCACGGCGCAGGCGAGCGCGCTGTCGTTTCTGCCGTGGGAGAACGTACGCATCACCTACGACGATTTCACCTACGCCGCGGACGGTGTCACACGCAGCGTCGGCATCCTGATGCCCAAGCATCGCGCCGCACGTGCGCCGGCGATCGTCGTACTGCACTTCAATCTCGGCAGTGCGCCGAGCATGGCCAATCTCACCGAGATCGGCGAGTTGGCGCGTGATGAGGGCGTGGTGATCCTGTTGCCGGTCGCCGCGGATGGAACCTGGGCGCACAACCCGACCGAAGTCGGCGGCAACGACGACGCCGGCTTTCTCGCGGCGATGATCGATGAATACGTGCAGCGTTACGACCTCGATCCGAAGCGCATCTACATGACCGGCTACTCGCAGGGCGGCAACATGACCGTGCGCATGGCCTGCGAGTATCCGGAGAAGATCGCCGCCGGCGCTTCGGTCGCGGCGACGATGCGCAAGTCCCTCGCGCGTCAGTGCGCGCCGTCCATGCCGACGCCGATGGTCTTCTTCCACGGCACCGACGACGAGCAGGTGCCGTACGGCCCCGGCATTCCGTCGCTGATCCGCGATCTGACGGGTGTCGGCGCCCTGGGTGCGCAGGACGCGGCGCGCTATTGGGCCGAGGTCAACGGATGCAGCGGCGATGCGGTACGGCAGATGTTGCCGGCGCCGATCGATGATGGCACCAGCATCCAGCTCGATCGCTACGAGAATTGCCCGCCCAACCGCGGCGCCGCGCTGTACAGCATCATCGGCGGCGGCCACACCTGGCCGGGCGTACTCGACTTCGTGCCGGTCGCCGGCATCACCACGCAGAACCTGCGCGCCAACCGCGCGATGTGGGACTTCTTCAAAGGATTCTCGCGATGATCGGCCTGCCCACGAACCGCCTCGCCGCAGCCCTGCTCGCGACGCTGCTCGGCGCCTGCGGCTCGGGCTCGGGCGAACCAACCGTCGGCAGCAGCGACGCGATGCTGGTGAACCTGACCACGGTGCACGACCAGCAGCGCCCGGTCGTGGCGTCGAATGGCAATGGCCGCGGCGTCGTCGTCTGGGAGAGCTTCGGACAGGACGGCAGTCACCTTGGCATCTTCGCGCGCCGCATCGTCGACGGTGCCGCCGCGGGCCCCGAGTTCCAGGTCAACACCTACACCGCCAGCCGCCAGAGCTTTCCGGCGGTCGGCATGGACGCCGACGGCGACTTCGTCATCGCCTGGCGCAGCTCGCTGCAAGGCAGCCCCGGCGGGACGATCTTCGCGCAGCGCTTCGCCGCCGACGGCACGCGCCTGGGCGAGGAGTTCCGCGTCGGTCCCGACGATTCGGCGCGCGACTCGCAATCCGAACCGCAGATGGCGATGGGCGCAGACGGCAGCTTCGTGATCGCTTGGAGCAACCGCGAAGTCGGCGCCCTGGCCGAGGCGCTCGGCCAGAACCAGCTCGAAGACCGCTGGATCGAGGCGCGGGTGTACAACGCCGACGGCTCGGCGCGCACGGCACCTACGCGCGTCACGGCGCAGGCCACCGACCGGTTCCCGCGCGCACCGCGCGTAGCCATGGACGCCCAGGGCAATATCGTGCTGGTCTGGGCAACGGCGGCGGCCGGCACGGTGCTGCGCGCGCAGCATTTCGGCCCTGACCTGCTGCCGCTGTCGGAACCTTACGACATCAACGAGCTGTCGGCCGAAGTCGACGCCGATCTGGCCAGCGTGGCGATGGCGCCCAGCGGCGCATTCGCGATCGCCTGGGAGGCCTTCACCTTCGGCAATCGCCCGCTCGGCATCTTCGTGCGCCGCTACGACGGCCCGCAGCGTCCGGTCGGCCCGGCGCAGGTGATCGCGCCGCCGTCGTCGGGGCTGGTCGAACGCAACGCGATCGATCTCGCGCCGAGCGGCGATCTGCTGCTGGTGGCGCAGTCGGACGATCGCGTGCGCTTCGCGGTGCAGCGCGCCGACGGCAGCGTGTTCGGTCCGCTGCTGGTCAGCGACGCCGCCTTCCCCTCGCTGTTCGGTTCGGTGGCGCGCAGTGGCGATGGCCGCGCGCTGATCGCCTGGCAGAGCTTCGGCGCGGACGGGGATGGCCGCGGCGTGCATGCCCGCGAGCTGAGCTGGCGCTGATCGCTCACGCCCGAGCACTGCGCGCCGCACCGAACGGCGACAGCAAGAGATAGGCGCCGGACGCGGCGGCGAGCGAGAGCAGGTAGGGATAGTCGGCGGTGCCGAGCCAGGTGGCGGCGACGTAAGTCGTCAACCCGGCGAGCAGCGCCGCATACGCCGAGAGCGCGTGCCCGAAGCGCGGCGCCCACAGCGCTGCGAGCATGATGACCAGGATGCCGGCCGAACCGAGGCTGGATGCGGTGACCACCAGCTCGTAGACGCTGTCGCTGGCCAGCGCCAGCGCGTAGGCGATGATGCCGAAAGAGACCACGGCGAGGCGGTTGACGCGCAGCCGCGCCGTCTCGTCGAGCTGCGGCCGCAACGGCAGCACCAGGTTGTGCGCGGCCAGTGATCCCGACACCGGCAGGGCCGAGTCGACGGTTGACAGAATCGCTGACACCAAGGCGCCGACGAACACGGCATACAGCACGGTCGGCAACTGCGTCTGCGCGACCTGCATCAGCACCTGTTCGGGCTCTTCGAGCGTGCCGACGTGGTGAACGCCGATCAGGCCGATCGACACCGGAATCAGGCCGACCAGCAGATACATCACGCCGGCGTTCACCGTGGCCCGCCGCGCAAGCTTTGGATCGCGGATCGCCAGCACGCGCGCGACCAGCTCCTGCGCGACGATCGAACCGCAGATCGGTACGGCAAAGGTTTCGAGCGTCGCCAGCCATGAGGCCTCGGCGTCGACGAAGCGCAGGCGCTCCGGCGTCAGGGCGGCGAGCTGCTCGCCGCCGCCGGCGAGCCAGACCGAGACACCGACCGCGATCACGCCGGCGACGAGCACCGCGCCCTGCACCAGGTCGCTCATCGCATCCGCCCACATGCCACCGGTCGCGGTGTAGACGACGACCACCACCGCCGCGAGCGTGATCGCCAGCGTGATGCCGATCTCCGATGACGCCGCGAGCACCTGCCCGAACGCGCGGATCTGCGCGGCCGCCCACAGCAGTGAGGTCGGGATCATGATGATCGCGGCGAGACGTTCGACACCAGCGCCGTAACGCTCGCGGAACAGGTCGGCGAGCGTGACGATGCCGCGCTTCCACAGCGGGATCGCAAACACGAGGCCCATCGCGATGATGCCCAGCGCATAGCCGAAGGGGTCGGCGTTGACACCGGACAGGCCGGATTCGTACGCCTGCCCGGCCGCACCGATGCAGGTCTCGGCACCGAACCAGGTCGCGAACACGGTGAACGTCGCCAGCCACGGCCCCAGCCGGCGCCCGGCGAGCAGGTAGTCGACCTCGCTGTGCACACGCCGCGCCGCCCACCAGGCAAAACCGAGCTGCAGCGCGATGTACGCGCAAATGAAGATCAGGACCAGATTCACGCCGGTTCCCCCGACAAGTCGCGTGCCGGTCGGCAGTCTAGGGCGTATCGTGCGCCACGGCATCGGCCATGCCCGCCGTCGCGCAGCAAATGCGCTAACGTAGCGACCATCGGTCGGCGCGCGCGGCCGCCACGAAGAATCCCTCTATGATCCGACTCGCCCTGCATGGCGGCGCTGGCGAACTGGCGCTCGATCGCACCGATACCCGCGAGCAGCGCTCGGCGCTGCGCCGCATCGCCGAGCGCGGCCGGCAGATGCTGCAGGACGGCGCCGCGGCGCTGGATGTGGTCGAACAGACCGTCGTCCTGCTGGAGGAATGCCCCCTGTTCAACGCCGGTATCGGCGCGGTACTCAACCGCGACGGCCAGCCCGAACTCGACGCCGCGATCATGTCCGGCATCGACCGTGCCTGTGGCGCAGTCGCCGGCGTGATGCGTGCGAAGAGCCCGATCAGGCTCGCGCGCGCCGTGATGGAACGCTCGCCGCACGTGCTGTTCACCGGCGCCGGCGCCGAAGCGCTCAATCGCGAACTCGGTCTCGAAGAAGTCACGCCGGATCATTTCATCACCGAGGTGCGCTTGCGCCAGCTCGAGGACGCGCACGCGCGCGGCGTCATCACGCTGGACCACGACGATGCCGCCTTCGGCACCGTCGGCGCCGTCGCCCGCGATGCCGAGGGCCATCTCGCCGCGGCGACCAGCACCGGCGGACTCACCAACAAGCAGCCGGGTCGCGTCGGCGACACGCCGATCATCGGCGCCGGCACCTTCGCCGACGATCGCAGCGCCGCGGTCTCCTGTACCGGCACCGGCGAGGCCTTCATCCGCAGCGGTTTCGGCTTCGAGATTCACGCACGCATGAGCTACTGCGGCTGGGAACTGGCACGCGCCTGCCGCGAAGGCCTCGACGAGGTGCGCCGGCTGGGTGGTCGCGGCGGCTGCATCGCCATCGATCACGAAGGCGAGATCGCGCTGCCGTTCAACTCCGCGGCGATGTTCCGCGCATGGATGGGCGCCGACGGCAACATCCACGTCGCCGTCGGCCCCGACGACGCCGACTGAATCCGCTCAGGTCACAGCGTAATACGGCACCGGCTCGGCAAAACCTTTGAGTGCCAACGGCGGACGCGCTTCGAGGGCGACGCCGGCGAGCTCGGCGGTGCGCGCATCGACCAGGATCTCGCCGTCGCGGGCCTGTTCGCACAGCCGCGAGGCCAGGTTCACGGCGGAACCGACCGCGGTGTATTCGAGCCGCGATGCCGAGCCGATGATGCCGACGGTCACCAAGCCGGTCGCAACGCCGACACCGATGCCGAGGTGATGGCCAGGACGCGCCCGGCGCTCGCACAGTGCACTGCCCACGACGCGGATACGCTGGGCCAGTTCGATCGCACGCGTCGCGTGATAGGCCACCGGCAGCGGTGCGCCGACCAGAATCAGGATGCCGTCACCGGCCAAGTCCTTGATCGTCGCGCTGAACGTCGCGACCTCGCCGCCGACCTCGTCGTAGTACTCTCGCAGCACTGCGAGCACCTGGCTCGACGGATGCGCCGCAGCGTAGCGCGTGAAACCGCGCAAGTCGCAGCAGACCACACTGATCTCGCGGCTGGACTCGCGCATCGCTTGGTCCAGACCATACTCGGACACCAAGCGCGCAACCTGCGGTGACAAGAAGCGCGACATGAACTGGCCGCGCTGGCCCTGCAGCACGTGATAATGCACGGCGCCGATCAGAAACACCATCTCGCCGATCACGACCGCGAACGAGGCGTACTCAATCGGCAGTACGAAACCGGCGACGAACAGCGGCGTGGCCAGCGCCATCGCCACCACGCGGATCGCCTCGGCGCGATCGGGACGCCGCTTGAGCAAGAGCAGGATGCCGGTCAGACCGGCGAGCATAGCCAGCAACACCGGCCCCATGAACAGCCAGAAACCCGGAGTCAGATAGAACTGCGCCTGTTCGCCGGCGCGGATGAAGTCCTGCAGGCGCAGCCCCGGCCAGATCACCGAAGCGGCACCGTAGAACACTCCGCCCAACTGGCCGACGCGCAAGGCCCGATCGCCGGCCCGCGTGTCGACGCCCGGTGCGACCGGCAAGGTGCGGCGCACGCGCAGGATCCATTCCAGCAAGAAGACCATGGCCAAGGCTTCCGGCCACGCCGCCCAGCCGCTCCAGCGCGGTGCGAGCGGGTAGATCGAAAGCACGACGACGTTGAGCAGGATCGACAAGCCGATGCAAGCGAAGCCCGCCGCGAGCGCGCGCGAGGCCGGCGATGCGCGGTCGGCCGAGACGAAGGCGATACCCATGCCCACTGCGACCAGCGAAACCACCACATAGGCGTTCAGATCCATCGTGCTCCCGGAGCGCGCAGGCCTGCCGGACGGCCGATCGCAGACCCGATCGACGCCGATTAAATCCTTTTAATACATGAAGATAAAACTTTGTTCTCAGAACTCCGTTGAAGAGCTGGCGGCTTTCGTCGACAATCGGCGCGTTCCAAAGTATCTACAGTTATTTGAACTTGTGTCCGTTGTTCACAGATGGACGAACACGGTAAGGCCGAGCGCATCTTACAACTGGTGCATAAGCTCGGGGTCCTGCGGCCCAAGGATCTCGTGCCTTATGGCATCCAGGCGGAGTATTTGCGCCGGCTTTGCGATCGCGGCCAGCTCAAGAAGCTGGGTCGCGGCAGCTACGTCGCGGCGAACACGCGGCTGTCGACCGATCTGATGCTCGCGATCGTCGCGCGCGCGATACCCAACGGCGTGGTCTGTCTCGAATCGGCACTGGCGTTTCATGGTCTCGGCGAGTTCGACGCGGACGAGGTCAGCGTCGCCATCGAACGTCGCGCGGCCAAGCCGCGCGTAGAGTTTCCCGCGATACGGGTGGCCCGTCTCGGCGGCCCGGCATTCACCGAGGGCGTGGAGACCCATGTGCTCGAAAACGTCAAGGTGCACATCTACAGCCTCGAAAAAACGCTCGCCGATCTGTTCAAGTTCCGCAACAAGATCGGCCCGCACATCGCTGTCGACGCCTTGCGCTCGGCGCTGACCGAGCATGAGGTCAACATGCGCAAGCTATGGCACTACGCGCGACTGTGCCGGGTCGAGCGCGTGATGCGCCCTTACGTCGACGCGCTGCTGCCGAACTGACCGTATCCGGCGCTTACAATGCGCCGCCGTCCGACCGATCCGCCGCCATGCGCCTTGCCATCTCACTGCTGTGCCTGGCCCTGTCGCCGTCGACGCTGTGCGCCGCCGACGTGCACGGTCCGGACTTACCCTCGGCCGCAGCGGCAACCCTGCCAAACGCCGCGCCGGCGGCGGTCGGCAAAGACGATCGCGAGCGCGGCGGCCGCAACGTTTTCGAAAATCTCGGCCGACGCACCGACACGTTTACCCTGGTCAGCGACACGCACGGCTTGTCGTTCCACAAACCGATCTACCTGATGCCGCTCACCTGGTCGGAAGACTTTCAGGGGGACCAAACCGAGCTGATCTTCCAGATCAGCCTCAAGCAGCGCTTATTCAACCGCAACTTTTTCTTCGGCTACACGCAGAAGTCATTCTGGCAGGTGTACAACAGCGACGACTCGCGGCCGTTTCGCGAAACCAACTACAACCCGGAGTTCTTCTACCGCTACAAGCCCCACTGGCGCCGCGCGCCGGGCCTGGGCTTCGACATCGGCATCGACCACGAATCCAATGGCGCGGAACTGCCCGACTCGCGAAGCTGGAACCGCGTCATCGGCGCCGTGTTCCTCGAAACGCCCAGACGGCTGCTGCATCTGCGCCTTTGGTATCGACTGCCCGAGGACGACGACCGCGCACTCGATGATCCCAAGCGCGACGACAATCCCGACATCCACCGCTACTTCGGCTATGGCGAACTGCGCTGGCAGCAGCGCCTGTTCGGCGAATCGGGTCACTCGGCCGCGCTGATGCTGCGCGGCAACCCGTCGACCGGCCACGGCGCGGTGTCGGCGAACTACAGCGCGCCCTTCTCGGATTGGGCGTTCTGGAACCTGTCGATCTGGCACGGCTACGGCGAAAGCCTGATCGACTACAACCGCAGCACCACGCGCATCGGACTGGGCTTGATGCTCGCACGCTGAATGGCCGCGGCGCCGCGATGCCGACCCAAGAAGCTGGGCAGACGGCGTTCCAAGGGCGGCGTGTGCAGGCGCAGTGCCGCACGGACATCATCGGCGGGCGCAATGCCCTGCCGAACGTCCTCACACTGCATCCATCCAGATGAGAACGGGCGCCCCGAAGGCGCCCGTTTCGTATCCTGCCTGGAGATGATGCCTCGTCAGGCCGTCGCAGCCGTCCGCTCGCCCGCCTCGGTCTTGCCGGCGCTGCGGTCGACCAGCTCGACGAAGGCCATCGGCGCATCGTCTCCGGCGCGAAACCCGCAGCGCAGGATGCGCAGATAGCCGCCCGGGCGCGCCTTGTAGCGCGGTCCCAGCTCGGTGAACAGCTTCTGCACCGCGTCGCGGTCGCGCAGTCGCGCGAATGCGATACGCCGGTTGTGCACGGAATCTTGCTTGGCGCGCGTGATTAAGGGCTCGGCGAAGCGACGCAGCTCCTTGGCCTTGGGGAGTGTGGTCTTGATCAGCTCGTGCTTGAGCAGGGCCACGGCGATGGCCTGCATCGTCGCCTTGCGATGGGCGCTGGTACGGCCGAACGTGCGGCCTGCAATCTTGTGACGCATGGCTTCAACTCAGTTTCCAGTTTCCAGTTTTCCAGCTTCCAGTACTCCCGCTTCCAGCCCGGCTCTCGTTCCGGGAACTGGAAACCATCGACTGGAAAATGCTTTTAGACCGAGACCTTCGGCGACGACCAGTTGTCGAGCTTCATGCCCAGTTCGAGCTCGTGCGACTTGAGCGCTTCCTTGATCTCGTTGAGCGACTTCTTGCCAAGGTTCGGCGTCTTCATCAGCTCCATCTCGGTGCGCTGCACCAGATCGCCGATGTAGTAGATGTTCTCGGCCTTGAGACAGTTGGCCGAACGCACGGTAAGTTCGAGGTCGTCGATCGGGCGGAACAGGATGGGCGACAGCTCCTTCTTGCCCGGCGCGGCGGCGGACTGCGCCGCCTCGGCTTCGAGGTCGACGAACACCGCGAGCTGATCGCGCAGGATGCGCGCCGCCAGCCGCACCGCCTCGGCGGCATCGATGCTGCCGTTGGTGTCGACGTCGAGGATGAGCTTGTCGAGATCGGTGCGCTGCGCGACGCGTGCGCGCTCGACGCTGTAGCTGACACGGCGCACCGGGCTGTAGGACGCGTCCAGCTTGAGCACGCCGATGCCGCGCCCGTCCTCGTCACGCGTCGCACTGGCCGCCGGCACGTAGCCACGGCCACGGGTCACCTTGAGCGAGGCGTTGAGCTTGCCGCCGGTCAGGTGGGCGATCACCAGATCCGGATTGACGATCTCGACGTCGTGATCCAGCGTGATGTCGGCTGCGGTGACCACGCCTTTGCCGCTCTTTTCCAGACGCAGCGTGGCTTCCTCGCGCGCGTTCAGCCGCACGGCGATGTTCTTGATGTTCAACAGGATGTCGAGCACGTCCTCCTGCACGCCGTCGATCGCGCTGTACTCATGCACGACGCCCTCGATTTGCACCTCGGTGACGGCCGCGCCCGGGATCGACGACAGCAGGATACGGCGCAGCGCATTGCCCAGCGTGTGGCCGAAACCGCGCTCCATGGGCTCGAGCGTGATGCGCGCGCGGTTGGCCGACAGGGTTTCGACGTCGACCTGGCGCGGCTTGAGAAGATCGGCAATGACGTTCTGCATGTATGACCTCGCGTAAAGCGATGAACTGACCCCCGCGAATCGAGCCGCGCACAGTGTCGGCCCGAACCCGCGGCCTCGTCCGCGTCTGCGCGGACGAGCGAAAAACTGCCCTTGCGCCCCGAGGCAGCAACGACCTTATTTCGAGTACAACTCGACGACCAGCTGCTCGTTGATGTCCGGCACGATCTGATCGCGCGTGGGCACGGCTTTGAACGTGCCCTTGAGCCCCTTCTCGTCGACTTCCATCCACTCCGGCAAGCCGACCTGCGCGGCGATCGACATCGCCTCGGCGATACGGGTCTGGTTGCGCGCCGCCTCGCGCACCTCGACCACATCGCCCACCTGGACCTGATACGACGGGATGTTGACCGACTTGCCGTTGACCAGAATGCCTTTGTGGGTGACGAGCTGACGTGCCTCGGCGCGGGTACGCGAGAAGCCCATGCGGTAGACGACGTTGTCCAGCCGCGACTCCAACAGCTGCAGCAGGATCAGACCGGTCGAGCCCTTCTTCGAGGCGGCCTTCCTGTAGTAGTTGCGGAACTGGCGTTCGAGCACCCCGTACATCTGCTTGAGCTTCTGTTTCTCACGCAACTGGAGTGCGTAATCCGACAAGCGGGTCTTGGCGGCACCATGCTGACCCGGGCGGGTCTCCATGTTGCACTTGCTGTCGATCGCGCGTGCGCGCGACTTGAGCAGCAGGTCGGTGCCGGCGCGGCGCGAGAGCTTGCACTTGGGTCCGATATAACGTGCCATGATGATATCCTCGCCTTTAGACGCGGCGGCGCTTGGCCGGGCGGCAGCCGTTGTGCGGAATCGGCGTCACGTCGGTGATGCTGGTGACCTTGAACCCGGCGGCGTTGAGTGCGCGTACCGCCGATTCGCGCCCCGGACCGGGGCCCTTCACACGCACCTCGACGCTCTTCACGCCATGCTCGGCCGCAGCCTGGGCGGCCTTGTCGGCGGCGACCTGCGCGGCGAACGGGGTGGACTTGCGTGAGCCCTTGAAGCCGGCGGCGCCGGCCGTGCTCCAGGACAGCGTGTTGCCCTGGCGGTCGGTGATCAGCACGATCGTGTTGTTGAAGGAGGCATGAATGTGCGCCACCGCATCGGTGACGTTCTTCTTGACCTTCTTGCGCTTGGCTGTGGGGGTGGCGGACGGGCTGGCCATGGTCTTGAGTCCGAAATCCTCGACTTACGCTTTCTTCTTGCCGGCGATGCTCGCGCGGCGCGGGCCCTTGCGGGTGCGGGCATTGGTGCGGGTACGCTGGCCGCGCACCGGCAAACCGCGGCGGTGGCGCAGCCCGCGGTAGCAGCCGAGGTCGATCAGGCGCTTGATGCTCATCGACACCTCGCGGCGCAGATCACCCTCGACGACGTACTTGGCGACCTCGGCACGCAAGGCTTCGAGCTCGCCCTCGGTCAAACTGCGGATCTGCGCGGCCGGATTGACGCCGGCGGCGGCACAGATCTTCTTGGCGCGCGTGGCGCCGATGCCGTAGATCGACCGCAAGGCGATCACGGCGTGCTTGCGATCCGGGATGTTGACGCCCGCAATACGTGCCATTGTGCAACCCTCGACTCTAAGTCGCGCGGAAAAGCCGCGCATTGTAGTAAATGTTGATGAATCGTTCAATCCGTGCCGACTTTCAGTCGGTTCGTGCTGGCCGTCCCTGGCGGGACCCTGTCCCCTCCAGTTGAGCCGTGGGCGGCCACCCTCGGCCGCCCGAGATGCTTCGCGCGGAGCCCCACCGGGGCTTGGCGAGCGCGGCCCATCACCCCTGCCGCTGTTTGTGGCGGGGGTCGGTGCACAGCACGCGTACGACGCCGTTGCGTCGCACGACCTTGCAGTTGCGGCACATCTTCTTGACGGAAGTACGGACTTTCATCGCTATGTCTCGTTGAGGTGATCGGCAGTCCGGCGGGATCAACGCCCCGGCGTGCTGCCCAACGTCTTGAGGTTGGCCTTCTTGAGCAGGCCTTCGTACTGGTGCGACATCAGGTGCGCCTGCAACTGCGCCATGAAGTCCATGACCACCACGACCGTAATCAGCAGCGAGGTGCCGCCGAAGTAGAACGGAATGCTCGGCACAAACGAGCGCATCACTTCCGGGGCCAGACACACGGCGAGGATATAGATCGAGCCGATCACCGTCAGGCGCGTGAGTACCTGGTCGATGTAGCGCGCGGTGTTCGCGCCGGGACGTACCCCCGGAATGAAGGCGCCCGACTTCTTCAGGTTGTCGGCGGTGTCGCGCGAATCGAACACCAAGGCGGTGTAGAAGAAGCAGAAGAACACGATCAACAGACCGTACAGCAGCGTGTACAGCGGCTGCCCCGGCGCCAGCGCGTTGGAGATGCGCTGCAACACGCCGCCCGAGCCCTCATCGCCGAAGAACTGCACCAGCGACGCCGGGAACAGGATCAGCGACGAGGCGAAGATCGGCGGGATCACGCCGGACATGTTGATCTTCAGCGGAAGGTGCTGCGTCTGCGCGGCAAACACCTTGCGTCCCTGCTGGCGACGCGCATGGTGCACCGGGATGCGGCGCTGCGCGCGCTCGACGTAGACCACGCCCCAAGTCACCAGCACGACGAGCAGCAACACGACCATGACGGTGAAGGCGCTGAGCGAGCCTTCGCTGACGAGCTGTGTCGTCGATGCCATCGCGCGCGGAAAGCCCGCGACGATGCCCGCAAAGATGATCATCGAGATGCCGTTGCCGATGCCGCGCTCGGTGATCTGCTCACCGAGCCACATCAGAAACATGGTGCCGGTGACCAGGCTCACGATCGCCGTGAACAGGAACGCAAAGCCCGGCGAGATCGCGATCCCGGATCGCTGCAACGCAAGCGCGGCACCGAAGGACTGGAAGATCGCCAGCGCCAGGGTTCCGTATCGCGTGTACTTGGTGATCTGGCGCCGGCCGGACTCGCCTTCTTTCTTCAGCTCCTTGAGCTGCGGCACCACGGCGGTCATCAGCTGCACGATGATGCTCGCCGAGATATACGGCATCACGCCTAGCGCAAAGATCGACAGACGCTCGAGCGCGCCGCCGGAGAACATGTTGAACATGTCCAGGATCGTGCCCCGGCTCTGGTCGAACAGCTGCGCGAGCTGCTCGGGGTCGATGCCCGGCACCGGGATGAAGCTGCCAATGCGGAACACGATGATGGCGCCCAGCAGGAACAGCAGGCGATCCTTCACCTCGCCGATCTTGCTCAGATCCGGCATCATCGAGCCGGAAGGCATTCCTGGGGTCTTGGCCATGCTTGCTCTGTGGTCTTAGGCGCTGCGAAATGTCGCGACGCCCTATTCCTTGATGCTGCCGCCGGTTGCGGCGATGACTTCGCGCGCACCCTTGGTCACGAGCAGGCCCTTGAGCGTGAGCTTACGCGTCAGCTCGCCAGACTTGATGACCTTGGCGGAGAGCACGTGGGCGCCCACGACACCCTCGGCCTTGAGCGTCGTCAGGTCGATGGTGTCGGCCTTCATCTTCTGCAACTCCGACAGGCGCACTTCGGCGGTCAGCGACTTGATCGGCGACTTGAAGCCGCGCTTGGGCAGGCGCCGCTGGATCGGCATCTGGCCGCCCTCGAAGCCGAGCTTGTTGTAGCCGCCTTTTCGCGCGTGCTGACCCTTGTGGCCACGACCCGCCGTCTTGCCCAGGCCCGAGCCGATACCGCGGCCGACACGGGTACGAGTCTTCTTCGCGCCTTTGGCTGGCTTGATGGTGTTGAGTTTCATCGCTTGCGTTCCCACGAGCCCCCGTCAGAGCTCTTCAATCTTGAGCAGGTACGACGCCTTGCGCACCATGCCCAGGTTCTCGGGCGTGGCGGCAACGACGACGCTCTGATGCATGCGTCGCAGGCCGAGGCCGCGAACGCAGGCCTGGTGGTCCTTCAGCTTCTTAGCGAGGCTGCGCACCAGCGTGAGCTTGATCTGCTTGGTCTCGGACATGACCAGTTCCTGAAGTTGTCTTAGCCCAAAATTTCTTCGAGCGTCTTGCCGCGCTTGGCGGCGATCTCGGAAGGCAAACTCATCTTCGTGAGCGCGTTCATGGTCGCGCGCACGAGATTGATCGGATTGCGCGAACCGAACGACTTGGCGAGGATGTTCTGCACGCCGGCGACTTCGAACACGGCGCGCATCGCGCCACCGGCAATGACGCCGGTACCGTCGGATGCTGGGCGCAAGAAAACCTTCGACGCGCCATGGGCACCCCAGATCTCATGCTGCACGGTCAGGCCCTTGAGCGGCACCGTCACCATGCTCTTGCGCGCCTGCTCCATCGCCTTGGCGATCGCAGCGGGCACCTCGCGCGCCTTGCCGTAACCGTAGCCGACACGACCGGCGCCGTCCCCGACCACGGTCAGCGCGGTGAACGCGAACTGCTTGCCGCCCTTGACCGTCTTGGACACACGGTTGACGGCCACCAGCTTTTCTTTCAGCTCGCTGCCGGGCTGAGCCTCGTCGTAAGTCATCTGGTTTGCCATAGGTCAGAACTCCAGGCCCGCCTCGCGCGCCGCTTCGGCGAGCGCCTTGACGCGGCCATGAAACTTGAAGCCACTACGATCGAACGCGACCTTGCTGATGCCCTTGGCCTTGGCGCGCTCGGCGATCGCGGCGCCGATCTTTTTGGCCGCCTCGATGTTGCCCGAGCTGGTCAGACCGGCAACCAGGTCTTTCTCGGTGCTCGACGCTGCGGCGACGGTGTGGGCGGCGTCCGGCGCGATGATCTGTGCATAGATGTGACGCGGCGTGCGATGCACGGTCAGCCGATACGCGCCGAGCTTGCGAATGTGCGCGCGCGTACGCCGCGCGCGGCGCAAACGGGACTGAGTCTTGTCTTTCATGGCCTACTTCTTCTTCGCTTCCTTGAGCACGACCTTCTCCGTCGAGTAACGCACACCCTTGCCTTTGTAAGGCTCGGGCGGACGGAATCGGCGGATGTCAGCAGCCACCTGGCCGACCATCTTTTTGTCGGCCCCCTTGACCACGATCTCGGTCTGACTCGGGGTCTCGACGGTCACGCCATCCGGAATCGAATACTCGATCGGATGCGAGAACCCCAGGCTCAAGTTCAGTTTTTTGCCGGCGGCCGCGGCCCGATAACCGACACCGACGAGACTGAGGCGCTTCTCGTAACCTTTCGACACCCCGATCACGGCGTTGTTCAGAATCGCGCGCGCGGTACCCGAAGCCATCGGGTTGCGCTTGATCGAGTCGGCGTTGATCGAAGCGACGTTACCCTCGACATCGATCTGGACCGCCGGCGGGATCGCGACCGTCACCGAGGCCTTGGCCCCCTTGACCGTGACCTGTCCATTGCTGGCGCTGATTTGCACACCAGCCGGCAGCGAAACCGGCATCTTTGCTACGCGGGACATCTTGCGTCTCTCCTTAAGCGACGATGCACAGGATCTCGCCGCCGTGTCCGGCCTCGCGCGCGCGACGATCGCTGACCACCCCACCTGGGGTCGAGACGATGGCGACGCCCAAACCACCCAAGACCTTCGGCAGCTCGTCCTTGCCCTTGTACACACGCAGCGACGGACGCGAGACGCGCTCGATGCGCTCGATCACCGGTCGGCCTTCGAAGTACTTCAGATTCACCGTGAGCGTCTTCTTCGCGCCCTCGGTCACGACGCTGTAATCGCTGATGTAGCCTTCGTCTTTCAGCACTGCGGCGATGGCTTCCTTGACCTTGGACGACGGTACGGCGACCTGCTTCTTGCGCGCCTGCTGACCGTTGCGAATGCGGGTCAGAAAGTCGGCGATCGGATCACTCATGCTCATGTTCGCTAACCCCAGTAGTGCTCGTCACCAGCTCGCCTTCTTCAGACCGGGGATCTCGCCCCTCATCGCGGCCTCGCGCAATTTGTTACGACCGAGCCTGAACTTGCGGTATACGCCGCGCGGACGGCCGGTCAACTCGCAGCGCGTACGCTGACGCGACTTGCTCGAATCGCGCGGCAGCTTTTGCAGCGCCACGACGGCCTCGTGCTTCTCCTCCGGCGTCGCCGTCGTGCTGGAGATGATGGTCTTGAGCTTCTCGCGCTTGGCGGCGAACTGCTTGGCGAGACGGGCGCGCTTCTTCTCGCGCTCGATCATGCTGGTCTTGGCCATGGGTCTTACCGACTTACTTGCGGAACGGGAAGTTGAAGGCTTCGAGCAGGGCCTTGCCGTGCTCGTCGGTCTTCGCCGTCGTGGTGATCGTGATGTTCATGCCGCGCAGGGCATCGACCTTGTCGTAGTCGATTTCCGGGAAAATGATCTGCTCGGTGACGCCGAAGTTGAAGTTGCCGCGCCCATCGAACCCGCGCGCCGGAATGCCGCGGAAATCACGGATACGAGGCAAGGCCACCTGGATCAGACGTTCGAGGAACTCGTACATGCGCTCGCGGCGCAGCGTCACCTTGACGCCGATCGGATAGTTCTCGCGGATCTTGAAACCCGCGACCGCAATACGCGACTTGGTGATCACCGGCTTCTGACCGGCAATCGCGGTCATGTCCGCGACCGCGTGCTCGATGATCTTGCGGTCGGTCGTCGCCTCGCCCACGCCCATGTTCAGCGTGATCTTCGAGATGCGCGGCACTTCCATCGGCGCAAGGCCGAGCTTCTGCCTAAGCTCGGGCGCGATCTTCTCGCGGTACAGCGTTTGCAGGTTGGCTGCCATCGTCGACTACCTCAACCGTCGACCAGCGACTGGTCAGACTTGAAAAAGCGCAGCTTGCGGCGATTATCGCCCTCGCCCTCGTACTTGAAACCGACACGATCACCCTTGCCGGCCCTGGGATTCCACAGCATGACGTTGGACGCGTGGATAGGCATCTCCTTCTCGACGATGCCACCGGCGATCCCCGCATTGGGGTTCGGGCGCTGATGTTTCTTGGCGAGATTGATGCCCTCGACCACCAGAGTGCCGTCGGCGCGCACCTGCGACACCGTGCCACGACGCCCCTTGTCCTTGCCGGCGATGACGACGACCTCGTCGCCCTTGCGAATCTTCTTCATGGCTTGCGTGTCCTTTACAGCACTTCCGGCGCCAACGACACGATCTTC
This sequence comes from Sinimarinibacterium thermocellulolyticum, assembly GCF_040327995.1. Classification (NCBI taxonomy): domain Bacteria; kingdom Pseudomonadati; phylum Pseudomonadota; class Gammaproteobacteria; order Nevskiales; family Nevskiaceae; genus Sinimarinibacterium; species Sinimarinibacterium thermocellulolyticum. The sequence continues at coordinate 5,618 of NZ_JBEPIJ010000027.1, read as the reverse complement.
ATGAAGCGGTCGCGAAGTTCGCGCGTGACCGGCCCGAAGATGCGCGTGCCCAGCGGTTCGAGCTTGTTCGAGACCAGAACCGCGGCATTGCTGTCGAAACGGATCACCGAACCGTCGGCGCGCTTGATTGGGAACTTGGTGCGCACGACGACGGCATCGTGCACCTCGCCCTTCTTCACCTTGCCGCGCGGAATGGCCTCTTTGACGGTGACCTTGATCAGGTCGCCGACGCCGGCGTAACGCCGATGCGTCGAACCTTTGACCTGAATCACCTGGACGAGCCGCGCACCACTGTTGTCGGCGGCGACGAGAAACGATTCCTGCTGGATCATGGCTCAGGCTCCGGCCGCCTGCTGCTCGAGGGTGCTGGCCTTGCGCAGCACCTCGACCAGACGGAAATGCTTGGTCGCCGACAGAGGACGGGTCTCGACGATGGCGACGAGATCGCCCTCGTTGCACTCGTTGTTTTCGTCGTGCGCGTGCAACTTGGTCGAGCGGCGCAACATCTTGCCGTAGACCGGGTGTCGCACGCTGCGCTCGACCAGCACCGTGATGGTCTTGTTGGCCTTGTTGCTCACCACCGTGCCGACGATGCGCCGTTGGGGCTTCTGCCTATTCTGTTCGCTCATGACGCGCTCACCGATTGCGTGCCGATTGTTCGGTCCGTTGTGCCACCACCGTCTTCAGACGCGCGATTCTCTTGCGCACGTCCCGCAACAGGTGGGTCTTACCCCCTTGACCGGATGCCAGCTGCATGCGCAGGTTGAACTGCTCTTTGCGCAGCGCCTCCAGCTCGCTACTGAGCTCCGCGGCGGACTTGCCGCGCAGCGACTTGACGTATTCCTGGGCCTTCATGACCTGATTCCCATCACATGATCGTGCGGTTGACGAACGCGGTCTTCACCGGCAGCTTCGCGGCCGCCAGGCGAAACGCCTCGCGCGCGGTGGCCTCGTCCACGCCCTCCATCTCGTACAGCACCTTGCCGGGCTGCACCTTGGCGACCCAGTACTCGACGTTGCCCTTGCCCGAGCCCATGCGGACTTCGAGTGGCTTTTTGGTCACCGGCACGTCCGGGAAGATGCGGATCCACACCTTGCCGCCGCGCTTGATATAGCGCGTGATCACGCGACGAGCCGCTTCGATCTGGCGCGCGGTGATGCGGCCGTGCTCGGCCGTCTTCAGGCCCCACTCGCCGAAGCTGACCTTGTTGCCGGTCAGCGCGAGGCCGGTGTTCGTGCCTTTGCGTTGCTTACGGAATTTTGTGCGCTTGGGCTGCAACATGACGCTTGTCTCTCGGTATTAGGCGGCTGCGGCTTCGCCGGCTTCAGCACGATCGGCGCGGCGGTCTGCCTCGAACACTTCGCCGGTGAACACCCAGACCTTGACCCCGATGACGCCGTAGGTGGTCTTGGCTTCACCTTGCGCGAAATCCACGTGTGCACGCAGCGTGTGCAACGGAACGCGCCCCTCGCGATACCACTCGGTGCGCGCGATCTCGGCACCGTTGAGGCGGCCGCTGACCTGGATCTTGATGCCACCGGCACCCAGACGCATCGCGTTCTGGACCGCACGCTTCATCGCACGACGGAACATGATGCGGCGCTCGAGCTGCTGCGCCACCGAGTCCGCGATCAGCTTGGCGTCGAGTTCCGGCTTGCGGATCTCCTCCACCGACAGATGGACCGACTCGGGCTTCAGCCCGATGATCTTGGCAACCTCCAGCTTGAGCTTCTCGATGTCCTCGCCTTTCTTGCCAATGACGATGCCCGGACGCGCGGTGTGAATGGTCACGCGCGCTGACTTCGCCGGACGGTCGATCTGGATGCGCGACACCGATGCCTGCGCGAGCTTTTCCTTCAGAAACTCGCGAGCAGCCATGTCCTTGAGCAGCGTCTCGCCATAGGCGCCGCGCTCCGCGTACCAGTTCGAGCTCCACTTCGTCGTGATGCCGAGGCGGAAACCATTCGGATTGACTTTGTGACCCATGGGCGATCTCTTGGTTTGTCTCGCGACGGCTAGCGCCCGTCCGAAAGACGGACGGTGATGTGTGCGGTAGGCTTGAGGATGCGGTCCGCCCGCCCCTTGGCACGCGGCATGATCCGCTTGAGCACCGGCCCTTGATCGATGAAGATCTCGTTGACCTTGAGCTCGTCGACGTCCGCGCCGTGGTTGTTCTCGGCATTGGCGATCGCCGACTCCAGCACCTTACGGATGACCTTGGCCGGCTTGCGCGTCGAGAACTTGAGGATGTTGAGCGCCTCGTCGACCTTCTTGCCACGCACCAGGTCCGCGACCGGGCGCGCCTTCTTCGGCGACAGGCGTACGAACTTGAGGACGGCTTGCGTCTGCATGGCGGCGCTCACTTCTTCGTAGCTTTGTCGGCCGCGTGACCTTTGAAGGTCCGCGTCGGCGCGAACTCGCCGAGCTTGTGGCCGACCATGTTGTCGGTGATGAAGACCGGCATGTGCTGTTTGCCGTTGTGCACCTGGATCGTCAGCCCGACGAAATCGGGCGTGATCATGGAACGGCGCGACCAGGTCTTGATCGGCTTCTTGACCCGCTGCGACGCCATGTCTTCCACCTTCTTGGCGAGATGGTGGTCGACGAACGGGCCTTTCTTGACGGAACGCGGCATGGCCTAGTCCTCACTACTTCTTGGCGTGACGAGCACGCACGATGAACTTTTGCGTGCGCTTGTTGTTGCGGGTCTTGAGGCCCTTGGTCTGCTGGCCCCACGGCGTGACCGGATGCGGGTTGCCCTGGCCGGACTTGCCTTCACCGCCGCCATGCGGGTGATCGACCGGGTTCATCACCACGCCGCGCACGGTCGGACGGATGCCTTTCCAACGCTTGGCGCCGGCCTTGCCGTACTGCCGCAGATTGTGCTCGTTGTTGCCCACTTCGCCGATCGCGGCGCGGCAGGTGGCCAGCACTTTGCGCATCTCGCCCGAACGCAGACGGATGGTCACGTAATCGCCCTCACGGGCCACGAGCTGCACGGCGGCGCCGGCGCTGCGCGCCAATTGTGCACCCTTGCCCGGGCGCAGTTCCACGCAGTGGATCGTGGACCCCACCGGAATGTTGCGCAGGGGCAGGACGTTGCCCGGCCGGATCGGCGCGTCGGACCCGGACTGCAAGGTATCCCCCTCGGCGACGCCGCGCGGCGCGATGATGTAGCGCCGCTCGCCGTCGGCGTAGCACAGCAGGGCGATGTGCGCCGAACGGTTCGGGTCGTACTCGATACGCTCGACCCGCGCCGGCACGCCATCCTTGTTACGCTTGAAGTCGACCACGCGATAGTGGTGCTTGTGACCGCCGCCCTTGTGGCGCGTGGTCATGTGACCGTTGTTGTTGCGGCCGCCGGTGCTCGTCTGCTTTTCGAGCAGCGGGGCATACGGCTCGCCCTTCCATAGCCCCGGCGTGACCACGCGGACCTGGTGGCGCACGCCGGCGGACGTCGGCTTCATCTTGACCAATGGCATGGCTTCGTACCCTTAGTTCGCACCACCGGACAGGAAGTCGATTTCCTGCCCCTCGGCCAGCGTCACATAAGCCTTCTTCCAGTCGGAGCGACGCCCCTCGAAACGGCCGAAGCGCTTGCGCTTGCCCTTGACCACGAGGGTACGCACGTCTTCGACCTTCACGTTGAACAGCTTCTCGACCGCTTGGCGGATTTCCGGTTTGTAGGCGTTGCGGACGACCCTGAACACGGCGGTGTTGGTCTTCTCGGCGACGCGGGTGCTCTTCTCGGAGATCACCGGCCCCAGAATCACCTGGTGCAGGCGGTCGACTGCCGTCTTGTGCTTGCTCATTGCAGCCAGGCCTCCAACTTCTTGACTGCGTCCGCCGTCATCAGCACCTTTTCATGGCTGAGCAGCGTGACCGGATTGATCGCCTCGACGTCGCAGACGGTGACGTTCGGAATGTTGCGCGCCGACAGAAACAGGTTGTTGTCCAGCTCGCCGGTGACGATGAGGATGTCGCTGGAGCCGAGCGCGCGCAGCCGCTCCAGCAGGCCCTTGGTGCGCGGCGCGTCCACGGTGAAGTGCTCGGCGACGATCAGGTGATTGCGTCGGGCCAATTCGGCGATGATGGAGCGGATCGCGCCGCGGTACATCTTGCGGTTGACCTTTTGCGAGAAATCGCGCGGCACGGCCGCGAAGGTCTTGCCGCCGCCCCGCCACAGCGGCGAGCGGATCGAGCCGGCGCGGGCGCGGCCGGTGCCCTTCTGCTTCCACGGCTTTTTGCCGCCGCCGGACACCATGGCCTTGCTCTTCTGTGCCTTGGTGCCGGCGCGCGCGCCGGCCAGATACGACGTCACCACCTGATGGATCAGGGGTTCGTTGTACTCCGCTGCGAAGACGGCGTCGGAGACGCTGAGCTTGGCGGTACTGTCGTGTAGTTGAAGTTCCATTGCCGTTTTTCCCCGGTAGCGCTTCAGGCCTTCACCGTGGGACGCACGATGACATCGCCATTCGTCGCGCCCGGCACAGCCCCCTTGACCAGCAGGAGGTTGCGTTCTGTATCGATCTTGACCAGGTCAAGATTCAGCACCGTCACGCGGTCCGTGCCCATGTGACCGGCCATCTTCTTGCCCTTGAACACGCGGCCCGGGCTCTGACGCTGGCCGATGGAGCCCGGCGCGCGATGCGACAGCGAGTTGCCGTGCGTCGCACGGCCACCGCCGAAGCCCCAGCGCTTGATGACGCCGGCATAGCCCTTGCCTTTAGAGATGCCGGTGACGTCCACGGCCTTGACGCCGTTGAACACATCGACCTTGATCTCCGAACCGGCCTGCAGGTCTGCCCCCTCGCCGTCGTCGAGGCGGATTTCCCACAGTCCGCGACCGGCGGCAACGCCGGCCTTCTTGTAGTGCCCAGCCTCGGCCTTGGTCAGGCGGCTGGCCTTTTGTTCACCCACCGCGACCTGCACGGCGCGGTAGCCGTCGTTTTCGACCGTCTTGACTTGAGTCACGCGGTTCGGCGTGCACTCGATCACGGTCACCGGAATGGCCGTCCCGGCGTCGGTGAAGATCCGGGTCATGCCGGCCTTGCGGCCTACGATGGCGATCGTCATGTCCGCCTCCTCTTAGTTCAGCGAGATCTGGACTTCGACGCCCGCGGGCAAGTCCAGCTTGGAGAGCGCGTCCACGGTCTTCTCCGTGGGATCGACGATCTGCATGAGCCGCTTGTGGGTGCGGATTTCGTACTGGTCACGCGCGTCCTTGTCGACGTGCGGCGACACCAGGACGGTGAAGCGTTCCTTGCGGGTGGGCAACGGGATGGGCCCACGCACGACGGCACCGGTGCGCTTCGCGGTCTCGACGATCTCACGTGCCGACTTGTCGATCAGCCGGTGGTCGAACGCCTTGAGCCGGATGCGGATAGATTGGCTTGTCGCGGCCATGCTGTGTCTTCCGGATTAAAGAGCGTGGAACAAAAGGGGCGCGAATTCTATTCGCGCCCCCGGCGAAAGTAAAGGCGAAAGTTACGCGAGGATCTTGGTGACGACGCCGGCGCCGACGGTGCGACCGCCCTCGCGGATCGCAAAGCGCACGCCTTCCTCCATCGCGATCGGGCTGATCAGCTCCACCGTCATCTGCACGTTGTCGCCCGGC
>NZ_JBEPIJ010000026.1:0-23795 GCF_040327995.1 Sinimarinibacterium thermocellulolyticum | reverse complement strand
ATCGCGGACTTGTCGTCCGGCTTCGACTGCTTTGAGCGTCCGGACGATCTGGGTTTCAGTGAATTTGCTCCTGCGCATTGAAAGCCTCCTGGGGCGTGTAGTTTGCCCGGAGACCTCCAGTTACCCTTGGACCGAGTTTAGGGGGAGGCGACACGAGGGCTATTACCGCACCGGCGACGGCGGCTATGTCGACGAGATCGGCCGTCTGTACTGGGAGGGCCGGCTCACCGAGATCATCAAGACCGGCGGCGCCAACATCTCGCCGCAGGAGATCGACGCGGTGATCGCGCTGTTTCCCGGAGTGCGCCGTACCCAAACGGTCGGCGTGCCGCACGATACGCTCGGTGAGATGGCGGTGGCCTGCATCGTCGTCCACGACGGCGTGCGTATCGTCGAGGACGAGCTGCGCGCGTTTTTGAAGCAGCGCCTCGCCAGCTTCAAGGTACCGCGCCGATTCCTTTTCTTGAGCGAGGAGGAGATGCCGGTCACCGCCAACGGCAAGGTCAAACTGACCGAACTCAAGCACCTCGCCGGCGCGCGCCTTGAGCATGCGTGAGCTTGCGCGCGATCAAAGGGCGACAAAAAACCCTGCCGTGCGCAGGGTTTTTTGTGCTCGGAAGGCCGTCGCTGGACGGGATTTGGTGGTGACGGGCGGAATCGAACCGCCGACCTAGGGGTTATGAATCCCTCGCTCTAACCGTCTGAGCTACGTCACCGTGAAAGGGGGCGAAGTGTAAGGAAATCCGCGGGTTTCGTGAAGGCTCCGGGGCTCAGACGTTGAAGCGGAAATGCATGACGTCGCCGTCCTGCACGATGTAGTCCTTGCCTTCGAGCCGCCATTTTCCGGCTTCCTTGGCGCCGGCCTCACCCTTGTAGGCGACGTAGTCGGCGTAGGCGATGACCTCGGCGCGGATGAAGCCTTTCTCGAAATCGCTGTGGATCACGCCGGCGGCCTGCGGTGCGGTCGCGCCGATTTTCACCGTCCACGCGCGCACCTCCTGCGGGCCGGCGGTGAAGTAGGTCTGCAGGCCGAGCAGGGTATAGGCCGCGCGGATCACACGGTTCAGGCCCGGCTCTTCGAGGCCGAGGTCGGCGAGAAAAGCGGCCTTGTCGGCATCGTCGAGTTGGGCGATCTCGGCCTCGATCGCGGCGCACACGGTGACGACCTGGGCGTTCTCGGCGGCGGCGTAGGCTCGCACGCGCTCGAGGTGGTCGTTGCCGGCGGTAAGGCCCGCTTCATCGACGTTGGCGATGTACAGCGCCGGCTTGGCGGTGATCAAGTGTAGCTCGCGCAGTGCGGCGCGCTCATCGGTCGTGAGTGCGAGCGCGCGCACGGGCTTGCCGCCGTCCAGATGCGCCTGCACCCGCTTGAAGAGATCGAACTTGGCGATCGCATCCTTGTTGCCGGTCTTGGCGGCGCGCGCGGCGCGTTCGGCGGCTTTGCCGACGGTGTCGAGGTCGGCGAGCGCGAGCTCGGTGTTGATGATCTCGATGTCGCGGATCGGGTCGGTGGAGCCGGCGACGTGGATCACGTCCGGGTCGTCGAAGCAGCGGGTGACGTGGGCGATGGCGTCGGTCTCGCGGATGTGCGACAGAAACTGGTTGCCCAGACCCTCGCCCTTGCTCGCGCCAGCCACCAGCCCGGCGATGTCGACGAACTCCACCGTGGCGGGCAGCACGCGCTGCGGTTTGGCGATCGCCGCCAGCGCATCGAGTCGGACATCGGGCACCGGCACGACACCGACGTTGGGGTCGATCGTGCAGAACGGATAGTTCTCGGCGGCGATCTGTGCCTTGGTCAGGGCGTTGAACAGGGTGGACTTGCCGACGTTCGGCAGGCCGACGATGCCGCATTGGATGCCCATGGGGTCCTCTTTCAGACTGGCTTGCTGTGAAGCTGATGGATCGCTCGTTCCCAGCCGCGCGACAGCCAGGTGTCGAGCGCCGCCAGCGCAGCGTCGATGCCGCGCTGGATCGTGGCCTCGTCGTCGCGGCTCGGCCGACCGAGCACGTAGTTCAGTACCAGGGTCTTGTCTCCGGGATGACCGATGCCGACGCGCAGGCGGCGGTAGTCCGGACCGAGCGCACGATGCACGTCGCGCAGGCCGTTGTGGCCGCCGTGACCGCCGCCGAGCTTCAGACGCACGGTGCCGGCGGGCAGGTCGAGTTCGTCGTGCGCGATCAGCAGGCGGTCGGGGGTGAGCTTGTAGAACTGCGCCAAGGCCTGCACCGCCTGACCGCTGCGGTTCATGAAGGTGGCCGGCTTGAACAGTAATACCTCGACGTCACCCAAACGGATGCGGCCCAGATCGCCGTGAAACTTCGCCTCGCGTCGCAGCGTCGCGCGTGCGCGCTCGGCGAGCCTGTCCACACACCAGAAGCCGGCGTTGTGGCGTGTGCGCGCGTACTCGTCGCCCGGATTGCCCAGGCCGACGATGGCGTGCAGTTCGCTGGACGGGGCCATGACGATGAGGCGGACGACGCGGTGGGTACCAATGAAAAGGCCCGCCCGGGCACGGGGCCCGGACGGGCCGGGATCGCGCAGCGACCTTTACTTCTTCTCGTCCTTCTTCGGCTCGGCGGCCGCAGCCTCGGTCGGCGCGGCCTCGGTGGCCGCCGCCGTATCTTCCACCGCGGCGCGCGGCAGGTGGATCGAGACCACGGACTGGTCGTTGCCGTGCTTGAGTTCCACCAGTGCCACGCCCTGCGGCAGCGTCAGCGCGGACAGATGGATCGATTCGTTGACCTGCAGGTTCGACAGGTCCACCTCGATGTACTCCGGCAGATCCTTGGGTAGGCACTCGACCTCGACCTGGTTGAGGTGATGCTCGACGATGCCGCCTCCGGTCTTGACGCCCGGCGCCACGTTCTCGCCCTTGAAGTGCAGCGGCACGTGCATGCGCAGGACCTTGTCGGCCTGCACGCGCTGGAAGTCGGCGTGCGTGGGGTCGCCGCTGACCGGATGGCGCTGCAGGTCCTTGAGCACCACCTGCTGCTCGGTGCCGTCGAGCTTCAAGGTGAGCAGGTGCGAGTAGAAGGCCTCGACCTTCAGGTGTTTGCCCATCTCATTGGCGGAAACGCTGATCGCCACGGGTGGCTGATCGCCGCCGTAGACAATGGCCGGGATCTTCCCCGCGCGACGCAGGCGGCGGCTCGCACCCTTGCCCTGGTCGGCGCGGTTCTCGGCGATGACGACAAAATTTTCTCTCATCGGACACTCCGTAAAAAGGAAAACCATCGCCCGCGACCAGGCGATGGGGGCGGGGATTATACAGAATCGGCCACGGACGGCCGCGTTTCGTGCACTCAGGATCCGGCCTGCGGCCGCCGGCCGAGCAGGTCGAGCAGCCAGGCGCGGCCGCCGCGGCGCAGTAAGGCATAGACGTAAAGCAGGATCAGTCCGCCGAGGCTGGTCCATTGCAGCCAGCCGGCATCGACCTTCGCCGACGCGTCCAGCTCCCGGCCTAGCAGCAGCATGCCAAGGCCCAGGCCGCACAGCGCCCAGGCCGCGCTGCGATCGACCGCGTCGATGCAGGCGGTGCGCAGGCCCGAGAGCACACGGTGCCAGCCGCGGCCGGGATCGTGGCCCGGCCGCAGGCCGGCGGCGGTGACGATGCCGACCAACGCATGCGCGAGCAGCAGCGGCGGTGCGGCGACCAGCGCGAGCTGTACGGCGCCGCGCGCCAGCGGCGAGGCGCCCTGGTCGCCGCCGTGGGCCAACGCCAGCAGCCCCAAGGTGGCGAGCGCGGCCAGATTGCCCAGGCCCTCGTACGGGGGAAGAGAATGGTGATGTGCCGTGTCCTCGTCCAAGTGTGGCCGGCCGAAGATCACGTGCAGGATCGACCCGGCGATCAGGGCCTGGAACCAGGCCCAGCCCGCGTTGCCGAGCAGGGCGGCGACGCCGACGCCCAGCAGGTAACCGGTGGCGGTGCCCGCGCACATCGCCAGCAGTGCCAGCGCCGGCAGCCAAGCGCCGAACACCGGATACAGCAGCCACCAGACGACGAGGCCGACCGGCACGCTGTGGATCGCGATCGCCAGACCCAGCGCGCCGTGCGTGTGCGCATCCTCGGCGACCAGCGCGGCGCCGTCGCCGACGCTGTGCAGCACCAGGCCGACGATGGCCAGCCCCAGGGCGGCCAGATGCGCGCCGCGGCGTGCGCGTGCAAGGCCGTGTTCGAGCACGGTGGGGCCGAGCAGGCCGAGCGCGAGAAAGCCCAAACTCCACCACCCGCCGTCGGCGAAGGCCTCGGGCAGCACGTCGAGCAGCACCAGGCCGCTGATGCTCACCAGCACGAAGCCGTCGAGGAACGACAGCAGCGCGAGCCGGCGGCGCGCGAGCAGGTACCACAGCGGCGCGGACAACAGCGCAGCGAGCGTGGCCAGGAGCAGGATGGCGTGCATGAGCAGTCCGCCATTATCCCATGTCGACCACGTCGGACCGCACCGCACCATACGGCGCGGCGATCATCCAGCCGCGGATCGGGACGATGGCGCGCCAGACGGGATTCGACGATTTTCTCGTGAACGAAATCGGACGTCGGTGAGGACCGCGCCGAGCGGTCGCAAGAAAGATGGCGCTCCCACCGGGATTCGAACCCGGGTTTAAGCCTTGAGAGGGCTCCGTCCTAGGCCTCTAGACGATGGGAGCGCGGTGACCACAGCTCGGCCGGTGCGGCCAAAGGGCGCGTATTATCGGCGCGCCGACGCGGCGATTCAACCCGTTCATTCGAGAAGGGACGCTCCATCCCCCATCGTGTCCCGTCGACGGAGTGTCGCGCGAGGATCGATGTGATCGCTGTCTTCGTCGATAGCGGCGATGCCGGAGTGTGCGCTCATGCCCTGCAAGCAGAGCAGCGGCTCACCGTCGAGCAAGGTCGTCATTTCCCCGGCTCGGATGCTCGTGCGTCGCCTGACACCCGATTGTTGGGCCTGCACTCTACTTTAGTCGAACAGCACGACCTGACGCACCGCTTCGCCGCGGGCCAGCCGGTCGAAGCCGGCGTTGATGTCGTCGAGCTCGAGTGTCTGCGTGAGCAGGCGATCCACCGGCAGGCGGCCGGCGCGGTACAAGGCGATGAAGCGCGGCAGGTCGCGCGAGGGCACGGCCGAGCCCATGTACGAGCCTTTCACCGTGCGTTCCTCGGCAACCAGGCTCACCGCCGAGATCGCGAACTGCTTCTGCGGATGCGGCAGGCCCACGGTGACGGTGGTGCCGCCGCGGCGCGTCGCCGCGTAGGCCTGGGCGAGCGCGATCTCGACGCCCGCGGTCTCGATCGCGTACGCCGCGCCGCCGCGGGTCGCTTGGCGGACCTCGTTCACGGTGTCCGCGCCGGCGAGCACGGTGTGGGTGGCGCCGAGGCTGCGCGCGAGTTCGAGCTTGGCCGGCAGCACGTCGACGGCGACGATCGGCTCGGCGCCGGCGGCCAGGGCGCCGAGCAGCGCCGCGAGGCCCACACCGCCCATGCCGAAGATCGCGACGCTCTCGCCGGGGGCGACGCGCGCGGTGTTGATCACGCTGCCGACGCCGGTCATCACCGCGCAGCCAAACAGCGCGGCGATCTGCGGCGGCAGTTCGCGGTCGATGCGCACCGCCGAGCGCGCCGAGACCACGGTGTACTCGGCGAAGCCAGAAACGCCCAGATGGTGGTGGAGTGGGGTGCCGTCCGCGCCGTGCCAGCGGCGCGCGCCCGACAGCAGTGTGCCGGCGAGGTTGGCCTTGGCGCCGGGCTCGCACAGCGCCGCGCGGCCGTCGGCGCAGTAGTCGCAATGGCCGCAGCTCGGCACGAAGGCAAAGACCACGGCATCGCCCGGCACGAAGCCCGGCGTGTCCGGCCCGGTCTCGACGACCTCGCCGGCGGCCTCGTGGCCGAGCACCATCGGCATCACCCGCGGCCGCGAGCCGTCGATGACCGAGAGGTCCGAGTGGCACAGGCCGGCCGCGCGCACGCGCACCAAGAGCTCGCCCGGACCGGGGCCGTCGAGCGTCACGTCGTCGATCCGCAAGGGCTGCGACTGCGCATACGGCGCCGGCAGACCCATTTCGCGCAGCACGGCGGCGCGGACTTTCATGAGGCGTTCTCCGTGGCAGGAACCAGCAGCCTTTGCAGTGCGTTGCGCATCGGGCCGGGCAGGGGTGTCGGCCGTCGTGTTGCGCGATCGACGAAGACATGCACGAACCAGCCTTCGGCGGCGGCCGTCGGGCTGTGCTCGCGGAACAGGCCGATTTCGTAACGCACCGAGGAATTGCCCAGGTGTGCGACGCGCAGACCGGCGTCGACCGCATCGGGAAACGCCAGCGAATCCATGAAGCGGCAGTGCGACTCGGCGCACAGGCCGATCACGCTTCCGGCGTGGATGTCGAGGCCGGCCTCGCGGATCAGCAGGGTGTTGATTACCGTATCGAAGTAGCTGTAATACTCCACGTTGTTGACGTGGCCGTAGACATCATTGTCTTTCCAGCGCGTGGTGATGCGCTGGAAGTACGGATAGTCCGATCTGCTGGGTTTGCCGCTCACGCGTCGCTCTCGGTCCGGACGAGTGCCACGCAGTGTAGTACGTCATGCTCGCCCGCGCGGGCATATCTCGCATCACATTCGAGGAGAACGACGATGGCGACCCCGCTCCCGGGCCAGATGATGGACGCCCCGCTCTTGGTATCGGCACTGCTGCAGCATGCCGACCGTTATCACGGCGACACCGAGATCGTGTCGCGCACCGTCGAGGGGGGCATCCATCGCTACACGTATGCCGACGCCGCCGCGCGCAGCCGCCGGCTCGCCAATGCGCTCGGCAAGCTCGGTGTCGAGCCCGGCATGCGCGTGGCGACGCTGGCCTGGAACGGCTATCGCCACTTCGAGCTGTACTACGCCGTGTCCGGCATGGGCGCGGTTATGCACACGATCAATCCGCGGCTGTTCCCGGAGCAGATCGCGTGGATCGCCGGCGACGCCGAGGATCGGATCCTGTTCTTCGACCTCACGTTCGCGCCGCTGGTCGCGGCGTTGGCGGCCAAGTGCAAGACGATCAAGCACTGGGTGGCGATGACCGATCGCGCCCACTTGCCCGGGCACGACATTCCGAACCTGCTGTGCTACGAGGACCTTCTCGCGGCGGAGTCGGATGCCTACGAATGGCCCGAGTTCGACGAACGCAGTGCCTGTTCGCTGTGCTACACCTCCGGCACCACCGGCAATCCCAAAGGCGTGCTGTACTCGCACCGATCGATGATGTTGCACACCTTCGTGGCCTGCCAGCCGGACGTGTTCAACGTCTCGTCACGCGACTGCATCCTGCCGGTCGTGCCGATGTTCCACGTCAACGCCTGGTCGATTCCCTACGCGGCGCCGATGGTCGGCGCCAAACTGGTGTTCCCGGGCGCGGCACTCGACGGCGCCAGCCTGCACGAGCTGTTCGAGAGCGAGAAGGTCACCATGTCGGCCGGTGTGCCGACCGTGTGGCAGGGCCTATTGCAGTACCTGCAGGCCAACCGACTCAAGCTGTCGACGGTCAAGCGCTGCGTGATCGGTGGATCGGCCTGTCCGCCGGCGCTGATGAAGACCTTTGAGAACGACTACGGCGTCAAGATCCACCACGCCTGGGGGATGACCGAGCTGTCGCCGCTGGGCACCTACAACACGCTCAAGAGCAAGCACCTCGCTTTGCCGAAGGACGAGCAGTTCGCGATCGAGACCAAGCAGGGGCGGCCGCCGTTCGGCGTGCAGCTCAAAATCGTCGACGGCGACGGCAAACCGCTACCACACGACGGCAAGGCTTTTGGCGATCTCTTGGTCAAGGGCTACTGGGTGCTCGACCGTTACTACAAGCTCGACCAGAGCCCGCTCGTCGACGGTTGGTTCCCGACGGGCGACGTCGGCACGCTCGATCCGGACGGCTATCTGCAGATCACCGACCGCTCCAAGGACGTGATCAAGTCCGGCGGCGAGTGGATCGGTTCGATCGATCTGGAGAACGTCGCCTGCGCCCATCCGGCGGTGGCCCAGGCCGCAGTGATCGGCGTGCACCATCCCAAGTGGGACGAGCGCCCGCTGCTGGTCGTGGTCAAAAAGCCGGGACAGGAGGTCAGCAAGGACGAGCTGCTCGCCTTGTATCCCGGCAAGGTCGCCAAGTGGTGGATTCCGGACGACGTGGTGTTCGTCGACGAGCTGCCGATGACCGCGACCGGCAAGATCTCCAAGCTGCGGCTGCGCGAGTCGTTCAAGGACTACAAGCTGCCGACGGCCTGAGCGCGCCGCGTCAGCCCGCGGCGCGTGGCGGCGCGGTAACCAGCGTGGGGCCGCGCGCCGCCACCGGCGCGCATCGTGCCGGTAGGCGCGGCTCGCGTCGCTGCGCGCATTCGCGGGATTTGCCCGGCTGGCCCAGGCGAGGCATCTGGCGCGGTGCGGTCATCGGTCGGCTCCGGCGAGGGCGCGAGTTTTCGCGGTGAGGTCAGGATGTGCCGATTCGCGCGCGCCGTCTGTCGCGGATCGTCGCCGCGTCACCGTCGCGATCGCCCGCGTCCGGTCGTGCCGTCCCCGACGAGCCCTGACGGCACCCCGACGGTGACGGTCAGGCGCCGTCGACCAGCGCTCGCTCGCGCAGCCGGCGGATCTCGTCGCGCTTGGCCGCGGCGGCCTCGAATTCGAGATTCAGCGCGAGCTGTTTCATTTCCTTTTCCAGCTTGGCGATCTTCTTCGCCAGCAGTTCCGGCGGAACGATCTCGTCGTGCGCCTTGACCTCGGCCGATCGGAGCGCCTTGCCGGAGACGTCCTCGTAGCCGTAGCGCATGACGTCCTGCACGCGCTTGTGCACACCCTTTGGCGTGATGCCGTGCGCGGCGTTGAACGCGAGCTGCTTATCGCGACGGCGGTTGGTCTCATCCAGCGCGCGGCGCATCGAGTCGGTGATCTGGTCGGCATACAAGATCGCCTTGCCGTCGAGATGGCGCGCCGCACGGCCGATGGTCTGGATCAGCGAACGCTCCGAGCGCAGAAAGCCTTCCTTGTCGGCGTCCAAGATCGCGACCAGCGAGACTTCGGGGATGTCCAGGCCCTCGCGCAGGAGGTTGATGCCGACCAGCACGTCGAACAGGCCCAGGCGCAGGTCGCGGATGATCTCGGCGCGTTCGACGGTGTCCACGTCGGAGTGCATGTAGCGTACCTTGACGCCGTTCTCGTGCAGGTAGTCGGTCAGATCCTCGGCCATGCGCTTGGTCAGCACCGTGACCAGCACGCGCTCGTTCCTCTGGCTGCGCAGGCGAACCTCGCCGAGCAGGTCGTCCACCTGCGTCGCGGCCGGCCGCACCTCGACTTCGGGGTCGACCAGGCCAGTGGGCCGCACCAGTTGTTCGACGATGGCGCCGGCGGACTTTTGCTTCTCGTAATCCCCAGGCGTCGCCGAGACGAAAATCACCTGCGGCACGATGCGCTCGAACTCCTCGAAGCGCAGCGGCCGGTTGTCGAGGGCCGACGGCAGCCGAAAGCCGTATTCGACCAGGGTCTCTTTGCGGTTGCGGTCGCCTTTGTACATCGCGCCGAGCTGGGGCACGGTGACGTGCGACTCGTCGAGCACGACGATCGCATCCGGCGGCAGGTAGTCGAGCAGGCAGGGCGGCGGCTCGCCCGGGCGGCGCCCGGACAGGTACCGCGAGTAGTTTTCGATGCCGTTGCAGTAGCCGATCTCCTGGATCATCTCCAGGTCGAACAGCGTGCGCTGCTCGATGCGCTGCGCCTCCAGGAGCTTGCCGACGGACTGGAAGTACTTCACCCGCGCGCGCAACTCTTCGCGAATCTCGTCCAGCACGCCGAGTATTCTCTCGCGCGGCGTCACGTAATGGGTCTTGGGGAACACGGTCACGCGCGGCAGCTTCTGCTTGACCTCGCCGGTGAGTGGATCGAACAGCGACAGCGACTCGATCTCGTCGTCGAACAGTTCGACGCGCACCGCGTCGGTGTCGGATTCCGCCGGGTGGATGTCGATGATCTCGCCGCGCACGCGGTAGGTGCCGCGCTCGATCGCGACCTCGTTGCGGGTGTACTGCATCGCCGTGAGCTGGCGGATCAGCTCGCGCTGATGGATGCGCTCGCCACGCACCAGGTGCAGCACCATCGAGAAATAGCTCTCGGGATCGCCGAGGCCGTAGATCGCCGACACTGAGGCGACGATGATCGCGTCGCGCCGCGTCATCAATGCCTTGGTCGCCGACAGGCGCATCTGCTCGATGTGCTCGTTCACCGAGCTGTCTTTTTCGATGTAGGTGTCGGTGCTCGGTACGTAGGCCTCGGGCTGGTAGTAGTCGTAGTAGGAGACGAAGTACTCGACCGCGTTGTCCGGGAAGAACTCGCGGAACTCGCCGTAGAGCTGCGCCGCCAGCGTCTTGTTCGGCGCCATCACCAGCGCCGGACGCTGCACCGCTTGGATCACGTTGGCGATGGCGAAGGTCTTGCCCGAACCGGTCACGCCCAGCAGCGTTTGATGGGTCAGGCCGTCGCGCAGGCCTTGGACCAGCGCTGCGATCGCCGCCGGCTGGTCGCCGGCGGGCGGCCAGTCGGCGCAGAGGCGAAAGGCGTGGTCCTCACGGCGTCGGAGGCGCCGCATCGGAAGGGCATCGCGTGGGGTTTCCTGCATGGCGCGGACAGCTTAACCCGCATCGTGGGCTGACCGCGGGCCGGTGCCGCCTGGCCGATCACTGGATAGCGAGTCGCTATCGCGTCGCTGACGATAATGAATTGGACCGATCGAGCACACGGTTCTAAGGTGGCGCTGGACCTCGCCGCAGCGCCGGCGGTGTCCGTGAATAGATGGGTAGGACCCACCCCAACCGGAGACCTCGATGAGCAAGACACTGCATTCGATGCTCGCGGCCTGCGCCCTGGGCGCAGCGTCGCTGACGTCGTTCGCCGCAGCCGGCGTCAAAGCCGGCCCCGACAACGACTACTGGTGGCCGAATCGCCTGGATTTGTCGCCCTTGCGCCATAACGCCCAGGCGGGCAGTCCGCTGGATCCCGACTTCGATTACGCCGAGGCCTTCTCGAAGCTGGACCTCGCCGCGGTGAAGAAGGATCTGGTGCAGTTGATGCGCACCTCGCAGGACTGGTGGCCGGCGGATTTCGGCCATTACGGCCCTTTCTTCATCCGCATGGCCTGGCACAGCGCCGGGACCTACCGCGCGATCGACGGCCGCGGCGGCGCCGACGGCGCGATGCAGCGCTTCGCCCCGCTCAACAGCTGGCCCGACAACGCCAATCTCGACAAGGCCCAGCGCCTCTTGCTGCCAATCAAGCAGAAGTATGGCGCGGCGTTGTCCTGGTCCGACCTGATGGTGCTCGCCGGCACGGTCGCGATGGAGGACATGGGGTTCAAGATCCTCGGCTTCGCCGGCGGCCGTGAGGACGGCTGGCAGCCCGAGATCGTCGACTGGGGCCCTGAAACGAAGTGGCTCGCCGACGAGCGTCACACTGGCAAGCGCGAACTGGCCAAGCCCTTCGGCGCGACGCAGATGGGCCTGATCTACGTCAATCCGGAAGGCCCGAACGGCAATCCAGACCCGCTGGCCGCCGCCCATGACATCCGCCAGGCTTTCG
Source organism: Sinimarinibacterium thermocellulolyticum (assembly GCF_040327995.1). Classification (NCBI taxonomy): domain Bacteria; kingdom Pseudomonadati; phylum Pseudomonadota; class Gammaproteobacteria; order Nevskiales; family Nevskiaceae; genus Sinimarinibacterium; species Sinimarinibacterium thermocellulolyticum. The sequence goes on along the minus strand of NZ_JBEPIJ010000026.1, from coordinate 12,213 downwards.
GCCGGATGAACATGAACGACGAAGAGACCGCGGCCCTGATCGCCGGCGGGCACACGTTCGGCAAGGCGCATGGCGCGCACAAGCCGGAGGAATGCGTCGGTGCGGAACCCGAAGCGGCGAGCATCGAACACCAGGGGCTCGGCTGGATGAGCCGGTGCGGCAGCGGCAAGGGCGCCGACACCGTCACCAGCGGACTCGAAGGCGCGTGGACGGTGAGCCCGGCGCAGTGGACGCACAACTACCTGCAGAACCTTTACGGCTTCGAGTGGGTGCAGACCAAGAGCCCGGCCGGCGCCACGCAATGGGTGCCCAAGGACGGTGCGGGCGCGAACCTGGTGCCGGACGCGCACGATCCGTCCAAGCGCCACACGCCGATCATGTTCACGACCGATCTCGCGCTCAAGGAAGACCCGGCCTACCGCAAGATCACCCAGCGCTGGCTCGAAAATCCGGCCGAGTTCGAGACGGCTTTCGCGCGCGCCTGGTTCAAGCTCACGCATCGCGACATGGGGCCGGTCTCGCGCTATCGCGGCTCGATGGTGCCCAAGGAAACCTTCATCTGGCAGGACCCGGTGCCGCCGGTCGATCACCCGCTGATCGATGAGCAGGACATCGCCAAGCTGAAGAAGGACATCCTCGCCTCTGGACTCACGGTGCCCGAACTGGTGCGCACCGCCTGGGCCTCGGCCTCGACCTTCCGCGATACCGACATGCGCGGCGGTGCCAACGGCGCGCGCGTGCGTCTTGCGCCGCAGAAAGACTGGCCGGTCAACCAGCCCAAGGAGCTCGCCAAGGTGCTGGCCAAGCTCGAAGGCATCCAGCAGCGCTTCAACAAATCGGCGCGTGGCGGCAAGCGCGTCTCGCTGGCGGACGTGATCGTGCTCGGCGGTGTCGCCGCCATCGAGAAGGCCGCGGCGGATGCGGGCCATGCGATCACGGTGCCGTTCGCGCCGGGCCGCACCGACGCCACGCAGGAGATGACCGACGTCGAGTCCTTCGCTTACCTCGAACCCACGGCGGACGGTTTCCGCAACTACCTCGCCAAGGACCACCCGCTGCCGCCGGCCGAGGCCCTGGTCGAGCGCGCCGCGCTGCTCAACCTCACCGTGCCGGAAATGACCGTGCTGGTCGGCGGCATGCGCGTGCTCGGCGCCAACACCGGCGGCAGCAAGCACGGCGTGTTCACCGATCGACCGGGCCAGCTCAGCAACGACTTCTTCGTCAACCTCGTCGACATGTCCACCGAGTGGCAGAAGGCCGCGGGCAGCGAGGGCTTGTACGAAGGCCGTGACCGCAAGACCGGCAAGCTCAAGTGGACGGCGACGCCGGTGGACCTGATCTTCGGCGCCAACTCCGAGCTGCGCGCGGTGGCCGAGTTCTACGCCGCCGACGACGCCAAGCGTAAATTCGTCGAGGACTTCGTCAAGGCCTGGAACAAGGTGATGAACGCGGACCGCTTCGACCTGACCTGAAGCGGCGCATCGGTGCGCGGCGCCCGGATCGCACCGGGCGCCGCTTTTTTCGTGCCCGGCCGGCCGCACTTCCAGTATCATCCCGCCCCATTTGTTCACCCCAAAGACGGGACCACCGTGGAACTCTCGCTCGCCCAGCGCGTCGGCCGCATCAAGCCCTCGCCGACCCTCGCCGTCACCGCCAAGGCCGCCGAACTCAAGGCCAAAGGGCTGGACGTCCTCTCCTTGGGCGCCGGTGAGCCGGACTTCGACACGCCGGAGCACATCAAGGACGCCGCGCGCAAGGCGCTCGACGAAGGCAAGACCAAGTACACGCCGGCGACCGGCACACCCAGCCTCAAGCAGGCCATCATCGCCAAGATGAAGCGCGACAACGGGCTGGAGTACAGCCCCAAGCAGGTCATCGCCTCGGTCGGCGGCAAGCAGGCCTGCTACAACCTGTGTCAGGCGCTGCTCGACGACGGCGACGAGGCGATCATCCCGGCGCCGTACTGGGTCAGCTACCCGGACATGGTCCTGCTCGCCGGCGGCAAGCCGGTCTTCATCGAGACCACCGCCGAGGCGCGCTTCAAGATCACCCCGGCGCAGCTCGAAGCGGCGATCACCCCACGCAGCAAGCTGCTGTGGCTGAACTCACCGTCCAATCCGTCCGGCATGGCTTACACCCGGGCCGAGCTGGCCGCACTGGGGGAGGTGCTGCTCAAGCATCCGCAGGTCGTCATCGCCAGCGACGACATGTACGAGAAGATCCTGTGGAGCGTCGATCCCTACAGCAACATCGTCAATGCCTGCCCGGCGCTGTATGACCGCACCGTGATCATCCACGCGGTCTCCAAGACCTACTCGATGACCGGCTGGCGCCTGGGCTGGGCCTGCGGCCCGGCGAAGATCATCAACGCGATGGGCGACATCCAGTCGCAGTCCACATCCAACCCGACCTCGATCGCTCAATACGCCGCCGAGGCCGCCCTCAACGGCGATCAAGGCTGCGTCACCGAGATGGTCGCCGCGTTCAAGGCGCGTCACGACGCGCTGGTGGATGCGCTCAACGGCATCCCTGGCGTGCGCTGCCTCAAGGGCGACGGCACCTTCTACGTGTTCCCGAACGTCGAAGGCCTGATGGCCAGGCTCGGCTGCAAGACCGACCTGGAGCTGTCCGACCTCTTGCTCGACAAGGCTCTCGTCGCCGTCGTGCCCGGCTCCGCCTTCGGCACGCCCGGCCACCTGCGTCTGTCTTTCGCCACCTCGGACCAGGTGCTCAAGGGCAGCGTCGAGCGCATCAAGGCCCTCGTCGCCGGCTGAAAGGCCGGCGACGTTGCGCCTCTGGGATCAGATCACTACAATTCGCGTCCCTCAAGCGCTTCCGCGATAGCTCAGTCGGTAGAGCAGCTGACTGTTAATCAGCGGGTCGTTGGTTCGAGTCCAACTCGCGGAGCCATTTCTTCCTCCTCGCGAACTTCGCGGGAGGCGTCGTTCAACAGCGGCCCCAGGAGCGATCCTCGGGGCCGCTGCCTTTTCTTCCCCTGGTTTCCCGAGGGTTTGCGCGTCGCCGAGCGTCGCGTGCGCTGGGACGGCGCTGGCACAAGGAGCGCCGCGGGCGTGAAGGAGCGCGCTGCGAGGGCGCTCCGGACGGCGTTCGTGCTCTCTCTTCTGGCCCGCGGGGAGAGAGAAGCCGAGAGCGGTTAACAGCGGAGGGCCTTCGGGCGGGACGGAGGCGCTGACGGTTAACTGGCCACGCCAACGTGAACAGCCATCGCGTCGACGGGCCACAGGACGCCGAAGCCAACATGCCGCCCTCGGCCGATAGCGATCGGCCCCGCAACAGGTCGATCGAAGGTCACGCGCACGTGTAGCTTGGGCGTCTCACCGAGGTAGCCGTTGGCGCGGTAGTGCTTCGCGATGTGAACGCCAGCGAGCGGTCCACCAGCCACGACCTCGATGGACTCGATACTTGCCTCCCTACCTGCGATGGCTTGACGGACGCTGCGCTCGACCAGCTCACGACGTCGCTTCTGGAGGTGTAGCTCGCGGGCAGCGGCCTTCGCGGGCTCATTTTTAACGTTGCGTCGCGCCTCGATGAGGCGTTTCCACTCGTCTCTCGTCAGTTCCTTGGCCTGCTGTACGAGCGGGGTCACCGTGACCCAGGTGCGCGAGCGCTTTGTGATGGCTCGCAGCCACTGCCCATCGGGCTCCGTGTCGAGGATAACACCGGTGCCCCGCCCGTTGTCGCGTAGCTCGCGGCCGTGGAGGAGCACCTGCGCCATTTCCACGATCGCACGCCTGGTCGGGTCATCGCCGCCGCCGAAATCCGCCAGGGCGATGCGACGCACGCGACCATCCGGGTACGGGCCGAGAACGCTCGGCAGCGGCAGGACCGCGAGGTGCGGCTCGGAGACGGGCTTGTCGCTCTCGTCGTGCCCCACGAGCACACGGCGAACGAGCGCCTCCATCGCGGGTCGGTCGCTCGGGCCTCTCGCGAGCATGTCCACGACCTCGGCACGGACTTCATCGAGCAGGTGTCGCACGGGCCCGACGACCTGCCGAAGCAAGCGCGCGTCCCACGAGCAGCGCTTGCCGTTGCGCCAGAGGCCGAGCACGAAGGTCGGAACATCACGGTCAGCAGCGCGAGTATCCGATGCGTACGTCACGGCTCGCACTCCCGCGGCAGACAGGGGCAGCTCGTTGCGGTCCCGAGCGAAGAGGGCGTCGCACACGTCGAGACACCCAGCTTCGGGCACCTCCAGCGAAGCACCGGTCGACGCAGGCTGCCAGCGCACGGCGCCATCAGGTGGCTTCGCATCGGTGGCATCGAGTATAGCTAGGTCTTCGCCCTTGCCGACGCTGGGAACACGCCGTGCCACATCGCGGATGATGGGCACATGCGAGGCGTCGACGTCCGGCCACCAGTACCAGACGGTGTGCGGCATCTCGATGTCCGCGACGTGGCGTTCCGCCTTGCCGTCCCAGCCGACTTCCCAGCCAGCCAGCGGCTCTTCGTCGAGGTCGATGCCCTTTACGGGGTTGAACTTCCGCTCGGACGGCCAGTTTTTCGAGTTGTTGGGTATGAACCGGCGTTGACGTGCCGGGCGTTGCTTTGCGTGAGGCGTGACAATCTCGGGGAGCTTCGTATTCTCGATCCGGCCTTGCTGCTCTAGCACGCGCAGAGAGTCGTCGATTGCCTTGCGGTTGCTCTGCGCCCAGCCAGAACGCGCGGAAGCCACGAGTGCCTTGAAGAGGCGCGCCGGGCTCGGCGGCCACTCACGGCCGGAGTATCCGGCCAGGAACTGAACGCGGATCGCAAGAGGCATCAGGACTCCGCGTCGTCGTCGCCCGTCGCGCTGTCCTCGGCGTCGGTCGACGCCTCGCTCGTGACGGGTGCATTACAACTCTTCGACTGGGCTTTCTCCCAGAGTTTCTTCAACTCGTTCTTCTTCTCGAGCTCCGACTTCTTGCCCGCGTACCGCGGCAATCCAATGAGCGCTGTCACGACGTCCTCCTTCCCCTCTTCAGCTCGCCCGAGTTGTTCCCTCCCTTCTTGCTGACAGCGGCATTCGCGCCACTTGGATCGAACGCGAGCACGATCGGGGCCGGGAGGGCCAGCGCCTTGGTCCCATTGATCTCCTTCTCTCCGAAGAACGCTCTGGCTGCTGCTTCGAGATACGTCGTGGCAACATCCTTCGCCGGAAGATAAAACGCGGTCTCATCGCCCGAATACTTCACCGTCACGGCGGTGAAGGCAGTCGGATCGGCGACGGTCTCCCCGTTCTCTGTCTTGCTCTCGCGCACGAGGATGCAACCCTCCCGAAGGTCCCACACGCCGTGGTCCGCCGCCGACGCCAGCGCCAGCGCGAACAGGTATCGGCGCAGAGCCAGGCTCTTGACTGCGTCGATCTCGACCACGCCAGCAGCGGTCGCGGCCTTGAAGGTCGCGAGCGCGCGCAGACCCGACAGCGCGATGATGGTGGTGCGCTCGATGGGTCCAAAGGCGATCACGCCGCCGGGAGACTCGGGCACCGGCACGTCGGTCATGCCGAGCTGCGACGCGGAGTTCTTGGTGTTCGGGTCTTCCGTAGCCGCCTCCTTCGCCTCCTTGAGGATTTGCTCCAGCTCCTGGCTCACCTCGGGATCGATGCTCGACCAGTACTGGCTGCGCTTCGTGACCTTCTGCACGTTGAAGGCGACGATCTCGCTGCGGATGAGGCGCCGCGCCTTCGACTTGGTCGACTTCTTGGCCGAGTCGCGGCTGTCCCAGTGCCCGAACACGAGCGACGTCGGTGCGAGCTTCGCGAGCGGAGCGGCGTCGCCCTTGACGTAGGCTTTGAGCGCAGTCTCGAACGGTTCGAAGCCGTCCTTGTCACCGTCTTTGCTGTAGCGGACGACGGCATCGCCCACGCGGTGGCCGACCTCGAGCAAGTCGATCAAACGCTGGCCCACGCGGCTGCCCCTGATGGTGACTTTCGGGATGTATTTGCCCGAGTATTTGAGCAACCGGGCCTCGAGCCGGTTCGCCTGCGAGGGGACCGAGTCGACCGTGCAGCGATTCGCGATAACGCCGTCCTTCTGCGCGCCCTCGGGATCGTCGGCGCGCGGGCCGAAGCGATCGATCTGGTAGTCGCTCTTGCCCCGCCCGGTGGCGGCGAACGTAGGCGGGAAGAAAACGCCGCGCGCACCCTGAACCGGGCGAAGGCGCTCGCGCATCACAATGGCGGCGACATCAGCGTCGTCATTGAGAAGATCATCGTACTCCGTCAGGATCGTGTTGTCACTCATCGCTGTCCTCGTCATCGCTCTCGTCTTCGTTACCAGAGTCCAGCGTGGCGATTCCAGCTGGACGAGCAAGCTGCAAGTATCCGTATTGTCCCATCATGCCGATGATGGCTTCGCGCTTCACCAGCTCGGAGGGCGTGACCTCCACGCCTCGCGCGGCCATTCGCGCGAGCGCCAGTGGCAGGTGCCCGTTCCAGGTGCAGTAGCTGAAGACCCGCTTCCGCACGCCGACGACGCCGTGGGGGGCGTTTTTGCCTTCGCGGCGCGGAGGGAAGAACGACGAAAGCCCGATCGCTGCCAGCAGCTCCAGTGCAGGTCGCCCCGGCGAGGTCACGCCATTCTTGGCCGCGTCGTTCGCACTGATGCCGCGATCGAGCGACGAGCGCGTGGTTGCAGCATCGAGGTTGAGGCGGCTGCTTCCTGGCGAAACGAACGTCAGGATTTCTCGGAGCGTCTGCGGTTCCCCGAGCGAGCTCGCTGCCTCGATCAGGTCGGAAACGAGCGTCACGATTCCTTCTTGGTTGCCTGCCCAGAACTTCCAGCGGCTCTTATCTTTTGGACCTAGCTTCTCGATCTTACCTCGCGAGACAGTCGCTCGCTCGTACCAGTGGTCGACAACGACCACCGGCTTCTCGGGCAGCGCGAGCTCGAGGCCGCCGCACCAATCACCTTTCGCCTCCGCCAAGGGCACGCGGCCCTTCTGGGTGACCGCCTTCCAGGCGTCCATGGAGCCGAGATGGTTCGCCAGCTCCACGGCGACGGCTGCCTCGTCGACGTCAGCGTAAACTTCGCACACATCGGCAGCCGCAGATGGCAACGACGGCAGCACGCCTGTCGCTCGCCGCCACGCCGACGTCGCGTTCGCGTCGTAGCGGCTGAGCACTTCGAGGAGACCACAGACGGCGAGTACCTCGCCGGGGTTGCGGGCATCGATGACGAGCTGGATGGTCGTCATGGCGATTCCTCCTCGTCGCGCGAGGCCAGCACGTCGGCAGCCTTCACCAACGCCTCGAGCCACGCGAGCGACCACCATCCGTACTGGGCCTGGAGCTTCGCGAAGCGCACCGGTGTTTCGCTGAGGACGCGCCTTGCGCCATCGGTGGCGACTAGCCCGATCGCCTCGCCGGGAAAGCCGGGACGTGCGTGCCCGTGGTGGGCAGCTACGAGGTGAAGGCACAACTCGCGGTCGACCACATCAGGCAAGCTCACCTTGCCATCGCCGAGGTCTGCAACAGAGCCCAGCTCGTGGCGGTAGCCTCGGTTGATCTGGTAATCGAAGCGCGAGCGGTCCGACTTCGCGACCGCAGGCTTCTCGATGCGGCCCACGGCGCGCTGCCACCACGGGCGGTCCTTGCCGAGGTCGTGCTGGCCAGCGGCCTCGATGACGGTGTCGCGCAGTACCGTGGGCAGCGACAGCCGCCGGCACAGCTCCGTCGCCCTGGTGCGCGCGTCGCCCAGGTGCTGGGTGAGCAGAACGTCCTTCTGGAAGCCGAGCGAGCCGTCGTCGTGCTCGGCATCTTCGAGCGCACGGCCGTCTTTACGAGCCACGACCACGCCGCGCGTTCCGGACCCTGCCGACTCGACGAGCCGCCAGCCACCGCCGAGCAACTTATCGGCGACCCCTCTAACCTCGCTCAAAAGATCCTCGGCGTCGGTGTCGGACTCGATCTGTTGCGGTTCACCGTCGTTCGCCGAGGCCGTCGTGACCTTCCCGGAATCGATCCAGAGCCGACGACGCTGCGCGCGGCTCGTCGGCTGCGCCTGCTCCGCAATGTCACTCACCGGTTGCGTCGTCGCGGGGTTCACAAACTGGCCGTCGTAGCCCCCGGCGCTGGTCGGCAGCACCACCGTGGCGTCGTGAAGGGCCGCGCGAAGCTTGCTGTCGTCGTCAGTGGGGAGCTCGCGAAGGCGGAACGGCTTGGTCTCACCGTAGCGCGTGATGAGCAGGAAGCGCGCCCCGAGAGCGTCGTCTTCGACGGCTCGACCACGAACCGCCTTGAGCAGTTCGACGGCCTCGTAGAGCGGACACCGCGCCGTCTCACGCGCGCCGATCGGGAACGCCGCAACAATGCGCTCGGCGTCGTCGGGCTTGGTCACGCGATCGAGCTCCGCGCGCCACGCCAGCTCTACGTAGAGCGAGGAATCTTCGACGCTGCCGTGGAGCCAGCGGCCGACATCCGGGCGAGCCCCGGCGTTCGGATGCTCCGAGGTCATCGCGAGGTCGTCGAGCACGGCATTGGTCAGGGCCGGAGGAGGGACGCGCACATCGAAAAGACCGCGCTTCTCCTCGTCGCTGAGCCCATCTTGCAGACATGCAGGGAACGTCCCCGGTGAACCCAGAAGTTCCTTTCCATCAGCCACGAGCGCTTGCAAGCGCTCAAACACCTTGCCGGCCGGTCCGTTCGCGTCCTCGTTGCCAACTACCCTCACCGTGACTTCCCGAATGCTCAAACCGAGCCGGTTCACGCGACCAAGCCGCTGGATGAGGCTGTCGGCGGCGCAGGCCTCGACGCCGAGGTGATCGCAGTCGATGTCCGCGCCAACCTCGACGCAGGAGGTCGCGACGAGGAAGATCGGCGCGTCGAAGACCACTGTGCGATCGCGCTGGCTCTTGAAGCGCGCGTACTTGTCGGACTCCACGACAGTATCGCGATCATAGCCGCGCATGCTGCCCGTGAGCGTCACGACCTGCCCGTCAGGTACGCCGCCCGCGCGAAGCGCAGCAGCGCATTTCCGAACCTCGGGGACGGTGTTCACCACGATGCCGATGACCGCCCCCGGGTCGGCTTTCGACTTTGCGATGGCCCACGCCGCGAGCTGAGCACCGACACCTTTGTCGGGGTCCAGCGCCTCGACCTCGATCTTCTTCTTGGCGTTGAGACGCTTGCTCACCTTTTCGTCGTCGGTCTCCTTCGGCCAGGTGTGCCCGTCGATGACGGTGTCGACGTCGAGCAGCTGGAAGACACGTCGCGTGGTCGGCTCCTCGGGCAGTCCGGGCGTTCGCCGGAGCAGGTCTCGAACGGGCTCCATCGTGGCGCCCATCCTCACGACTGCGAACGGAGCGAGCGTGCCGACGCGGCGTTCAATCGCGGTGAGCGTCGTGGCGAAGGGCGCGCAGAGGTGAGCCTCGTCGAGGACCAGCAAGCAGTCTTGCCCGGTGAGTCCCGCCTCCAGCGCGCGGCCCCAAGGGCCCACACGGCCGTAGGCGCTGAAGAGCAGGCGAGAGCCGATCATGTCGACCGTGCCGACGATGATCGCCGGGCGCGTCGGGTCGTCGCGCCAGCGGGTGTCGAGCGCGCGCTGCCCGCGCAGCGTGGACACCTCGACGACCGAGGAGGTGCAGCCCGCGTCCTTCAACGTCGTCGCGATCTCATGGAGCGCGTGCCCCTCGTCCTCGGCCGCCAATTCGAGGCGCTTCCGTACCCCTTCCGCGAACTCCGAGGCCTCATCGACGACCACGCGTCGATCCACGACGTACGCGAGGCGACGAGGAACGGCGGTCGACTGGCGCGCGAGCGCACGGCCCAGCGCCAAGACCCAGAGCGCGATGATCGAGGTCTTTCCGATACCAGTGGCGAGCTCGACGTCGGTCGGGAAGCGACCCGCTTCGAGGTCCGTGAAGAGTCGGTGTTGCCAGCGGCATGCACCGTCGTGACCGGTGAGCGCCCGGTACAGGGTGTCGAACGCCTCGAAGGCGAGGAGTCCCGCGTCCTGATCTGCGGACTGTTCGCTCGTCGCCGTCGGCGTGGCCGTCACGGAGCTCATTCCGGGATGCCCCACGCACCACGCCGAGCCCATGATGCTAGTGTGGTGTTCCGTATGTAACTTTCCATTATGGACGCTGTCCAAGGATTAATCTTGGCGCAGGGAGCAGACCCTGATGGGAAGACCGGCGAAGCCTTTGGTGGTCAGCGCGCAGGATCGTGCGCAACTCGAAGCGATGGCGCGCTCGCAGGCTTTGCCGGCGGCGTTGGCGCGTCGTGCGCAGATGATCCTGCGAATGGCAGATGGCGAGAGCAACAGCGCAGTGGCCCGTCGCTACCGCACGAGCCGACCAACTGTGACGCTGTGGCGTACCCGTTTTCGAGAGCGTGGCATTGCGGGACTGCATAACGAACTCAAGCCCGGACGGCCGCGCTCGACCAGCGACAAACAGGTAGCCCAGCTGATCAAGACTGCGATCAAGCGCAAGCCTCCCGGGAAGACCCAGTGGTCGCGCCGATCGCTGGCGACCGCCACGGGCTTGTCGGTGACGACGGTCCGTCGCTACATGACGCTGTTCGGGCTGCAGCCGCATCGCGTCAAGAGCTTCAAGCTGTCGACCGACCCGTTCTTCGTCGAGAAGGTGCGGGATATCGTCGGGTTGTATCTGAATCCGCCTGACCATGCGCTGGTGCTGTGCGTGGATGAAAAGAGCCAGGTTCAGGCGCTCGAACGCACCCAGCCGATGCTGCCGATGGGGCTGGGCTACGTCGAAGGTGTCACCCACGACTACGTGCGTCATGGCACGACGACTCTGTTTGCTGCTCTTGATGTGGCCAATGGCAGCGTCCTGACTCAGTGCAAGCCGCGCCACCGCCATCAGGAGTTCCTGTCGTCCCTGCGCCACATCGAGGCCAACGTCCCGGCGCATCTCGATGTCCATCTGATCTGCGACAACTACGGCACCCACAAGCACGCCAAGGTCAAAGCCTGGCTGGCTAGGCGTCCACGCTTCCATGTGCACTTCACGCCCACGTACAGCTCCTGGCTCAATCAAGTCGAGCGCTGGTTCGCGTTGATCACCAACCAGACCATTCGCCGTGGCTCCTTCGAGTCGGTCGCGCACCTGAAGCGAAAAATCGAAACATTCGTCAAGCACTACAACCACCATCCCAAGCCGTTCCGATGGACCGCCACTGCCGATTCGATCTTCGCCAAGCTCGAACGCCTATGTAAAGTTTTAAACGGAACACCACACTAGCGGTGCGACATCGTGAGGGCACGTCGAGCGCATAGGCGTTCGATCGTACCAGGGTGAGGCGACCGGAAAAAGGCGCAGTACCCGGCCCATCCGGCCCCTCCTATTCCACACGGTACGCCTCGCTACGCGCGCTGAGCGTAATGATGGCGGGCGCGCTGTCGTCCTCGGGATCGCGCGCGAGCGCACCGTCGAGAACGCGCACCAGCGTGCCCGTTGTGAACTCGTCAGCTTGCTGCAACCGCAGCAGCGCGGGCGTCTTCGCTGGCAGAATATGCGCGCGCGCGACCACCGCGTCCCAGTTCGTCGGACCGTGACGACCGGTGATCTTCAGCTCGATGTCTCCGAAGCAGCCGTCCTCCGAGATCGCCTGCGCGGCCCCCGCCCAGTAGGCGTCGCAGAGCTGGCGCACGCCGCAATAGCGACACGTTTCAGTAGCCGGGCGTGCTTCGGGAGGCCGCGCGGCCAGCGCCGCCTTCGGCAAGCGCAGTCGTGCGAGCATCGATTGCACGCGTGCGCGGAGCGTGGGGACTTGCCCGCGAAGCATTCGCCGAGCCTGCTCCACGATCGGGAGCGCGCGCGGGTTGTCGTCGAAGCGACGCAGGATGCGCTCGACGCACTCCTCCACGACGCGCGTGTACCCACCCAGCTCCTTCAGCACCTGCGTGGCGAGCGGGTGGTTCAAGGAAGGCACCCCTGCTTGCGTCAGCTGCTTCGTGATGACCTCGAGCGCCAGGTGAACGACGCTCCCTGCCAATGTCGCCAACTGGAGCTTCTGTGGATACCCGCGCCCGCTCCAGAGCTCCGGGTACGCGGCGGCGCTTAGCGCCCAGCGACGTGGGCACTCGTCGATCTCCGCGTGCACCGACACGCTCATCTCGGCCGGCGGGCTGAATCGCCCCGGGTTTCGCGGAGGCCAGTTGGTTTAAGTCAGACGGTTGCGGCCTGACCAGCGCGTTGACGATGGTAGTTTGCCTCGAACTCCGCGGGTGGGACATGACCCAGCGGCCCCAT
>NZ_JBEPIJ010000025.1:0-30265 GCF_040327995.1 Sinimarinibacterium thermocellulolyticum | reverse complement strand
CGAAGTTTGCTACCGGTTCAATCACCGGCACGAGAACCTGCAACCCTTGCTGCACAAGCTTCTCAAGCAGATCTCAATCCAGGAGCTACGTCCAATTCTGGTCCGGAAAGGTTAGGAATTACCTTTCGATACGCTCGACCGCCGCGATGGGCACCGCGTTGAGATCCTGCGCGGTGGGCGCGAACGGCGCCTTCGGCGCACGACGCCCATCGATCAGCACCAGCGTGCGCTCGGAGCCAAGACCACGCAGATCGACCGCGACCAGCGACTGCGCCGAGCTGCCCGACTGCGCGCGAAACGCACCGGTCGAGTTGAACACGGTGTTGCGCAGCAGCTCGCCGACCGAGGTGAAGCCGCTGGTCTCGATTTCCTCCCGGTCGATGACGGACACCGGCAGCGCCCCCTCGACCGCCGCACGCGTCAGGCGCGAACCCGTGACTTCGATCGCGTCGAGCCGAGTGCTTCCCTCGGCGGCAGCCTCTTCCTGTGCAAGCGCAGCCGTGGACGAAAAACTGCTTGCAACGACCGCGGCGATGGCGGTGCGCCGGAACAACTCCCCGTTCCGCTTGCGCTTTGAAGTAATTTCCATCGTTTCACTCCCATGAGAACGAGACGGTCCCGCCACGCTGGCGTGATTGCATCTGATCTGACGCAGGCTGGCGGCTTGGGTACAGCAACGAATCGAGCCTAGTCCCGGTGTGTGAACTGCGTCAACAATCTGCAACTAAATTGGGTGAAAGCCCCTACGATCCATGCTGCGCTGCAGCGTCGCACGCGCGGTGACAATGGCTGCTGAAGGGAGTCGTTCACCGGCGCAGCGGGTGTTGCGCAAGGGGCGGAAATGGTGCCGGCTGCAGGGTTCGAACCCGCGACCCCCTGATTACAAATCAGGTGCTCTACCAACTGAGCTAAGCCGGCATTGGAAACTCAATTCTAGCGGAGTCCACCCACGGGACGGTGCGCCTGCCGCTGGTTGTAGCTGCCAGTTGCCGAATGTTAGTGTTCTTACGAGGTATTACCGAGAGTCGGCGATGGGCACAACGGTGACGAGCAAAGGTCAGGTCACGATCCCCAAGGATGTTCGAGGGCGACTAGGAATCCGTGCCGGCAGCCGCGTCGAGTTCCGGGTCGTGGGTGATCATGCGGAGCTGTACCTCAGCGACCGGCCGGTCGAGGCGCCGGAGAACGGCTTTGGCCTGCTCAAGAGCAAACGTGCCAGTGTCCCGGCCGACTTCGACCCTGCCACGCTCGCGCAACGCAAATGAGCGCGCTCATCGGCCTGGATACCAACGTCTTGGCCCGGTATTACGTGGAGGACGCCACCGACGCCGAAGCGACACGGCAACGATTCGCCGCCCGACGCTTGATCGAGTCCGGGGTTCCGCTCAAGGTCTGCAAAACCGTGCTGCTCGAGCTGGAATGGGTTCTGCGCGGGTACTATCGGTTTTCCGCGACGGACATCGCCGCGGTTTTCGCACATCTACTCGGCCGACGGCATATCGAGATCGAGGACCGGAACAGGGTCGAACAGGCGTTGCGCAACTACGCCAGCGGACTGGATTTCGCCGACGCGCTGCATCACGCGAGCTACGGCGACTGCGCGAGCATGGCGAGCTTCGATGACCGCCGGTTTGCTCGTCGCGCCAAGCGGCTAGGGCTGATGCCGTCGGTCAAGAAGCTGACCTGAGGCGCAAGCACCCTCATGAGCGAGATCGAACTGCACCGCAAGCTGCTTGGCGATGCGCCGCGCAATCGCGCGTTCTTCGATGCGCTGCGTCGGGTGATTCGTCCGGGGGAATCGACCGTGCTAGACATCGGTGCCGGCACCGGCTTTCTGAGTTTTCTCGCGCGGCGGCTGGGCGCGAAGCAGTGCACGCTGATCGAGTATGCGGACACGATCGAACTCGCGCAGCGGCTCGCGCGCGTCAACGGCATCGATGGCCTGCAGTTCGTGCGCGCGCACTCGGCGGAGTATCGGCGCCGGCTCGCGGTGGACATCGTCGTCAGCGAAACCCTGGGCAATTTCGCGCTCGAGGAGGGCTTTCTGGAAACCGCGGTCGATGCGCGGCGCTTCCTCAAGCCGGGCGGGTGCATCCTGCCGTCGCGGCTGCGGCAGTACGCCGCGCCGGTGATCGTGGATCGACTGCAGCGCGACATCGACATCTGGCCGACCGTCGGATTCGAGCTCGACCTCACCGCCGCGCGCGAGATCAGCCTGAACAACATGTACGTGCGCAGCATCACGGCGGAGGATCTCGGCGACGCGTCGCACACGCAGTGCTGGGATGATCTCGACCTGCGTCCGGACCGGCCGGCGCCGCCGAGCCGCCGCAGCCGCACGCTGCGCTGGACCGCGGACCGTGCCGGCCAGCGCATCGCCGGCTTCGCGCTGTGGTGGGAGGCCGAGCTCGTGCCCGGCATCAGTTTGTCGACCTCGCCGTATGCGGCGCCGACACACTGGGAGCAGATCTATCTGCCGCTGCTGCGAGCGCTCGCGCTGGAAGCGGGCGACGTCGTGGAGCTCGAATTGACCTGCGACACGCGGCCCGAGGTGGGCGTGCGGCTGGTCTGGAAGACCACGCAGCGGCGCGCCCGCCGCGTCGTGTGCGAGCAGCGCCAGGACAGCTTGCGCGGTCGGCTCTGAGGGCGTGGGCGGATCTTCGGCACGCGGCTCGCGCCGCAGCAGCCCGGATGCACAGCGCGCGATACGCTCGCGCCGATCAGGCCACGGGATCGGGCTCGCACCTCACAGCACCTTGCCCGGATTGAGCAGGTTCTTGGGATCGAGCGTCCGTTTGAGCGTGCGCATCAGCGCGATCTCCGCGCGGGTGCGCGAAATGCCGAGGTGCCGGCGCTTTTCGGTGCCGATGCCGTGTTCGGCCGAGATAGAACCGCCGATCGGCGCAAGGGGTGTGTAGACGTCCTCGTCCGCTTGCGCGTGCAGGTCGTCGCCGCTCGATCCGGGGTGGACGAAGAAGTGCAGGTTGCCGTCGCCGATGTGGCCGATGACGTCGCAGCGGCTGGCCGGCCAGCGGCGCTTGAGGCGCGCCTGCACTTCGGCGACGTAAGTCTCCATCTCGCGGATCGGCAGGCTCACGTCATACAGGAAGATCGGCTGGCGCCGGTACAGTGGCTGGAAGTTTTCGCGGATCTCCCACAGCGCGCGGCGCTCGGCCTCGGACTGCGGGATCACCGCGTCGGCGATCAGGCCTTCGTCGAGCGCCCGTTCCATTACGGCGATGAATCGCGGCGTGTCGGTCTCGGCGTCCGCGCCCTCGGCTTCGAGTATCACGTAGTAAGCATGGTCGCGGCCCAGCGGTGCGCGATGAAAGCCGGGCTCGGTGACGTCGCGGAAGTAGTCACCCCACATCGCTTCAAAGGCGCTCAGCGTGCCGCCGAGCCGCTGCTGTAGGCGCTTGAGCAGGCCGGTGACGTGGGCAAAGCTGGCGAGCCCCACCATCGCGCTGTTGCGGCTCTGCGTGGCTTCTTCGAGCCGCACGACGACGCGGGTGACGACGCCCAGCGTACCCTCGCTGCCGATGAACAGTTGCTTGAGGTCGTAGCCGGCGTTGTTCTTGAGCATGTGGTTCATCGACGACAGCACCGTGCCGTCGGCGAGCACCGCTTCGAGGCCGAGCACGCGCGTGCGCATCATGCCGTAGCGGATCACGTTGATGCCGCCGGCATTGGTGGCGACGTTGCCGCCGATGGTGCAAGACCCGCGCGCGCCCAGATCCAGCGGAAAGATCAGCCCGTGTTCGCGCACCGCTTCCTGCAAGCGCTGCAGCACGACGCCGGCCTGCACCGTCGCCGTGCGTCCGATGGGGTCGATGTCCTCGATCGCCTGCATGCGTTCCAGCGACAGGACCACGGTGTCGGCATCCGAAGTCGCGCCCTCGACGCAGCCGGTCAGGCCGCCATGCGTGACGACCTTTTGGTCGTATGCGTGGCAGATGCGCAGCACGCTCGACACCTCGGCGGTGCTGCGCGGCCGCACCAGTGCGCGCGCCTGTAGCGGCGAGGGGTCCCAGTAGCTGCTCGCGCGCTCGGCCGCGGCCCGCGCGTCCAGCACCTGGGCGGCACCGATCGCCCGTCGCAGCGCATCGATCACGGAACTCATGCGCTCCTCCAGCTTCGGTCCACCGCGGGTCGCGCGTAGACCGCCTTGAGCGCGTCCTCGACCGCCCGCGGGTAGATGCTGCTGTGGGTTTCGCCGTCATAGCAGCCGTAGCGCGCGTCGATACCGCGCGCACAGAGCTGCTCGACGTAGCTGCGGGTGCGCGGAATACCGGCGATGACGTTGAAAGCGTTGATCCGCTCCTCGCCGCCGATGACGAAGCGCGCCGACCGTGTCCTCAGCGCCGGATGCGCGCTCGGCAGTGCGCGCAGCAGCCAGTCGCCGCCGATCGCGATGCCGGGGCTGACGCCGATGTAGTCGCGAAACGGCGAGCGCGGCTGCGCCAGGGCATAGCCGACGAAGGTGCCGCCCGCGGAATGGCCGAGCAACCCCAGCGCGTCGGTGTCGATCGGCAGATGAAGCAGAACCGGCAGCAACTCGTCGGTGAGAAAAGTCAGTAGATCGGGGGCGCGCCCCAGGCGCAGGCGCGCATCCTCGCCGCGCAGCGCGAACAGCGCACGGAAGATGTGGCCGAGGTCATCGCCCCAGGCGTAGCCGTCCGACGGCATCGGGGAGAACTCCTCGAAGCGCCGGAACGCAAAGCCGTAGTGCCCCTCGGCGCGCGGCACGCCGACACCGATCACCGCGACCGGTTCGATCGATCCGGCCGCCGCGAGGCGGTATGCGGCTTCGGCGACGGTCGAGAACTCGATCGAGGCGTCGAGCACGAACAGCGCCGGCACGGGCCGCTCGAGGCTCGCAGCCTGCGGCAGCCAGACGAAGATCTCAAAGTCGCGATCCAGCGCGTGGCTGCGTAGCCGGTGTAGGCCTTCGCGCCCCGGTGGCTCGGTGGGCGGTCGCATCAGGCGGCGCGCCAGCGGGGCGCACGCGCGCAACAGCGGTGTCCACCACGGCCGGCGCAGCGCCGGCATGCCGCGGCCATATTCGATGCCGGTGGACAGCAGCCTGCGCAGCGCATCGACGAAGGCCGCGATGCCATGGTCGCCCTCGCCGTACAGGCGCAGGCGCGGGTCGGCCGCCGCCGCGAGCGCCGGCGCCGCCGCGCCATCGCCGCCGGCGAAGGCCAGCACCGGCCCACCGTCGATGCGGTAGCGCCGCGCAAGCGCGGCGAGCAGCGCCGTGATCGCCCGTGCCGGCGGCGCGCTCCCGGCGAGCCACTGGTGCGTGGGCGTGCGCACGACGACGACGAGGCTCTCTCGGATCTCCCGGGTATCGGCCATCAGCCGGCTCATCTCGATGACCGAGCCGCACATCGCTTGCCCATCGAAGACGATTGCCAGCGGGTAGCGGCGGCGGTGCCGTGCGTACGAGAGCGGCAGGCCGACCACGAGCTCGCATGGCGCCTTGCCGCCGTCGGCGGTCAGGGTGATGCACTCGACCGCGGGCAGGCGCTCGCAGGCGGCGGCGTAGAGGTCGATGAGAAAGCGTGAGCGCGGCTCAGAAGTCATAGGACAGGCGCAGGCCGATGGTGCGGGGGGTGAGGACGGTGTGCTGTGGGGTGGGCGCCGAGATCGAGACGATTGCGCGGGTATCGGCGAGGTTGTCGCCGAAGAGCTGCAGCTTCCAGCGATCACGGGCAATGCCCACATGCCCCTTTATCAACTCGTAGCTGTCGATCTCGATGGTGTCGTACTCGTCCGACTCGAACACGATGAGCTGGCCGTCGACGTAGGCATAGGTCGCCGACAGATCGCCCTGCAGCCCGAACGGCAGGCCAAAGCCCCAGCCGAGGTTGGCACTGCCGGTCAGTCGCGGCGTGTTGGGCAGGCCGGACCCCCGGCGCACCTGCGAGGCCGCGTTGGGCCGGGTGACCTCGGCGTCGTTGTAACCGGCGTTGAGCGTCAGCGTCAGATCGTCCGGCGCCAGCCAGACGATCGAGGCCTCGGCGCCGACGACGCGCGCGTCGCCGGCGTTGTCGAGGTGGGCAAAGTCGGTCGGTACGGCGCCCAGGCGCGCAGTGCCGAGAACCGTGCCCTGGATGTCCTCCCAGTCGATGTGATAGCCGGCGAGGTTGGTGATCAGCGTACCATCCAGCCAGGTCGACTTGATGCCGAGCTCCTTGTTCCAGACGTAGTCGGGCTTGACGATCGGCGGCCCGCTCTCCAGTGCGGCATAGACGTTGGCGGTGCCGGAGCGGAATCCGCGCGTGACCGAGGCGTACAGCAGATGATCGGGATTCAAGTGCCAGCCCAGCGCCAGCTTCGGCAGCAAGCCGCGCGTCTTCAAGTCCTGAGCAACGTAGATGTGCGCGGTCTGTGTCTGCGGATCGAGATTGTCGGGATTGGAGCCGATCAAAAACGCCTCGAGGCCGTAAAAGCGCGTATCGATGAAGAACGAGATGTCCTCGGTGAACGCGCGCAGACCGCCGGTGATCTCGAACACCTCCGGCACCAGGTGCCAGGTCAGCTCGCCGTAGGCCGAGTACTGCGTGAAGGCCTCGTCGCCGAAGCCCTGCTCCTGACGCCCCTGCAAGGGATTGAAGCCACCGAGGATGCCGGTGAACAGACCGGTCGGATCCTCTGGCACGCTGTCCTCGCGCTTCTCCTGGTCGAAGGTCTGGTTGCGATCGCGGAAGAACAGGCCAGCGATCCAGTCGAAGCGCTCGCTGCCGTGCGAGACCAGGCGCAGCTCCTGCGAGAACGAGTCGAGATCGGTGACCACGTGCGTCGAGGCATTGGAAAAGATGTCGGGCGCGGTCAGGCCCAGCTCGTTGAACTGCGTCTGCAGCACGCTCTGCAACACCGGCGTGCGCCGGCGCGTGTCGCGGAAGGTGTCGTACAGTGCGCTGACCGAGGTCAGCGTCGCGAACGGCAGGCTCCAGCGCAGGGTCAGCGCATGGATCGAGAAGTCGGTGATGGCGTACTGATCCTCCTCGCGGGTGTTGATCAGCGCTTCTTCCTCGCCGACATCGACCACCGGAAACTGCTCGCGGTCGGTCCAGTCGTTCAAATGCAGGTATTCGAATTCGAGCCCGTCGAACGCCTGCCAGGTGAGCGCCGCCCGCAGCGAGCGCGCGTCCTCGGCATCGGCATCGGGGCGATCGAGATTGACGTAGTCGACGAAGCCGCCCGTGTGACGGCGGGTTGCGACGAAGCGTGCGCCGAGGCGATCGTCAACAAGCGGCACGTTGACGGCGATGCGACCGTCCCAGGAGTCGTCGCCCTGCTCGGTCTGGCTCGCCGACAGCGCGCCGCGCAGCTCCCATTCGTTCGGGTTCGGCGCACGCGTGACCATCTTGATCGCACCGCCCATCGCGCCTTCACCGTAGAGCGTGCCCTGCGGCCCCTTGAGCACCTCGACGCGGGCGAGATCGTAGATGTTCAGATCCGGGAACACGCCGGAGCCCTGAATTGCGACATCGTTCAGATACACGCCGGTCGTCGGTGAGCCGTCGGCGTAACCGAGATCGGACTCGTTGACATTGGAGATGCCGCGCATCGCGATCTTGGCCGTGCCATTGCCCGACTTCTGCAGCGACACGCTCGGCACCTCGATCAGGTAGTCCTCGACGCCGGTCGCGCCGGCCTCGTCGAGTGCACGGCCGCCGAAGACGTGCGCACCGCCGATCACGTCCTGGATGTCCTGCTCACGAAACGACGCGGTGACGACGATCTCTTCGAGCTGGCGCGCCCGTGGCGGCGGCGCCGGCTCCGGCGCGGGTTCACGCAGAGACTCGACTGCAATCGTCTGTAGCTCGTCGGCTGCATCGGCCTGCGGCGTCGCAGGCGTGGGCTCGGCGAACAAGGCCTCGAGCGGGTCCTCGGCACTTTCCTGCCCCGCCGCAGCCAAGGGCAGAGCCGAGCCGGCGGCGAGGCACGCGGCAAATGCCGCCCGGATTGGATTTGCTCGCATGCGCACCTTCTTAGCAGCGACGCCGGCTATGACAAAATGCGGCGTATACAAATACACTATGTATTGCACTGTATATCGTCTAAGATCGCCCGGCAAGCCCCGGAGCGCCGATGACCGCGAATCCTGCCCCACGAGTGCGCAAGACACGCCTGAGCCGCGAAGAACAAAAGGCGGCCCGCGGCCAGGCGCTGCTCGCCGCGGCCTGGGAGGCCTTCCTCGAGAAGGGTTACGAGGCGGTCACGATCGACGAGGTCGCCGAGCGCGCCGGCTATTCGCGCATGCCGGTGTACTCACTGTTCGGCGACAAGCAGACGCTGTTCTTCGAGCTGTGGCGCAGCACGGTCACACAACTCGAAGGCATGCTGTTCGCGGCGATCAAACCCGGCGTGCCGCTCACCCGCAACCTGCGTCTGCTCGCCGAGGCCATTGCCAGTAGCGGCGCGCAAGATCCGGCGGCCAACCCCGGGGAGCGCTTGTTCTTCGTCGTCCAGACCATCGCGCTGAGCCGACCCGACATCGCCGAGCGCCTCGAAGCCCTCGCCCGCAAGGTGGTCGACGACGTCGCCGAGATCGTGCGCAACTCCACGCTGGCCGAACACGAGCGCCTGCGCGCCGCGCCGGAAGTGATCGCCGCGCACCTGGTCGCGCAGATCAACGGACTGGCCACGGTGCAGTTCCAGACGCGCAGGCGCTATGCGCGCTCGCGCGAGCTGACGGCGATCTTCACGGCGATCGCGCTCAAAGACCGCGATGAGTAAGGCGCCGCTCGGGGCGCGGCTCGGCGCGGCGACGCTGCCGCGCCTGGCCGGCCGCTCGATCGACGGCGCGCCGATCGAGTGGCCGCACTATCCGCGTCGCTTCGACAGGCGCATCTGTCACCTCGGCATCGGCCGCTTTCATCGCGCGCATCAGGCACGCGTGCTGCACACGCTGTTGCAGCAGGGTGACGCCGAGGGTTGGGGGTTGTGCGCCATCGGACTGCGCGGGCAGGACCGTCCGACACTCGATGCGCTGCGCGCGCAGGACGGCCTCTACAGCCTGACCGAGACCGACGGCGCCTCGCGACGCATTCGCGTGATCGGCTCGATCATGCAGTGCATCGATGCCAGCAGCGACGCAAGTGAGGCGATCGCAACGATCGCCGATGCGACCACGCGCATCGTCTCGCTGACGATCACCGAGGCCGGGTACTGCCTCGACGCCAACGGGAGACTCGATCTTCGCCACGCCGACATCGCCCACGACCTCGCTGATGCAGCATCGCCGCGCAGCGCGCCGGGTCTGCTCGTGCGCGCGCTCGAGCTTCGGCGCCGCATCGGCGGCCATGGTTTGACGCTGATGTCCTGCGACAACCTGATCGACAACGGCAAGCGCCTGCGCACGGCCCTCGTCGATCTCGCGCGTGCCCGCGATCCGGCGCTGGCGCAGTGGATCGACGCGCACTGCCGCTTTCCGTGCTCGATGGTCGACCGCATCACGCCGGGCGCCGACCCCGAACGCGAACGCGCGCTGTGCGAAGAACTGGGTGTGCACGACGCCGCCCCGGTGCTCTGCGAAAACTGGCTGCAGTGGGTGGTCGAGGACGATTTCGCCGATGGCCGCCCGGCCTTCGAGCGCGCCGGCGTCGTGCTCTGCGACGACGTACCCGCTCACGAACGCCTCAAGGTCGGCCTGCTCAACGGCGGGCATTCGGCCATCGCCCATATCGGCCTTCTTCGTGGACACCGCGGCGTGCACGAGGCCATGGCGGATCCGCTCATCGCCGGCTGGCTCGCCACGTATCTACACTGCGTGGCCGAAACGCTCGACGCCCCGCCCGGCATCGATGTCGACGACTACTGCGCGTCGCTGACCCGCCGCTTCGGTAACGCCGCGCTCGACGACACGCTGCTGCGCCTCGCCGAGGACAGCTCGGCCAAATTCCGGCAGACGCTGCTGCCGCCGCTACGCCAGCGCATCGCCCGTGGCATGAGCGTCGACGTGCTCGCGCGCGCCGTGGCCCTGTGGCTGCACTACCTCGCACGGCTGCCGGCGGACGGCGGCGATTATCGCGACGTGGCCGCCGCTGCGCTCGTGCCGCTCGCACGCGCCGCAGAAGGCAGCAGCGAGAGCTGGGCTTTCGTGCGCACGGCCCTCGCCCTCACCGAGCACGAGGCGGCCGTGGTCTGCGCGGCCGTCGACGGCCATCTGCACGTGCTGACGCAGTCCGGCGTCGCAGCCCTCGCCACGCCGTGATCCTGTCCGTCGCGTATCGAAGATCCGGCGAAGTCGCAGGGATGCGGGTTCTCTATACTGCGGCGCCGCTTCGGCGACACCGACGTCCATGAGCCCGCTGCCCCACGCCCACGGCGGCCCGCCGCTGCAGGCGCAATTGCGCGCAACGCCCGAGGACTTCGTCGTCGACGAGCTGCAGGACATCGTGCCCGACGGCAGCGGTGAGCACGCCTGGCTGGTGGTGAAAAAGCGCGGCGCGAACACCGAGTGGGTGGCAAAGGGGCTGGCGCGCTTCGCCGGCGTGGCACCGATGGACGTGAGCTACGCCGGCGTGAAGGACCGGCACGCGCTGACGACACAAGTGTTCACGGTGTATCTGCCGGGACGTGCATCGCCGGACTGGTCGCAGCTCGGACTCGAAGGGGTCGAGGTGCTCGAACACCGCCGGCATCGGCGCAAGCTCAAGCGCGGCGCGCTGCGTGGCAATCGTTTCGGCATCGTGCTGCGCGCCATTCGCGGCGACCGCGCGGCGGCCGAGGCCAGGCTCGCGGCAATCGCAACGCGCGGCGTGCCCAACTACTTCGGCGAGCAGCGCTTCGGCCTGGGCGGCGCCAACGTCGAGCGCGCCGAGCGCATGTTCGCCGGTGCGCGCGTCGACCGGGCGCTGCGCTCGATGCTGCTGTCGGCCGCACGCTCGCAGTTGTTCAACGCGGTACTCGCCGAGCGCGTGCGCCGCGACTGCTGGGACCGCGGCCTGCCGGGCGAGGTGTGGTCGCTGGCAGGCTCGCGCTCATGGTTCGGGCCAGAGGCGCCGTCGGCGGAGCTCGACGCTCGACTCGCCGCCTTCGACATCCACCCGAGCGGCCCGCTATGGGGACGCGGCGAGCTGCCCAGCGCCGACGAGGCGCGCGCGCTCGAGCAATCCGTGTGCGCGGAATACGAAACGCTGCGCAGTGGCCTGGAACGCGCCGGCCTCGAACAGGAGCGCCGCGCCCTGCGCCTGATCCCGCAGGCAATGCGCTGGCACTGGCTCGATGCCGACGCGCTGCGGCTCGAATTCGAACTGCCGCCGGGAGCCTACGCCACCGTGGTGCTGCGCGAGCTTACGGACTGGGCGGACGCGAACGCCGCTGCGTAGCTGCACCCGTCAGTCGCTCTGAGACGTCCCACAGCCGCGCCGCGATCAGCGGATCGCGCGCCGTCTTGCTTGGCGGCACCCGCGTCGGCCTGCCGCGGAACTGCATGAATCCATCCGGGCCGTAGAACTCGCCGCCACGCACGTCGGCGGCGGACGCGGCGTGGATGATCGGCCGCGCACCCTGCGCCGCCGTCTGCCCGAAGCCGCGCATCGCGATCTGGAAGGCCACGCCTTCGAGCCAGTCGGTGAGGCTGCGGCGCTGTTCGCTGCGACGCACGTCGCCGATGCCGGTGAGGGAGATGCCCGGATGCGCGGCCACGCTGATCAGCGCAACGCCCGCAGCATCCGCGGGCGTTGCAGTTCCAGCGCGAAGATCAGACACGCCAGCTTGGTCTGCGCGCAGGAACGTGACGACAGATAGCTGCGTTCGGCCCGCAGGTCGTCGAAGTCGATACGGCCGCTGCGCTGCACGATGCTCGACACACTGACCACGCGCGGCGCAGCGGTGGCAGCAGACCCGCGTTGTTGACTAGCACGTCGAGCGATCCGTCGACCGCGGCGACGAACGCGCGGATCGCAGCAAGGTCGCCGAGATCGAGCAGCTGTGGACCGGCATGCGTCTGGTCGCCCTGATCGGGGTGCCGGTATCGCGGTCACGCCACTTCATCATCGGATGGACCTCGGTCTACTCGGTGCACGTGGGCGTGGGGCTCTTCACCCTGATCGTGGCCGCCTGCCGCAGATGGCTGCCCTTCGATGTGCTGGCCATCGCCTTCCTGTGCCTGTCGTGGCCCCTCGGACTGCCCGGGATGGTCGCGTTCGGGCTCTCGGCGTCCAGCATCTGGTGGCTCGTGCTCGGCCGCTTCGTCGCCAGCACGCTGTACACAGCAACTCGTGCTCGAATCGGGCGCAACCGTGCGCTTCACCGTCTGGGTCGGCGTCAGCAGCCTCGACGCGTCAGACCCGCACATCGACGAGCTGCTGCGTCGCGCCGATACCGCGCTGTACCAAGCCAAACGTCAGGAGCGCAATCGCGTCATCGCGGAACGTCCGCCATGACCCGGACCACCTGCGCGCGACGATAGGGACCGTGAGCCGCGCTGTCCCGGCCGCGCGCGGCGGCGTTTCCCGGACTGCATTACCTCGTCGAGCGGTCCTCAGCGATCCCGCACCGGATAGACAAAGGCTGGCGCCTGCGTGCCCGTGCCGGAGTTCGGCGGCGGGGGCGGCAGCGGGGCGCCGCCGACGATGACGCGGCCGTTGTCGTCCCGGTAGGTGAGCCAGGAGACCGTCTTCTGCTTGCCGCGCCCCGGCGCACGGTAATCGCAAACACCCTCGCTGAACACGGCCTGCAACTGTGCCCACTCGGCGTCGGTGAACGGCACCGGACCGTAGTCGTCGTTGCGGTCCAGCGGCTTGAGCTGGCAGTCGAAGTTGTCTGCCGTGCGCGTATCGCCGGCGACCGTGCGCGGCGTGCCGTAGGCGTACAGCGGCTCGAACAGATCGATGCACTCCTGGCCGAAAATCCGCCGACCGTCGAGCAGGGCGCAGGAGTCCTGCACATGCCCCGGGCGGTTGCGCGAGAGTTTGTCGGCGATCGGCAGATCGCTGGTGTCGGCTTCCACGGCGGCGAGCCACTCGTCCATCGCGTCCAGCCCCTGGTAGACCCACTTCAGGTCGCCGATCAGGGGCGCGGTGCCGATCCACATCACGTGATTGCGCGCGCTGCCGTGCTCGCGCTCGATGCGCCAGCGCACCCACCAGGCGTGCACCGAGTCGTGCGCGATGCCGGGATCGGGGCCGACGAAGTTGATGATGGCCACGGTGTCGAGGTTGTTGGCCATGTTGATCATGCCGCTGCGGTAGGCGTTGCCGACCGCGGGGTGATCGGCGCGGATGCGCTCGGGAATCGGCTGGATGTCCACGTCCAGCCCGCCGATCTTCACGTTGAGGTCGACGAACTGCGCCGGCGTGATCAGTCCGGCGCGCAGCGCATTGAGACCGTACTGCACGCCGGTGTTGCCGAGCGGAATGCCGGTGAAGCCGTAGCCGACCTGCTGCTCCGTGGCCTGCCAGACCTCGGGGCTGCGCTGGCCGAAGATGTGCGGCGACCACTCGATGATGCCGCAGCGCTGGCCGGTGGGATTGGTCTCGGGGTGGTAGCTGTCCTCGCCCACGCAATCGCCGGTGACGGCCGTCGCCGCCTTGAACAGGCCCTCGTCGGCGACCACCGCGTTGACGTGGGTCAGATGACCTTCCACCGGCCCCCAAGTCGCCGGATTCCAGACCACGCCGGGCGCCCAGCGGGACGGGTTCTCGAAGTACAGGCGCATCAGGTGCAGATCGAGGAACTGCAGACCGGCGGACAGCGAATCCGGATAGGCGCACATCGTCAGCAGACCCTGGTACAGCCCCGGATAGGCGTTGGCGATGGTGGCCTGAGCGATCGAGCCGCCCGAGCAGCCGGTGCCGATGGTGTAGCGCAGCGGGCCGTACTGCTCGACGAAGCGCTCCTTGGCCATCATGATCGATTCGGCATTGAGCGCGACATCGCAGTTGTGGCCGGTGTTGGCCAGTGCCGTGGAGAGCACCGCGTAACCCTTGCCGAGCGCATAGACGTAGCTCGGCTCGATCAGCGGAATGTCGCCGAAGGTGCCGGAGTAATCGTCCAGCGGCGCATTGCCCGGCGTGTAACGCGCGCCGCAGTTGCCGCCGTGGGTGATCAAGAGCTTGCCGTTCCACTGCGGCTGCGGCGCCCAAGGCTCCCAGGGCGCGTCCGGATTGAACAGCGTCAGGATCTTGTACTGGTCGCGATCCTGATAGCCCAGCTCCTGGCGCACGATGAAGGGCACGGTCTCGCCGGTCTGCGTCGTCGTCATCGCCACGTCATCGGGCGGATTGGCCGGATCATAGGGTTGCAGCGCGACACCGGTTCGCACCAGCGGCGTGTCGTCGCCGAGCGCAGCGCCGACGCCGTCCTGCAGCGGCGCCACCGGACGGTACCAAAAGGTGTACTCGGGCGGCTGGTTGCAGAAGACATCGACCGCGCCTTCCTGGCAGCGGATGCGCTTGATCTCCGGCCGCGAGAAGATCGGCCCTTCGTTGGGATGGTTGCGGATCGTGTGCCGCGACACCGCACCGCCGAGCGATGCGCTCAGGGTGTTCTCGCCCACGCGCAGGCCCTCCACCCGTCCCATCACGCGACCGTTCGCACGCCGGGCGAAGGCGGCGCTGATGTCCGCGCCGTTGAGGCTCACGCGCAGGTCCTCTACCGCGGCACCGTCCGGGAGCCGCACCTCCACCAGCGCATCGCCGCCGCTGATCAGATCGGACCGGTTGGACAAGACCTCGATCACCGGCGCGGCCTGCGCAGCCCCATCCACCGGCGGCACGTTCCCGACCGGATCGCTGCTGCCACAGGCTGCGACGAGCAGCGCTACACCCGCCAGCGTCGATGCGCCGGCAAACCGTCCTCGAATCTGCATTTCCCCTCCTCGACTCCGGATCTCGGGTCGCCTGGACCGTGGCCTTGCGCGGCTCCACCGCAAGCCCGGTCGCGCGACCGCGCCGGCGTCCGCCACACGATCGTCACTGTACGGACAAGTCCGGGGGCGTGTCACGCCGCGCCCCGGGTGTCTGGCTAGTCGCGGCAAACCCGCACGGCGCCCCAAGGCAGGCGCGGAGCCCGCAACGGCGGGCCTTGCGCGCACCGAACGCCCTTTACTTCTTCGACGCCTGCTCCAGCATCCCGGCCATGCCGGGCTTGGGAGCGCCGGGTTGGGCAGCGGCCGGCCGCGGCGGCATGCGCGGCATACCGGGGAAGCCGATGGCGAACTGCTCTTCCATGGTCTTCATCTCGTCTTCGCCGTAGCCCATGGATGCGAGGATTTCCTTGGTGTGTTCGCCGACGATCAGCGGCCGGCCCTGGATCACGCCGGGCGTGTCAGACAGCGAGAACAGCAGGCCGATCTGGTCGAGCTTGCCGACCACCGGATGCGGATAGGACACGACCCACTTGTTCTTCTGCGCCACCGGATCGTCGTGCAGCCGGCGCGAGAACTCGGCATCGACGATCTCCACCGGCACGCCGGCGCCGTCGAGCGTCTCGAAGGCCTCGCTGGCGCGCATCGCCTTGAGCTTGGCGCCGATCTGGCCCGCGTCGGTGACGCCCAGCGCCGACAGCAGCTTGTCCTGTTCGGCCTCGGCGCGCGCGGCGACGCAGATCCATGCATCGGCCGTTTCGTAGATGCGATGGAACGGACCATAGCCGAGCTGGTCGCCACCGATGCGCGGACGCTCAAAGCCGCTGCCGTCGGGCCTTGCCACCGCATAGCTGGTGTTGAGTAGCGCCGCGTTGATGATCGAGGTATCGACGAACTGGCCTTGGCCGGTGCGGTCGCGGTGGTAGATCGCGTTGCAGATGGCGATGGCCGAGAGAAAACCGTTTCCGGTGTCGCCGAAGCTGGTGAAGCTCCACAACGGCCGGCCGATCTCGCCGTTGTCGCCGACGCGGCCCATGCCGCCGTCCTCGAACTGGATGCCGGACAGGCAGGCACCGGTCTGGTCGTTGCCGGGCAGGCTGGCGCGCGGGCCGCGCTCGAAGCCGCGCGTGTGGCAGTAGATCAGCCTGGGGTTGATCTTCTTGAGCGACTCGTAGTCGATCTTCAGGCGCTCGGCGGCGTCGTAGCGCATGTTGTGCTGCACGACATCGGCCTTGGCGACGAGATCGAGCAGGATCTTCATCGCGCGCGGGTCTTTCAAATTGAGCGTGATGCTCTTCTTGCCGCGGTTGGCCATGTAGGCGATGTGCACGCGGTGCCAGAACAGGTCGTAAAGCCCGTTGATCTTGATCACCGTGGCGCCGAGATCGGACAGCAACTGCGTGCCGAAGGGGCCGGCAATGGCCAGGCCCAGATCGAGCACGACGATGCCATCGAGCGGCGCCTTGAGATCCCCCTTCTTCTGCGCGGCGCTGACCGCCTTGGCCTCGGCAATGATCCTCGCGGCCTCGGCCTTGACCTCGTCGGTGTTGGCGCCGGGCGCGACCGGTGGGGCGCCGGGTTTGCCCTGGGTGAGACTCATGTTGTAGGCGTTGCCCACGGTGCGGATCGTGCCGAGCTCGGGATGCTGCATCTCGGTCACGCAGCCGTCTGCGAGGAAGGCCGGGTCGGCCAGCGATTCCTCGATGCTGCGCACCGGCTGCATGGTCATCTCGGCGGTCGCCGCGGCCTCGATCCAGTCCTTGACCGGAAACTTGGCGACGGCCTCGGCGAGCAGCGGCTGGTAGTGCGCCATCACCAGGATTTCTTCCGGGCCGGTGCCGAAGCGGTCCGGATCGTTTTGCACGGTGAGATCGGGCGTCGCGTTGATCGTGTCGCCGGCCGCAGCCTGCAGGATGAAACGCGGGTTCGGCACCCAGTTGTGCAGCCACACACCATCCTTGGCGCGGAAATGCCCCTTGGGCGACTTGCTGTTGAGAATCCAGGTATCGAAGCCCGGCGCATCCGGCTTCTCGGCGCGCTGCCAGACGCCGGCGGCACCGGCGAGCGCGCCTTGTAGCAGCGAAGTCTCGACCCACTGGCCGCGGCCGGTGATCTCGCGTGCGCGCAGCGCCGCGGCGATGCCGAGCGAGGCGTTGAAGAAGGCGCCCAGGCTCGGCCACTGCGAGGCGACGAACAGAGGCCCCGGACGCGGCGCGCCCTGCACCCAGTCCTGCGGAATCTCCAGATCCGGGTAGGGATCGGGCAGGCCGCTGATGTGGTTGAGCGCGCCTTCCGGCCAGCCGCGCTGCTCGAACATCAGCCCGGTACGTGCCTGCACCAGGGCGTCGATGGCTGGACGCGCGCTGTGCGGGTTGTCGCGACCATAGCCGGTGATCGAGCAATAGATCAGGCGCGGGTTGAGCTTGGACAGCGTGGCGTAGTCGATGCCGAGCCTTTCGGTCTCGCCCGGCGCATAGGACTCGACGAGGATGTCCGCCGCTTTCGCCAGTGCCAGCAACACGTCCTTGTCTTCGCTCCTGTTCAGATCCAGGAACGCGCTGCGCTTGCCGCGCTGCCACACCGCGTAGCCGAGCTTGTGCGGGCCGTCGAGCGTGCGCGCCGGATCGCCGCCGGGCGGCTCGATCTTGATGACGTCGGCGCCGTTGTCGCCGAGCAGCATCGTCGTCATCGGCCCGGCGATGCCGGACGTCAGGTCGAGGACTTTCAGATCGTGGAGAACGCCAGCCATGTGATCTCTCGTGATACGGTTGTTTTAGCCCAGCCCGAAGGTCCTGAGCGCATTGCCGGAGGTGATCTTGACGCGATCGGCTTCGGGGATGCCGGCCTCCTTGAACTGGCTGACCACTTGCTTGCGCGAGTTCGGCCAGCAGGTTGCCGGATGCGGGAAGTCGGTCGACCAGTACAGGCAGTCGGGGCCGAAGTATTCGTAGCAGTCTTTCAGGCCACGCGGCTCGTACATGAAGGTGGCGCCGCACTGCAGGCGGAAGGTCTCGCTCGGCGGCCGCTTCACGCCGGGAAAGGTGTAGTGCTGGTTCATGCGCGGATCGAGCAGCGCATCGAAGAACCACGGCAGCCAGCCCAGGCCTGGCTCGACGAACAGCACGCGCATCTTCGGATACTTCTCCAGCGTGCCGGTGAGAATCCACATGCAGATGGTCTCGGCCAGCGGCGCCCACGGCAGGCCGGTGAAGATGCCCTTCTGCGGCGTCGGGTCGCGGCGGAACACGTCCCAGAGTTCCTTTTTCAGATCGAGGTGATTGAGGATCGTCAGGCCCGTCTCCTCGATGGTCTTCCACAACGGCACGTAGCGCTCGTGGTAGAAATCCGGCAGGCCGAGATCGGACGGAAACGGCGTGAGCTGAACGCAGCGCGCCTTACGATCACGCGCCAGACGCTCGACCTCCTTGCAGGCAAAGTCGATGTCGTACAGCGGCAACTGGTAGGCGCACATCAGGCGCACCGGATCGTGCGCGGCGAAGTCCGCCATCGCATTGTTGTAGCCCTGGAACACCTCTTTCCAGTCGTCGCCCATCAACGCCGGGTTGATGATCTTGGCGCCGGCCAGCTCGGGAAAGATCACCTCGGCGTAGACGCCGTCGAGATCCATCGCCTTGAGCTTGCCCTCGGGGTTGAAATGGCCCGGATCCTTGGCCGCTTCGGGATCGACGAAGTCCTCCAGTTCCAGGTTCGGCTGGCCGCCGCGCAACACCTCGGCCGCATACTTCTCGGCCTTCCGGTTGGCCTCGTCCCAGACTGCGTGCAGCTCCTTGCGCAGACGTTGTTTCACCCACTCGTCGGTGAAATGCACGTGGGAATCCACGGACACCAGTTTTTCGGTCGCCAGCTCGCTCATCGCAGTCTCCTCCGGCTCGGTCGGCATACCGATCGACCTTATGGCGCGGACGCGCGGCCCGGCATGCCCCAAACGGGTGAGTTTGCGAAGCCATTTCGAAAAATGAGATCGCTGCGCCGGGATCGCGCGCGCAAACGCCGCCCGGCCCTTTCAGCGCAGCGGCGTCGCCAGCGCCGCCGCCGGTTCGCGATCGCGGTAGAACCACGCGCCCAGCGCCGGCAGCAGGCAGATCGCGCCGAACATGTTGACCAGGAACATGAACGACAGCATCACGCCCATGTCGGCCTGGAACTTGAGCGCCGAGAACATCCAGGTGGCGACACCGACGGACATGGTGATCGCGGTGAACACCGCGGCGCTGCCGCGCTCGACCATAGAACGCTCGAAGGCTTCGCGGAAGCTCACCCGCGGATCGGCCATGTGATGCTGGATGCGCTCGAACAGGTACAGGCCGTAGTCAACGCCGACGCCGACACCAAGGGCGATTACCGGCAGCGTGGCCACCTTCAGGCCGATGCCCAGCGTCGCCATCAGCGCGTTGCAGAACACCGTAACCAGCAGCAGCGGGGTCATCACGCAGATCACGCCGATCCACGAACGGAAGGTCAGATAGCAGAACAGGATCAGCGAGCCGAAGATCGCCAGCAGCATCTTGACCTCGGCCGCGGCCACCGCCTCGTTGGTGGCGGCCATCACGCCGACATTGCCGCTGGCCAGGCGCAGCGTCACGCCATCGACCGGATTGTCTTCGATGAAGCGCTTGATCTCGGCGACCACGTGCTGGATGGTGTCGCCCTCGTGATCCTTCATGAAGATCATGACCTGGATCGCCTTGCAGCCTTCGTTGTTGAGGCCGAGGTTGGGATCGAAGGCCTTGGAGCCGGTGGACAGGCCGACCTGCGAGCGCGGCAGCGCGCGCCAGCGCGGATTGCCCTCGTTGAACGCGGAGATCACAAGCTTGCCGATGCCGGCGACGCTGATCACCGACTGCACGCCCTCGACGCCCTTCATGTACAGCTCGAAGCGGTCGATCAGCTCGACCACCGGATAGTGCAGGCAGGAGTCGCCTTCGAAGCCCGGAGCCTCGGCGATCACCGTCAGCACGTCGACGCCGATGTCGTAGGTGCTGGCGATGACGCGGTTGTCCTGGTTGTAGCGCGAGTCCTCGTGCAGCTCGGGCACGCCCTCGCCGGAATCGCCAATCACCAGCTCGCGCGACTTCCAGGTCGCGCCGGCGAGCAGCGCCAGCGCGATCGCGAACACGCCGACGGCAAAGCGCGGCTCGGCGCAGTTGCCGACCAGTCGAACCAGCGGCGGGCGCTGCGCGATCTTGTCGTCGCCGGCGTGGGCCATCGCCGCGGGCTCCAGGCGCAGATGCGCAAGGATGATCGGCAGGATCATCTTGTTGGTGATGATCATCAGCAGCACGCCGACGCAGGCGGTGATGCCAAGCTCGTGCACGATCGGAATGTCGATCAGCATGATCACGCCGAAGCCCAGTGCTTCGGTCAGCAGGCCGGCGGCACCGGGAATGAACAGCTTGCAGAACGAGGCGTGCGCGGCAGCGACCGGCGTCGCGCCGTTGCCGACCTCCATGCGCCAGGCGTTGGTCATCTGCACCGCGTGCGAGACGCCGATCGAGAAGATCAGGAACGGCACCAGGATCGACATCGGATCGATGCCGTAGCCGAGCAGCGGCAGCACGCCGATCAGCCACAGCACCGGCAGCATCGCGACGAACAGCGCGACCACGGTCGTGCGCAGCGAGCGCGTGTACCAGTACAGCAGCAGCGCGGTGATCGCGAACGCGATCGCGAAGAAGGCGAATACGCCGACCAGCCCCTTGATCACGTCGCCGAGCAGGCGCGCAAAACCGATGATGTTGACCTCGATGTCCGGGTTGTACGACGGGTTCTCGACCGTCTCGACCGAGACCTCGCTGCCGTCGACGATGAATTCCTGCTTGCCCTCGGCGCCGGGCACGTCGCGCAGCACGCGGAACTTCTGCATGCCGAGCATCGCGCCGTAGTCGACGTAACCTTCGGCGACGACCTCGCCGGCGGCAAAGGGCTCGCGCGCCGTTTTCATGCGGTACACGTACTTGACCGGGCTTTCGTAACGGCCGCGGATTTCCTCCAGCTTGGCCTGCACCTCCCAGTAGTCGACCTTGACGCCGGCATCGGGGTCGTACTCGTGCAGGTCAGCCTGCACCATCGCGCCCTTGAGGTCGGTGGCGACGAGCTGGCCGATCTGGCCGGAATGCTCGACGTTGTTGCGCACCCGTTCGAGATCCTCCGCCGTGCCGGAGTAGCGCGCTGGCACCACCGGCTCGCCGCGGAAGCCGTCCTCGGTGATCTCGATGTAGTAGACGTTCGGCGTGAACAGCGACGAGACCTTGGTGCGGTTGATGCCGGGGATGAAGAACACCTCGTCGGTGGTCTCCTGCAGCGCCTTCATGAACGCCGGGTTGTAGATGTCGCCTTCGCCTTTCCAGCGCAGATTCACGAGGATCTTGTTCGCGCCCGAGAAGTCATCCATGTACTGCATCATCGTGCGCATGTACGGATGCTCGATCGGGATCAACTTCAAAAAGCCGGGATCGAGCTGGACCTTGGTCGCGCTGTAACCCAGGGCGAGAGTCACCAGCGTGAAGATCACCGCGAGCATCTTGCGACTGCCGATCAGAACATCGGCCATGCGCGCGACGGCGCGTTCGCTGCGCGTCATGACGCGTCTCCGGTTGCGGTCTGCGGTTGCTTGATGACGAGCCCAGCCTCGCCCGCGGTCAGCCAGCCGCCGGAGGCCAGCGGCTCGATCGCGACCAGGCTGCTGCGGGTGCGCGCGGCGACCTGGGCGAAGCTGCGGCCATCGTCGTCCGAGCGCAGCAGGCTGCCGGACGCGCCGACCAAGAGCGCACGTCCCTTTTCATCGACGCCGCCGCCGAAAAGCGACTCGCCGCCAGGAAGCTGGCTCTCGGTCCAGGTCTGGCCGAGATCCTCACTGCGGTAGACGTGCCCGCGCATGCCGTACACGATCAGCGTCTGCGACGGCAGCGACAGCACGCCGAACAGCGAGCCATCGTAGACCGACGGCAGCTCGGTCCAGGTCTGCCCACCGTCGGTCGAGCGCAGCATAAGACCGCGCTCACCGACCAGGATCAGTGAACCGTCGGCGGCCTGGGTCATGCCGTTGAGATGTTTCTGGCCGCCGAACTCCGCCGCTTCGAAGGCAGCGAAAGGGTCGGCATAGGGATCGACGTTCTCGGCCGGCGCAGCGGGCACATCGCTCGCCGTATCCGAAACGACGACGAGTTCATGCGGCCGCCAGCTCAGGCCGCGGTCCTCGGACACGAGCATCGCGCCGAAGGCGCCGAAGGCGAAGATGCGATCCCCGACCAGCGGCGAGACGCCGAGCAGTGGGTCGCTGCCTTCGGCGAAGGCGACTTCGGTCCACGATTCACCACGGTCCTCGCTGCGCAGAATCCAGCCGTCGTGCCCGACTGCGATCAAAAGACGCTGGTCGATGAAACGCACGCGGGTCAGGGTCGAGCCGCGTTGCGTCGCCGGCGGCACCGTGCGCCACGGCCCTTGGGCGGCGTCGGCGACGAGGATCTGCCCCTGCTCGCCCACCGCGACGAAGCGCTCACCACTGCGATCGACGTCGTTGACCAGCAGCCGGTCCGGATGGACCTGGGTCGCCGGAAACACTGGCGGCTGACGCGGGGAGAACGAATACACCGCGCCGCCGACGACCAATGCCGCCACCAGCAGCGCCGGCCAGCCCAACCGGACACGGGCCACCTGCTGCTGCTGCGCGGTCGCGCACGCCGAATCGTTCATCGATCTCTCCTCTTCTACGCTTGCCCCAGTCTGCCGCCAGGCTATGGCGCTGCGCGATGCACGGCGCATCGACAGTCTGAGCTGCCCGCGCTCGCGCCTGCAAGCGGCCGGCCCACTCCGCTACGGCAGCTCGAACAGCCCCGCCGCCCCCATGCCGCCGCCGATGCACATCGTCACGACGACGTACTTCACGCCGCGGCGGCGCCCCTCGATCAGCGCATGCATGACCATGCGCGCCCCCGACATGCCGAACGGATGGCCGATCGCGATCGCACCGCCGTCCACATTGAGCCTGTCCTGCGGAATCCCGAGCGTGTCACGGCAGTACAGCACCTGGCTGGCGAAGGCCTCGTTGAGCTCCCACAGGCCGATGTCCGAAACCGCCAGGCCATGCTGCGCGAGCAGCTTGGGCACCGCGTAGACCGGGCCGATGCCCATCTCGTCCGGCCGGCAGCCGGCGACGGCGATGCCGCGATAAATGCCCAGCGGCGCAAGGCCGCGGTCCTTGGCCGCCTTGTCGCTCATCACGACCACGGCGGCGGCGCCGTCCGACAGCTGCGAGGCATTGCCGGCGGTGATGAATCGGCCTTGCTTGACGAACTGGCCGTTCTTCCACACCGGCTGGAGCGCGCTCAGCCCCTCCAGCGTGGTGTCGGGGCGATTGCCTTCGTCCCGGCCCAGGGTCACCGGCTGCTTCTCGGTCGGGTTGCCGTCCTTGTCGTAGAGCTGCTTGTCGACGGTGATCGGCACGATCTCCTCGTCGTAGCGCCCGGCGGCCTGCGCTGCGGCCGTGCGCTGCTGGCTCAGCAGGCTGTATTCGTCCTGCGCGGCGCGCGAAATCTTGTAGCGCTCGGCGACGATCTCGGCCGTCTCGATCATCTGGATGTACGCGGTCGGCTGCGCCGCGAGCACCGCGTTCGAAACGGCGCGGTAGCTGTTCTTGTGCTTGTTCTGCACCAGCGAGATCGACTCCACGCCGCCGGCGACGACGATGTCCTGCTCGCCGGCGATGACGTTCTTGGCGGCGAAGCCGATCGCCATCAGACCGGAGCCGCATTGGCGATCCAGGGTCATGCCCGGCACGGAATCCGGCAAACCCGCGGTATAGGCACACAGCCGGCCGAGGTTGTAGGCCTGCGTGCCCTGCTGCGCGGCGCAGCCGAGGATGACGTCATCGACCTCCCTCGGGTCGATGCCGGCGCGCGCAACCGCATGCCGGATCACATGGCCGCCGAGTACCGGGGCTTCGGTGTCGTTGAACGCGCCGCGATACGCCTTGCCGATGCCGGTGCGCGCCACCGACACGATCACTGCTTGGTTTTTCATGCAGCTACGCTACGTGGGCCCGCGGGCGCCGGCTTCATTCAAAAGTAGTAGCGCGAGATCGTATCGACCACACAGGCCGGCTTGGCCTCGTTCTCGATCTCCACCGTCAGGCGCAGGATCGACTGCAGGCTGCCGTCCTTGGCGCGCTCCACGGATACCAGCTCACCGCGGCCGCGGATGCGCGCGCCGACCCGCACCGGCGCCGGGAAGCGCACCTTGTCGCAACCGTAGTTGACGCCCATTCTCATGTTGCGCACCTCGATCAGCTCAGGCATGAAGCGCGCCGCCAGCGCCAGCGTCAGATAACCGTGGGCGATGCAGGCACCGAAGGGACCGTCCTTGGCCCTGACCGGATCGACGTGGATCCACTGATGGTCGTCGGTCGCATCGGCGAACAGGTTCACGCGCTCCTGCGTCACCGTCATCCACTCGGTGACGCCGAGGTCACGGCCGGCGGCGGCGAGCAGGGCATCGGCGGATTCAAACACGATCATGCTGGGCTCCGGAGTTGCGGTTCCCCTCTCCCGCAGGCGGGAGAGGGTGGCCCGTCAGGGCCGGGAGAGGGCGCGCCCTCACGCGCGCTGGCTGGATGCGGAAATCACTTCGCCGACCAGATACGAGGCGTAGTCGGAGGCGAGGAACACCATCACGTTGGCGATCTCCCAGGCTTCGGCACCGCGGCCGAAGGCTTCGCGGCTCGCGAGCTGGGTCAGCAGTTCCTCGGGCGCACTCTTGCGCAGATGCTCGTGGAACACGATCGACGGTGACACCGCGTTGATGCGCACGCCGTACTCGGCGGCCTCGAGGCCGGCGCAGCGGGTCAGCGCCATCACCCCGGCCTTGGCCGCGGCGTAGTGCGCCTGCTCGGTCTGCGCGCGCCAGCCGAGCACGGAGGCGTTGTTGACGATCGCGCCGCGGCGGCGCGGCTGCATCTTGCGCAGCATCGCGCGCGTCATGCGGAAGGTGCCGTTGAGCGTGACGTCGATGACCTTGAGCCACTCCTCGTCGCTCATGTCGACGACACGCCTGCTGCCGCCGAGCCCGGCGTTGTTGATCAGCACGTCGACGCCGCCAAGCTTGTCCTCGGCTTCGTCCACCAGCGCCTGCACCTGGTCCTCCTGAGTGACGTCGCAGACCTGGCCCAGCACCAGGGCCTGCGGGAACGCCTGCGCCAGCGTCTGCGCGGCTTCCGCGGTACGGCGCGGGTGCATGTCCGACAGCACTAAGCCGCGCGCACCCTCTTCGAGGCAGCGCTTGGCGGCGGCAAAGCCGATGCCGGCGCCGGCGGCGGCGGTGATCAGCACCGACTTGCCGGCCAAAAGGCCGTGCGGCGCAACGTAAGGCGGGGGCGGCACGAAAGTCCGGGTCATGGTCGATCCTCGATCGCGGCGCAGTGTGCACCGCGCGCTCGTCGCCGACTTCGCCCGTTGGGACGAGACCCCGGCCGGAGCCAGCGTGGCAGCCGACGGCATCCGGCGATTGACGGATGCCGCGCTCGGGTTTATAACCGGTACCGGCATGGGTATATCATGCGGAGGAGACGATGGAGATCCGCGCGAAGCATCTCACCGGCCGCGGTACCAGGACTGTCCCATGAACGGGCCCGCACCCTTGTGGAATCCCTACGCGGCGGGCGCTCTGCTGGGTGCCGGGCTGCTGCTCACCTTCGTGCTGACCGGGCACGGCCTGGGCGCCAGCGGTGCGACGACTGCGCTGGCCGCCGCCGGCAGCCAGCTGATTGCGCCCGAGGCGACGGCGGCGAACGCCTACTTCGGTCCGATGGTCGCGGATGGGCGTCAGGTGCTGGACACGTGGATCGTCTGGCAAGTGATCGGCGTGGCGCTGGGCGGCCTCGCCGGCGCACTGAGCGCCGGTCGCTTCCGCTGGCAGGTGGATGGCCCGCGCCGACTCGGCGTGCCGGCCCGGCTGCTGCTCGCGGTCATCGGCGGTGCCCTGGCCGGCTTTGGAGCGCGCCTGTCGCTGGGTTGCACCAGCGGCCTCGGACTCTCCGGCGCATCGACGCTGGCAACGGCGGGCTTTCTGTTCCTGATCGGTTTTTTCGCGACGGGAGCCGCCCTCGGGCTGCTCACGCGGAGGCTTTGGCAATGACCTTCCCCCTCGATTACGCCGGCCCGATCTCGGGCTTGCTGTGTGGATCCTTGTTCGGCTTCGCGCTGGAGCGCGCCGGCTTCGCCAGCGGCTGCAAGCTGACCGCGCAGTTGCGGTTCAGCGATTGGGCGGTGTTCAAAGTGATGTTCACCGCGATCCTGGTCGCCGCCACCGGCCTGTACGCCTTGCAAGTGTTCGGTTTGATGAACAAGGCGGATGTGTTCATCCCGACGACGTACTTCTGGGCGACGTTGCTCGGCGGCGTCGGCGTCGGCGCGGGCATGGCGATCGGCGGCTACTGCCCGGGCACCTCGGTGGTGAGCTGCATGTCCGGACGGCTCGACGGCCTGGTCTTCCTCGCCGGCATCGTCCTCGGCACGATCGCGTTCGCCGGCGCATACGGCAGCCTCGAACCGCTGTTGACCGCATTGCCCGGCCCCGAGGCGCAGACGGTCGATGAGCTGCTGCACGTTCCCGCGTGGGTGATCCTCTTGGCCTTGCTCGCGGTGTTCGCTGCCGTGGCCTGGTGGACGCGCACCGGCGCGGCGCCTGCGGACCCGACGGCGCTGCGCATCGACGCTCGTGCGACCGGGAGCGCGTCATGAGCCGGCGCCGGCAGCGCACGACACTGTCCGCCTCGCTCACGGGGCTGATGCTCGCGCTCGCGGCGAGCGCGCACGCAGCGGAGGATGCCGCGCCGCCCGAGGGCAAGTCCGCGCCCGACCCGGCGGCCGCCTCGGATGCGCCGCGCGACGAGACCGGCGGTGCGAATCCGACATCGCCCGCCGATCGCGACGCACCGGCGACACCGTCCCGCACACGGCCGAGCAGCCCCTGCGCGCTGCCGCGCAAGCGGCGCAGCAGCCCATGCGCCCTGGGGGATTGACGGTCGGGCCTACCACCGGTGCGCTGCCGTGGCAGTCGTCCGCGGAACGGCGCCGCGCACGGCGTGCCGGCCGTCAATTGGTGATGCTGCTGCACGCTCTGGCCGCACGCGGCCTGCGCTTGACCGCATTGCTGTACGGTGAGGCCCCCACGCCTTGGGCCGTTTACCCCGCGGCCGTGCGTACCGCGGGATCGGGCCGCTATCGCTATTTTTTTCACGTCCACGACCGTCACAGCCGCGCGGAGGTCGGGCATTTCCACTTGTTCGACCACGGCGACGGGCGAGGCCCCGGCAGCCATTTGATCGGCCTTGCCATCGACGGCGACGGCCTACCGGTACGACTGTTCGCGACCAATCCCTGGGTCACCGCCGAACGGCCCTGCACCGCCGCGCTGGCGCTACGGCATCTGGGGCAGTTCGCACCCCGAGGCGACGACGAGACGTGCACGCTGATCGGCCGCTACCTCGGCCTGGTGCTCGCCGTCTTCATGCCCCAGGTCCGGTCGGTGCTCGAAGCGCGCGACCAGCGCCTGCGGAAGACGCCGCGTCTGGCCGCGGATAGGCGGGTGCCGGTTCTGAGCGCGCGGCGCATCTGTCTGCGTCGTCAGTTCCGCGATCTCGATCGTCACGAGGAGGAGGTTTGGCCATGAATCACCGATCAGGCGCCTTGCGGCTGTGGGCGCTGCTGCTGCTGGCGTTCACGTCATACCCGGCTGCGGCCAGCCCCCTGCCGGGCCCGGTCGTCTCGGCACAGTGGTTGAACGCACACCGCGATGC
This sequence comes from Sinimarinibacterium thermocellulolyticum, assembly GCF_040327995.1. NCBI lineage: Bacteria > Pseudomonadati > Pseudomonadota > Gammaproteobacteria > Nevskiales > Nevskiaceae > Sinimarinibacterium > Sinimarinibacterium thermocellulolyticum. The sequence goes on along the minus strand of NZ_JBEPIJ010000025.1, from coordinate 2,630 downwards.
GGTCGTGATTCTCGACGTCCGCGACGACCTCGACAGCTTCACGCGGGCACCAGCGTATGAGGTCGATGAGCAGACCAAGGCGCGAGTTTTGGTCGGCGTCGGCGGGCGCATCCCCGGCGCCTTGCCGGTGGATTTCGCCGCCATCCGCGTCGATCGCAAGCTTGGGCAAAGCACCCTCAGCAAGATGCTGCCCGATGCGCAGACTTTCGAGCGCCTGATGCGCACGGCCGGCCTGCCTGCCGGACGGCCGATCGTCATCGCATCGACCGGCGATGCGCCGGATCAGATCGAGCAGGCGACGCGCCTCTACTGGACGCTGCGCGTGTTCGGCGCGCAGCAAGTCGCGATACTCGACGGCGGCGTCGCCGCCTGGCTGGAGCAGGGCTATCCGGTGACGACCGAGGCCGCCCCGGCCGGCACCGGCGACTGGCGTGCGCAAGACCCGCAGGCCGCGCTGATCAGCAGCGCGGACGACGTGCGCGCGGCCATCGGAAAACGACAGATCGTCGATGCCCGCCCGCTCCCGCAGTTCCTCGGCCTTCAATTCAAAAAGCCGACGGTGCTCTACGGCGGCCACATCCAAGGCGCGCGCAACTTCCCGACCGATGTCCGCTACCGCACCAGAGGCATCGCACAGCACTTCCTGACCCCGGGTGAATATCGCTACGCCATGGCCGCTCAGGCGATCGATCCGGATGCCCCGACGATCACTTACTGCAACACCGGGCACTTGGCATCCGGGCTGTGGTTCATCTTCCACGGCATCCTCGACAACGGCGATGTGCGCCTCTTTGACGGCTCCATGCACGAATGGACCACGCTCGGCTACCCCGTGGTCGGCCCCGACACCTGACCCACCGCGGAGCCCGCGAGCGCGCATCACGATCCGTTGCCCATGCGGTTCTGCCGCCGGGTCGGCGTGCTGCTCGCCGCGCCGATCGTGGCGCAGGCATCGGCGCAGCTCGTGATGTACACCGCCGCCGATTGCGCGGCCTGCCTGGCGTTCGAACGCGAGGTCGGCGATCGCTACCCGCGCAGTGACGTGGCGTCGGTGCTGCCCTTGAAACGTCGGCCTTACGACCCCGAGGACGCGCTGCCGGCGAGCGGATCGGCGCCGGTGCGCGGTACGCCGACCTTCGTCGCCGTCTGCGACGGCCGTGAAATCGACCGCATCGTCGGCTATCAGAGCGACGAACTGTTCTGGATGCGCGTCGAGGCGATCATCCAGCGCCTGCCCCCGGACTGCCGGTGACTGAGGAAATCAGAACTCGAACGCGTCGCGCTTGCCGCCGGCGATCTTGCGTAGCAGCTCCTCGATCGCACCGGGGCTGGTGATCAGCTTGCCGAACGTGGCCATCGTCAGATCCGGATGCCACACGGCCATGCGAAACCGCATGTGCATCGCGATCACTTCGCGCTCGGCCACCATCATTTGATAAGGCAGATATGCCGTGGTCTTGATGTCGAACTTCTGATCGACGGTGTCGGCCATGATGGTCTTGTCGTTGGCGCGCGTATCGCTCACCCGCGCCCGGGAGACGCCGAATACCGTCTGTTGCTTGCCCGGAATCTGCACCCGATAGACCAGCGCCGCGCCGCCGACCTGTTTTTCGAGATTGCGGGTCACGGTGTCCACCGCGGCCTCGTAGGACGGGTGTGTGCCCAAACGGTAGAAGTCGTCGAAACGCTCCATGCCCACCATGTAGCGGTAGTTCCGCAGTTGTTCGGGGCTGCGCCCTTGCTCGGCCCCGAAGGTCTTTTCGGCGCCCAGTGCCTCGGCCAGGCGCTGCTTGCTCGCCGACAAATCGGCATCCATCCGGTAGGCGGCGGCGAGATAGTCGAGATTGAGGTAACTCACCTGGATCACGCCGTCGACCTGGGTGGCGGCCACGTGCTCAACGGCGCCGAATCCGCCGTAGGGCGTCGCGGCAGCGGCTTGGAGCAGGGCCGGCTCGGTGACGGCGACGACGTGGGCGCCGGCGTAAGGGGCGTATTCGCCAACGATTTGAAATCCGGCACCGGAGAGCTTGTCCTTGATGGACTGGACCGCCGCTTGCAGCTCCCCGGTCGTGGTCTGGGCCAGCACGTAAGGCTGGATTGGCTGCGCCGACGCCGGCAGCGGGCCGGTCAACCCCGGCAGCAGTCCCAACAGCAGAATCAGGTGTCGCGCGCGCTTGTTCATGTGGATCTCCTTCGTCGATTGCGAACGGACTTCTCGCGGGTCAAAGCCGCGCCGATGCGCCTGCGCCTCGGCCGGGCTTTCAGTCGAAGCGCAAGCTGATGCCCATGGTGATCTCCCACTGATGCATGTCGAGCAGGATGTCCTGGTCGTTGGCATCCACGCCGAAGGCGGTCTGGTTGGACGGGGCATCGAGGACCAGATCGAGCGCCGTCGCCTCGGTATTGCTCAAGGGATTCTTGCCGCGCACGGGGTTGGATTTGGCATACATCGCCGCGAACTCCAGACCCAGACGCCGCGAGTACTGATAGGCGAGGCCGGCGGTGAAATCGTAAGCTTCCCCGTCAAGGCGACAGTTCAAAAGTAGAGTTCCTGGCGGCTTGAGAATACTCGACTGGCGTCATGTCGCCGAGCGAGTCATGGGGTCGGTCTTCGTTGTATTCGAGCATCC
>NZ_JBEPIJ010000024.1:0-34915 GCF_040327995.1 Sinimarinibacterium thermocellulolyticum | reverse complement strand
CTTGGTAGCATTCCGTCACGGCGGATTCGCTCCAGAGAATTGGCTTCGACAACCGAATTCTACTGGGCAACAGCGAATCCGCCGTGCCTTCTCAGCAGCCTACTCGTGACGGATCCGGGTTAGGGGGCAGAACAGCGCCGGATCATAGCCAAGCCTGCGTCTGCCCTCATGAGGAGCCTTCCCTGCCCGTGTGCGCGCCGTGCCGGTGTCGAGCGGGCGTGCTCTAGGCATGCTCTAATCGGCGGACCTCGACGATCGTCACGGAGACCTCATGCGCACCAGAGCCACACGCAGCGTCTCGCTCGCCATCGTCCTCGGGCTCGCGGCCTGTCAGGGAGGGCTATCGATGAACCACGACGCGCCGCCGGTCGCCGGCTTCGTCACCGACATGAAGGCCTTCGACGCCTTCATCGCGACCCGGCCCACACCCGAGGCCTTCCGTCGAACGTATCCAGACGTGACCCTGGTGCTGCCAGGCCAGATCGCGACCAAGGAGCTGCGCTTCGACAACAGCCGCTACTTCGCGCAGCTCGACGAGCAGGGCCGCATCAGCGGTGGCAAGTTCCAGTAGCGTCGAACTAAAAAGCCGTTGCCGAGCGGCAACGGCTCGAAGTCGGCGACGGCCAGGCTCTACTGGCGGGTCGCCTCGACCTGGATCTTGAGCTTCACCTCTTCGCCGACCGCGGGCGAATACGCGCTGATGCCCCAGTCACTGCGCCGGATCGTGGCCTCGGCGTCGGCGCCGCAATGCGGCTTCCTGAGCATCGGATGCTCCTTGCAGACGAAGTGGGTGACCGTCAGCGTGACCGGCCGGGTGACGCCGTGCATCGTCAACTCGCCGGGTACGGCGGCGAGCCGGTCGCCGTCGAACACCAGCCGGTCGGCCTTGAAGCTGATCGTCGGGTACTTGGCGACGTCGAAGAAGTCCTCGTTCTTCAGGTGCTCGTCGAGCTTTTGCACCGGCGTCGTCAGCGAGTTGGCGTCGATGGTGATCTCGACCGTGCCGGTCTTGTTCGCGCGGTCGAGCACGATCTTGCCGTCGGTCTTGTTGAAACCGCCGCGCGTGGTCGAGAAGCCCAGGTGGCTGATCTCGAACATCGGATAGGTGTGCGTCGGGTCGATGACATAGGTCTCGGCCGCGGCGGCCTGGGCGCAGACCGCCCCCAGCGCGGCGGCGAACAGCATTTTCTTCATCGGCTTCTCCTTACGGATGAGTGGATCAGGGGGCTGCAAGGCGTAGCGTGAAACGTACCGGCACCTCGTCGGCGACCAGATCTCCCTCATTCCACTCGCCGCCGCCGATGCCGAAATCGGAGCGGCGCAGGGTGAAGCCGCCGGTGATCCGTGTGCTGCCGTCGTTCTGCGTCGCGGTTTCGAAGGGGACGGTGACCTCACGCGCCTTGCCGCGAATCTCGAGCGTACCGCGCGCCTCGAAAGTGTTGTCGCCGGTGCGGCGCACCGCGCTGCTGGTGAAGCGCGCCTGCGGGAAGGCATCGCCGTTGAGCCAGGGCGCGTCGAGCGCAATCGCATCGGCGTCGGCATCGCCGGTGCTCAGGCTGCTGATGTCGACGGTCACCGTCGCCGAGGACGCGGACACGTCGTCGGCGATGAGGTCGATCTTTGCGTCGAAGCGGCGGAACTGCCCGGAGACCGCAACCCCCATCTGTTTGACCGAAAATTCGATGCGGCTGCCGTCGGCGAGCAGGGCCCGCGGCGCGCTCCAGGCGCCGAGGCTGCAGACGGCGAGCAGCGCAGCGACGAACCGACCGATCGACGTTGTCATGGAGATTTCCTCGAAGGCAGACGCGGCAGCATGCGCAGCAGCACGCCGTCGCGATCGACGTAGTGATGCTTGAGCGCGGCCGCCACGTGCACTGTGACCACGCCGAGCAGCAGCTTGTTCAACGCCCAGTGCAGGGATTCGAGCTGTTGGCCCAGGTCCGGGTTCTTGCCCAGCAGATCCGGAATCGGCAGCACGCCGAAGTAGACCGTCTGGAAGCCCTTGGCCGAACTCATCAGCCAGCCGGACAGCGGCACCGCGAGAATCAGCAGCATCAGCACCCGGTGCGAGATCGCCGAGGCCCGCTGCTGCCAGGCCGGCACCGAGGCCGGCAGCGGCGGCGGCGGTCGATACACCCGCCAGGCGATGCGCAGCAGTGCCAGCGCGAACACGGTCACGCCGATCCATTTGTGATAAGAGAACAGCTTGAGCCTGGTCGGTGACAGCGTGAGATCGACCATGTAAAAGCCGATGCAAAACGCGGCGACGACCAGCAGCGCCACGAGCCAGTGCAGCGCTTGCGCGACGGCGCCGTAGCGCGCAGGCTCGGCTGCGCCGCTCACGGCTTTTGGCATGTTCGGGGCCATACCCGCCATTAGATGACGATCGTGATCGAGTTGAAAGCGGAATATTTCGGCCAAACCCATCTACGGAATCGAACGATGTCTCTGCGCCGTACCATGCTGCCCCTGCTGATGCTGACGCTCGCGGCCTGCACCGCGACGCAGCGGCCCGGCGTGCAAGACCCGGTCGTGAACGAGATCGCCGAAGAATACGTGCGTCTGGTGCTCGCCGTCGGCGAGCACGACGAGCACTATGTCGACGCCTACTACGGCCCTGCCGCGTGGCGCGAACAGGTGCGCGCGCAGGCTAGAGCGCTACCGGCGATCGTCGGTCAGGCTGCCGCGCTTGAGGCGCGCCTTGCGTCCCTGCCAGCGGCTGTGGATTCGCTGTCGGCGCTGCGCCAGCGCTACCTGTCGCGGCAGTTGCAGGCGCTCGAACACCTTGCGCGCAAGCGCCTGGGCGAGACCCTGGGCTTCGATGCCGAAGCGCGCGCGCTCTACGACATCGAGCCGCCGGTGTCGACCGAGGCCGAGCTCGCGGCGCGGCTCGCGCCGATCGAGCAGGCTTTGCCCGGCGAGGCGCCGATCGCCGAACGCTACAACGCCTACATCGAGCGCTTCGCCATCGCGCCCGACCGCATCGAGGCGGTGATGCGTGCGGCCATCGCCGAGGCGCGCCAGCGCACCGCGCAACACATCACCCTGCCCGCCGGCGAGCGCTTCGAACTCGCGCTGCTCAAGGACAAGCCGTGGAGCGCGTACAACTGGTACCAGGGTAACTACCACTCGCGCATCGAGATCAACACCGAGCTGCCGCTGACCGTCACGCGCGCGATCGAACTCGCCGTGCATGAAGGCTATCCGGGGCATCACGTCTACAACGCCCTGCTCGAACGCTCGCTGGTGCGCGAGCGCGGTTGGGTCGAGTACAGCGTCTATCCGCTGTACTCGCCGCAATCACTCATCGCCGAAGGCAGCGCCGATTACGCGCTCACGCTGGCGTTTCCGCTGGAACAGCGCATCCGCTTCGTCGAGGAGGTGTTGTTCCCGCTGGCCGGCTTCGATCCGGCCGAGGCGCGGCGCTATGTCGAAGTCAGCGAGGCGGCGCGCGTCACCGGGCTGGCGACCATCGAGGCCGCGCGCCGCTATCTCGACGGCCGCGCCGATGCCGCGGCGACAAAGGCCTTCCTGCAGCGCTATGCGCTGGCCTCGCCCGGCCGCGCCGAGCAGCGCCTGCGCTTCTTCGACGCCTACGGCGCCTACATCGTCAACTACGCGCTCGGCGAATCTCTGGTCGCGGACTACGTGGAACGGCAGGCGGGGAGCGATGTTGCTGCGCGCTGGCGCGTGTTCGCCGAGCTTCTGGCGACGCCGCAACTGCCTTCTAGCCTGCGTTAGCGCGGGCCTCGCTCGGTCGCCGTCGGCTCAGCAGCAGCTCGTCGTCGCGGTGCTCCGGTAGCGGCACGTGCAGGGTGTCGGCGAGCTCGCGCACGTCGAGTTCGCCACCGCGGCGATCATGCTGGCTCCTCGAGCACGAATCACGCCCTCACGGATAGCCGTAGGCGGCCTGCAGGCCGAGCGGCAGGCCGGCGGCCCAGTACAGCAGCAGGAACGCCGACCACCCCACCAGAAAGCTCAGTGAGTACGGCAGCATCATCGCCGTGACCGTGCCGATGCCGGTGGTCTTGACGTAACGCTGGCAGAACACCACGACCAGCGGGAAATACGGCATCAGCGGCGTGATGATGTTGGTGCTCGAATCGCCGACGCGGTACGCGGCCTGGGTCAGGTCCGGCGAGATGCCGAGCTGCATCAGCATCGGCACGAAGATCGGTGCGAGCAGCGCCCACTTGGCCGAGGCCGAGCCGACGAACAGGTTGATGAACGCGGTCAGCAGCACGATGCCGACGACGGTGACTGCCGACGGCAGCGCCAGCGCCTGCAGCAGCGCCGCGCCTTCGAGCGCGAGCAGCACGCCGAGGTTGGACGCGCCGAAGGCGGCGATGAACTGGGCGATGAAGAACATGATCACCAGGTAGTAGCCCATGCCGCTCATCGCCTTGGCCATGCCCTGGATGATGTCGCGCGAGCTTTTGACGGTGCCGGCCATGTAGCCGTAGACGACGCCGGGAATCAGGAAGATCAGAAAGATCAGCGGCACGATCGACTGCATCAGCGGCGCGGCGCCGTCGGTGAGCGCCCCGGACGGTGCGCGCCAGGCCGAGCCCGCGGGCATCGCCGTGAGCAGTAGCGCAGCGATGCCCAGGCCCATAGCGATCAGTGCGCCGTTGAGCGCGCGGCGTTCGCGCGCTTCGAGCGGCTGCATCTTCGGCAGATCGGTCAGATCGCCATCGAGGGCGGTGCCGCGCAGGCGCGGCTCGACGATGCGGTCGGTGATCAGCCAGCCGAGGCCGACGATCACCAGCGACGAGGCGGTCGTGAAGAAGTAGTTGTTGAGCGGATTGAGCGTGATCGCGGGATCGAGGATTTGCGCACCGGCCTGCGAGATGCCCTGCAGCATCGGATCGATCGACGACGGCACGAAGCTCGCCGAGAAACCGCCGGAGACGCCGGCGAAGGCCGCGGCGATACCGGCCAGCGGATGGCGCCCGGCGGCGTAGAAGATCACGCCGCCGAGCGGGATCACCAGCACGTAGCCGGCGTCGACCGCGGTGTGGCTGATGATGCCGACGACGATCACCATCGGCGTCAGCAGCCAGCGTGCGGTCACCCCCAGCATCGCGCGCAGGCCGGCGTTGATGAAGCCGGTGTGCTCGGCGACGCCGATGCCGAGCATCGCGACCAGCACGACGCCGACCGGATGGAAGGTGACGAAGGTCTTGACCATCGCCGCGAGAAACGCGGTCAGCTCGGTGCCGGACAGCAGGTTCTTGACCTGCAGCGGCTGGCTCGTGCGCGGGTCGATCACGTCGAAGCTGATGCCCGACAGCAGCCACGACAGCAGCCAGACGATCACCAGCAGGGCGATGAACAGGATGGTCGGGTCCGGCAGCTTGTTGCCAATGCGTTCGACGGCGGCGAGCGCGCGCTCGATGCGCGAGCGCGGATTCACGGCGGCTTCGGTCACGGGCTGATCCTCGGCGATTTGGCCGAGTCTAGCCGGCATTTGCGGCGAAGTCGCCGGAAAAACCCCCCAAGTTCGCCGAACCGTGCCGGCAGAGGTTTTGCGATCGAGGCGCGGCCGCGGGACAATCCGCGCCCCGCTTCGCGTTGCCGCGCCGCCCGCGCCATGCCGCTCGCCTACTGCATTCTCGACGTCTTCACTGAACGGCCCTACACCGGCAATCCGCTCGCCGTCGTGCTCGATGCCGACGAGCTGCAGACGGCGCAGATGCAGGCCATCGCGCGCGAGTTCAATCTGTCGGAGACCGTGTTCCTGCAGTCGCCGCGCGCCGAGCAGGCCCTGGCGCGCGCACGCATTTTCACGCCGGCCAAGGAGCTGCCGTTTGCCGGGCATCCGACCGTCGGTGCGGCCTGCCTGCTGTCGCTGATCGGCAAGGCGCCGCAGGGCGAGGACGTGAGCTTCGTCATCGAGCAAGGCGTTGGGCCGGTGCCGGTACGCGTGCGTCGCGCCCCCGATCGCGCCGCCTACGCCGAACTCACCGCGGCGCAGTTGCCCGAGTTCGCGAGCGAGGTGCCGGACGACGCCGTCATCGCGCGGATACTCGGCATCGACGTGGCCAATCTGGGCAGCAACGGGGAACGTGTGCGCGCCGTCTCTTGCGGTGTGCCGTTCGTGCTGGTCCCGGTGCGCACGCCCGAGGTGCTGGCGGGCATCGACCTCGACGTCGCGAGCTGGCGGCGCGCGCTCGCCGGAGCGTGGGCGCAGGCGCTGTACGTCTACACCCGCGGCTACGAGGGCGAGCTGCGCGCGCGCATGTTCGCGCCGGCGATGGGCATCGCCGAAGACCCGGCAACCGGCTCTGCCGCGGCGGCGCTCGCCGGCGCACTCGCCAGCGATTCGCCTATCGTCGACGGCCGTCTGCACTGGGTGATCCACCAGGGCGTCGAGATGGGCCGGCCGAGCCAGTTGCACATCTCGGCCGAACGCGCCGGCGCAGCGGTCACTGCGGTGCGTGTCGGCGGCTTCGCGGTACGCATCGCCGAGGGCACGCTGACGGTGTAATCCCGCTCGAGCCTCAGTCCTCGTCGGCGCGCGGCTGCCACGGCAAGCCCAGCGCCTCGGCGACCGGGCGCGACAGGCGCTCGGGGTGGCGTGCGGCGCTGTGGCGGCCGTAGAACTGCATCAGCCTGCGCATGTCGGTATCGAAGTCGCCGGCCGTCAGCGGCTCGCCGAAGGTGATGCGCTTGTGCACGTAGTCGATCGCCGCCGGCACGATCGGCACGCCGGCGCCGCGGGCCACGTGGTGAAAGCCGCGCTTCCACTCCGCCGCCGCCGAGCGCGTGCCCTCGGGGGCGATCAGCAGCACGAACTGCTCCTGCGAGCGGAACACATCGACGGTCTGCTCGACGATGCCCTTGGGGCTGCGCCGATTGACCGGCAGGGCGCCGAACCAGCGCAGCACCACGCCGAGCACGCCGCGAAACGCGGTGTCCTTGATCATCGTGCCAGCGCGCAAACCGACCGCGGTCAGCGCCGTCAGCGCGATCACGCCGTCCATGTTCGAGGTATGCGGCGCGCCGATCAGCACCATCTTCGGCAGATCCGGCAGACGGCCGTGCAGCCGCCAACCCATCAGCCGGAGCATCGCGCGCCCGAGCCAGCGCGAAAAAGCATTGCCGCGTCGCGGCACCTGCGGCCCCAGCACAAGCGTCATGTCGTCTTTTGAACCCCGGTTGCCGCAGCCGCGCAGCCGCGCTGCGGGTTGCCATTGTCGCGCATGCGGCACAGCCGCCGCCTGGCTGACATGAGGCGGGCCATTTTCCTACACGCGCTGTCGACACCGGCCTGCTCAGACGGCGCATCCGGCGCCGAAAACCCGGGCATGAACAACGAAACCTGTCTTCCGGCCATGGGCACCCACGCGCAGCTCGCAAGCGGCGTGGAGCAGCACGAAACCCTGCTCGCCAGCATCCTGCTGGACCGGGCGCACGGCGGTACGCGCCTGCGCGGCCTGCTGCTCAGCGAGACCGCGAGCGGCGAGTATCGGCTGCGGCTCTGTGAGGGCGCCGACGATGCCTGGATGATCTGGATCGACCAGCGCCGCGCGCGTTCGCAGTTCGGCCGCGCCTACGCCGAGGCACTCGCATCGAGCTGGCTCGACCGCATGGAAGCCGACGGCTGGCGCGTGATCTGGCAGGCGCGGCGCGAGGATCGGGCGACGCGCCTGCCGGTCGCGGCCTGAGCGCGCTTGCGGCATGCTGCTGGCATGCCGAAGAAAGCGACCGCTGCGCCGGCGAAGACCGCGACCGAGATCGCCTACGAGCGCATCTGGGCGACGATCGCGCGGATTCCGCGCGGCCGCGTCGCCACCTACGGCCAGGTCGCCGAGGTCGCCGGCTTTGTGCGCCGCCCGCGGCTGACCGCGCAGGCGTTGTGCCACGTGCCCGAGGGTCGCGAGATTCCGTGGTTCCGCGTCATCAACGCGCAGGGGCGCATCGCGATTCCGGCGAACACGCGCGGCCACCGGGAACAGCAGCGGCGGCTTCAAGCCGAGGGCGTCGAGTTCCGCAAGGGTCGCGTCGACCTGAACCGTTTCCGCTGGCGACCGCGCAGCGAGGCACCGGTCATCGACTGAGCCGCGGCGCCGGTGCCCGAGGCCGAGCCGAGTCCGGCGCCGCCGGGCGCGGGGTCGGACGGCGCCGCCGGGCCGGACCGCGTGTCCGGCACCAATGTGCAGGAGCAGGGCGTCGACGAGGCCGACATCGTCAAGGCCGATGCGCAGGGGCGCCTGTACATCCTCTCGGGCCGGCAACTGCACGTGATCGAAGCCTTCCCGCCGATCGGGCTGGAACGGCGCGCACTGGCCAGCCTCGACCTCGCCCAGGGCGACGCACACTTCTACGCCTCCGACTTCTTCTTCGACGAGACCGCCGGCCTGGTGGTCGCGCTCGCCGGCAGCTACGCGCAGGAACGGCCGCGTTCGATCGCGGTGATCGTCGATGTGTCCGATCCGGCGCAGCCGCAGATCATCCGACGCGTCGAGGTCGCCGGCAGTCCGCTGCAGGCACGGCGCGTCGCGGATCGCGTGCACCGCGTCAGCCGCTACGACATGCCGCTGCCGTCGTGGTTCTACGGCGACGATCCGACCCTGGCCGAGCTGCGCCGCGACTACTTCGACGCGCAGAGCCGCGGCGACGACGCGGCGGCGACGCAGATCCGCGACGAGATCCGCGACGAGATCGGCGCGCGCGTCGAGGCCGCCGGCGCTGCCGCCTTGCTGCCGCGCGGCGGCGACGGTCAAATCCTCGCCTGCGACGCCATCGCGCATCCCGAGGTGACGACCGGACTGGGCCTCGCTGTGGTCGACAGCTTCGACATCGACGGCAGCGACCACGACATCGCCGGCGTCATCAACAACGGCTATCTGGTCTACGCCTCGCCGCAGAACCTGTATCTCGCGCAGTCGAGCTTCGGCTGGTTCTTCGCGCCGGATCAGCTGGAGGAAACCGTGGTCTACCGCCTCGCGCTGTCGGACCGCGGCGCGCCCGCCTACCGCGGCCTGGCCAAGTTCGACGGCACGATCAACTCCAGCTACCAGATGTCCGAGTACCAGGGCGCGCTGCGTGTCGCCGCGATCGTGCGCCGCCTCGTCGAAGATCGCTTCACGACGGTGAGCCGCGTCAGCGTGTTCGACGCAACAGCCGACGGCGTGATGCCGCGCATCGGTCTGGTCGACGCCCTGGCGCCGGGTGAGACCATCCAGAGTACGCGCTTCATCGGTGAGCGCGGCTATGTCGTCACCTTCCGGCAGGTCGATCCGCTGTTCGCCATCGACCTGTCCGAACCGACGGCGCCGCGCGTTGCCAGCGAGCTGAAGATTCCCGGCTTCCCCAGCTACCTGATGCCGCTCGGCGACGAGCTGCTGCTGACCATCGGCCGCGCCGGCACCGACGAGCAGCTCACCGGCGGCGTGGCGATCCAGCTCTTCGATACCCGCGATCTGGAGAACGTCCGCCCGCTTGCGGTCATCGCGCCCGACGCCGGGCCGAACGACTACAGCCACAGCATCGCCGAATACGATCCGCACGCCTTCGGCTACTTCGCCGATTCGCAGGACGCGCCGTGCCGGGCACGCTGTCGGTGCCGCTGCAGAGCTATGGTGAAGGGGCGGACGAGCGCTTCAGCGGCTTTCTGGTGGTGCGCGTCGATCCGGCCGCTGCCGAGCCGCTCGCCGAGATCGGTCGCGTCGATCATCGCGGCTTCGTCGATCCCGATCCGTTCTGTGGCGGGGCCAATGGCGATGCCGGCGCCCCGTGCCGCGATGCGGTCTACGCCGCCGAGCCGCGGCGCAGCGTGTTCATGCAAGACGGCGCCGGTCGTTACCTGTACACGATCTCGCTCGCCGGCCTCGTCGCCAGCGACGCCACGCAACCTTCGGTCACCCTCGGCAGCCGCGCGCTGCCGTACGAGCCGCCGTGCTGCGACGACGTCGACGACGACCTGCCGCCGCCGGGCTCGCCGTGACCCGGATGCGCGCTGCCGTCGCGCGCGCTTGCCGGCTTCGCCTCCGGCAGCCGGCGCCGGACCAGGGCATGATAGGCCCCCATGTCTTCGAACCGAGCTCAGACCACGGCCATGGCCAGCGGACCGCTTGCGGGTTACACGATCATTGAGATGGCCGGCATCGGCCCCGGACCGTTCGCGGCGATGATGCTGTCGGACATGGGTGCAGAGGTCGTCCGCGTCGAGGCCAAGTCGGCGCAGGCGCCGATCGGATACTCACATCCGCGCTTCGATGTCACCACGCGCGGCCGCCGCTCGATCACCGTCGATCTGAAGCATCCACAGGGGCTCGCGCTGCTGCTGCGGCTGGTCGAGAAAGCCGATGCGCTGATCGAGGGCTTTCGTCCCGGCGTGATGGAGCGTCTCGGCCTGGGGCCCGAGGTCTGTCTCGCAAAAAATCCCAAGCTGGTGTTCGGCCGCATGACCGGCTGGGGCCAGACCGGGCCGCTGGCCAAGGCCGCCGGCCATGATCTGAACTACATCGCGATCACCGGCGTGCTGCACGCGATCGGCCGCGCCGATGCGCCGCCGCCGGTGCCGCTGAACCTGATCGGCGACTACGGTGGCGGCGGCATGCTGCTCGCATTCGGCGTCGTCTGCGCGCTGCTCGAAGCACAGCGCTCCGGCCAGGGGCAAGTGGTCGATGCGGCGATGACCGACGGCACCGCGTTGCTGAGCTCGATCATCCTCGGCATGAAGGCCGACGGGTTGTGGAGCAATCGGCGCGCTTCGAATCTGCTCGACGGCGGCGCGCATTTTTACGACTGCTACGCCTGTGCCGACGGCAAGTTCGTCGCCTTCGGCGCGCTCGAGCCGCATTTCTTCAAGCTATTCTGCGAGAAGGTCGGCCTCACCGACATCGACATCGACCAGCACCTGAACCCGAAACGGTGGGCGACGCTCAAGCCGCGCCTCGCCGAGTTGTTCCGCAGCAAGACCCGCGACGAATGGTGTGCACTGCTCGAAGGAACCGACTGCTGCTTCGCACCCGTGCTCGACTGGGACGAGGCCGTGCAGCATCCGCACAACCAGGCCCGACGGACCTACATCGACATCGACGGCGTCACCCAGCCGGCACCGGCGCCGCGCTTCAGTCGCACGCCGGGTGCGGTACAGCGTCCGCCGGCGCGACGCGGCGAACACACCGACGAGATCCTCGCCGCGTTCGGCATTGCGGCCGAGCAGATCGCGACCTTGCGCAGCGCCGGCGTCATCTAAAAGCGGTAGTGCAACCCGAGGTTGACGACCGGGAAATAGCGCAGACCGTCGAGATCCTCCTCGAGTGCGCGCTCCTCGTTTTCGAGCTCGTTGCGGAAGGCCTGTGCGCGCGGATCGGCGGGGTCGTTGACGTCGAAGCCGCTCAGGCCGTCGGGGTTGCAGGCGAAAAGCGTCGAATCGCAGGCGCGCCCCTCGGCGCGCAAGCTCACGCCCGGCGCGTCGGCGAACATCACCCCGGCCTCGAAGCTCAAGCCGAAGCCGCGGCCCGCCGGACCGCCACCCCAACCGATGCCCAGAAACGGCGCCGCGCTGCCCAGATCGACATCGCCATCGATGCGCCCGCTGGCGGTGTACTCGCGCGCCCCGAGCGGGATGCGCTGATTCTCGCCCTGCGCGCGCAGCGCAATGTCCGGCGGCCGGCTCCAGACACCGGCACTGACGCGAAACCCGCCGGTGAAGGGCCGCAAGTCGAACGCCGCGAGCAGCGCGCGGTAGCGCAGGTCTGCGTCGTAGTCCACGCCGTTCTCATCGAGCTTGAGACCGAGCGTGCCGAAGCTGTATGCCCCGCGTACCGCAAAGCGCTCGGAAAGCGGATGCGCGTATTCGGCGCTGATGCCGCCGCTGCCCAGACGCAGGCCGGCCGCACCGCTGCCGGCGGCGTGAGCGCCATCGGCGGCGACCAGCAGAATCAGGCTTGCAAGACTCGCACGCATCGGCATCTCCGTCGGCATCTGCCGCAGCCTACCAGTCCGCGGCCATGTGGATGACGAAGTCCGGTGAGGACTTGGTGATGGGATCTTCCTGCACCGCGAGCTGCCAGCAGACGCCGTTCCCACTGCGGTAGCGCAGGCCGAAGACGACCTGCAGACCGCTGCGGGTGAAGGCATCGGGCTGGCTGTCCTCGTACAGCGGGCCGTGCGCGTAGAGCTGCGCGCCGGCTTGCCAGGCCGGCGTGAACGCATAGCCCAGCGAGGCCCAGCCGAACGGCAGCAGCGGCTTTTGCCGATCCTCGAGCGGGCCGTCACCACGCACCGCGCCGGCGCCCGCGGCGAGCGCGCCGGACCAGCGCGTGCCCAGGCGGTAGGCGCGCTCGTACCAGGCCGAGACGCCGGTGCCGCCGCCGAGCAGGCGCTCGGCGTCGCCGGTCGGCAGTTGTGCGAGCGCGTGCCAGCAGCCGCCATCGTCGACGCAGCGGGCGACGCCCAGGCGCAGATCGCCAAGCGCGGTATCGCTGCCATCGAGATCCAAGACCGTCGCCTCGCCGATCCGGTACTGATAGCGATACTGATCGCGCGCGATCTGGTCGCGGCCGCCGTTGGGCAGGCCGAACCAGTCGTGCCAGTTTTCGATCATCGAGTCGAGCACGCCGCCGCCGGTGACCAGCAGCGGCAGTTCCGCGCTCCACTGTAGGCCAGCCCAGGTCCGGCGCAGCGCCAGCCCCAGACGCAGGATCTCGCCATCGAGCAGCAGGAACTCCTCGCCGGCCTGCTCGAAGTGGCTCTCGCTGGTCCAGTCCAGCGTCACGCGCCCGCCGTCGGCGGCGCTGCCGTCGCCCTGCGGCGCCGGCAGCGGCGCATGTCGCGCCAGCGTGGCCTGGTTGAAGGCAGCAAACACGAAGGCATCGCCGGCCCATACAGGAGCGGCGGCGAGCACGAACAGGGCGGCGATCGCAGACAGATATCGAAGCATCGGAGTCCCGGCTGTTCAAAGATCTGGCATTGTGCCCCGGATCGGGCGCCGGCTCATCCGTTTGCGGCGGTGTCGGTCGAGGCTCGATCTGCTAGCATCCCCGCCCTTGTCCGTGTTGCGGATGGTCCGTGTCATGCGCTTCGTCACCGAAAACACCCGGATTCGCTCGATCCGCGAGGTCTCCACCCCTGCCGAGGTCCAGGCCGAGCTGCCGTTGACCGATGCCGCATCCAAGACCGTCTTCGATACGCGCCGCGAGATCCAGGACATCCTCTACGGCAAGGACGATCGCCTGCTGGTCGTCGTCGGACCCTGCTCGATCCACGACACCGATGCCGCACTCGAGTACGCGCAGCGCCTGCTGCCGGTGCGCCAGCAGCTCGCCCGGCATCTGCTGGTGGTCATGCGCGTGTATTTCGAAAAGCCGCGCACCACCGTCGGCTGGAAGGGCCTGATCAACGATCCCGACCTCGACGACAGCTTCGACATCAACAAGGGCCTGCGCATCGGCCGCAAGCTGTTGCTGCAGCTCAATGAGATGGGCGTGCCCGCGGGCGTGGAGTACCTCGACATCCTCACGCCGCAGTACCTCACCGACCTGGTCGCCTGGGGCGCGATCGGCGCGCGCACCACCGAATCGCAGTTGCATCGCGAGCTGGCCTCGGCGCTGTCGTGCCCGGTGGGCTTCAAGAACGGCACCGAGGGCAGCGTCAAGGTCGCCGTCGACGCGGTGATGTCGGCAAGGCATCCGCACCACTTCCTGTCGCTGACGCATCAGGGCCACTCGGCGATCTTCGAGACCACCGGCAACCAGGACTGCCACATCATCCTGCGCGGCGGCAGCGCCGGCACCAACTACGACGCCAAGAGCGTCGACGCCGCCTGTGCCGCGCTGACCAAGGCCGGCCTGCGGCCGCAGGTGATGATCGACTTCAGCCACGCCAACTCGAACAAGCAGCACAAGCGCCAGATCATCGTCGGTCACGATGTCGCCCACCAGATCGCCGGCGGCGACGAGCGCATCATCGGCGTGATGATCGAGTCGCACCTGGTCGAAGGCCGGCAGGAGATCGGCCCGCGCGACAAGATGACCTACGGCCAGTCGATCACCGACGCCTGCATCCACTGGGACGACACCGCCGAGCTGCTGCGCCACCTCGCCAACGCCGTCGAACAGCGCCGCCTGCGGCACGCGCGCAGCGCCTGAGCCGGACTGCAGCATCGAAGACGCCCGCTGACGCGGGCGTCTTCGTCTCTACTGCACGACGATCTCGACGCGCCGGTTCTTCGCGCGGCCGCTTTCGCTGCCGTTGCTCGCGGCCCGGCTTGGGTACTCCGCGCAGCCGATGCCGGGACGCGCGCGTTCGGTAGAGCCGCTGCACTCGTCGTCGACGACCGAGGCCCTGCGCGGTCGGCGCGTCACGGTGTTGACCGCGCGCAGATTGACGCTTGCGCGCGGCACTGAGGTGACGCAGTCAGCGTTTCGGTGGCGCCGTCGCGGCTCCCTACAATGTCCGCTGCCCCGTCCCGTGTCCGAGCCCCTCGTGTCGAAGCCGCAGGCATCCATCGATCCGTCGATCGTCCCCTCGCGCGAGGCCTGCGCGGCGCTGGATGCGGCCGACCCGCTGGCGTCGGTGCGCGAGGCCTTCGCGCTGCCGCCAGGCCTGATCTATCTCGACGGCAACTCGCTGGGCGCGATGCCGGCGGCGACGCCGGCGCGGCTGCAGCAGGCGCTGCAAGACGGCTGGGGCCGCCAGCTCGTCGGCGCCTGGAACGGCGCCGGCTGGATCGGGCTTGCGCCGCGTGTCGCCGCCGCCATCGCCGGGCTCATCGGCGCGCAGCCCGACGAGGTCGCGGTGGCCGATTCGACCTCGGTAAACCTGTTCAAGCTGCTGGCGATCGCGCTGCGCCTGCGGCCGCAGCGGCGCAGCATCGTCACCGAATCCGGCAACTTTCCGACCGATCTGTACGTCGCGCAGAACCTCACCGGCTGGACCGGCACGCACCGCCTGCGCACGGTCGAGCGCGCGCAGCTCGTCGAGGACCCGGCCTCGGTGCTCGACGACGACACCGCGGTGCTGACGTTGAGCCACGTCGACTACCGCAGCGGCGCGATGCACGACATGGCGCGCATCACCGCGGCCGCACACGCGCGCGGCGCGCTGGTGGTCTGGGACCTCGCCCATTCGACCGGCGCGGTGCCGGTGGATCTCGCCGCCGCGAACGCCGACTTTGCCGTCGGCTGCGGCTACAAGTACTTGAACGGCGGTCCCGGCGCGCCGGCCTACGCGTACATGGCGCGGCGCTGGCATGCCGAGGCACGTTCGCCGCTGGCCGGCTGGTTCGGCCACCACGAGCCGTTCGCCTTCCGCCCGGATTACACACCGGCGGCCGGCGCCACGCAGTTGCAGTGCGGCACCCCGCCGATCCTGAGCCTGGTCGCGCTCGCGGCGGGCGTCGATCTGATGGCGGGACTCGATGCAGCCGCATTGCGGCGCAAGTCGCTGGCGCTGACCGACCTGTTCATCGCACGCTGCCAACCCTGGCTCGCCGAACACGGTTTCGAGCTCTTGACACCGCTCGCGCACGAGCAGCGCGGCTCGCAGGTGAGCCTGCGTCACGCGCGCGCCTGGCCGATCTGCCAGGCGCTGATCGAGCTCGGCGTCATCGGCGACTTTCGCGCACCCGACATCCTGCGCCTGGGCTTCGCGCCCGCCTACCTGCGCCACGTCGACGCCTGGGACGCCGCCGAGCGCCTGCACCAGATCATGCGCGACGGGTTCTGGCAGGATGCGCGCTTCGAGACGCGCCGGCAGGTGACCTAAAGCGCGCAATCCGGGGAAACCGAAGACATGCACAAGACCCTGACGCTGTCGATGGCCGCCGCATGCGCGCTCGCGCTCGGCGCCTGCGTGACCAAGATCGAGCCGGACGACGACATCGACCGGCCGCTGAGCTGGAGCGAACTGATCGCGCTCAAGGCCCCGCCGCCGCAGCGCGACCCGCTGCCCTACGGCGGCAACGCGCCGCAGCAGTTTGGCGAGCTGCGCCTGCCGGCGGGGCCGGGGCCGCATCCGCTGGCGATCCTGATCCACGGCGGCTGCTGGGGGGCCGGCTACGACCTCGGCTACATGCGGCCGCTCGCCGCCGCACTGAACACGCTGGGCTTCGCCACCTGGCTGATCGAGTACCGCCGCGTCGGTGGTGACGATGGCGGCGGCTGGCCGACGACCTTCACCGATGTCGCGCTCGCAGCCGACTACGTGCGCGTACTCGCCGACTACTACCCGGTCGATGCACGCCGCGTCATCGCCGTCGGCCACTCGGCTGGTGGCCAGCTCGCGCTATGGCTGGCGGCGCGCCGGCAGATGCCGCAGGGCAGCCCGCTGTACGTCGACGAGCCGCTGCCGATCCACGGTGTCGTCGGCCTGGCCGCGATCACCGATCTGGAAAAGTACCGCGTCGGTCCGCGCAATAGCTGTCACAGCATGGTCGATGAGGTCCTCGGCGGCGAGCCCAGCCAAGTACCCTCGCGCTACGCGCAGGTTTCGCCGGTGGCGCTGCTGCCACTCGGCGTGCCGCAGTGGTTTTTGCACGGCGCGCACGATGCCATCGTGCCGCCGGAGACGCTCGCGCAGTACGCCGACCGCGCGCGTCGCGCCGGCGACAGCGTGACCATTCACACCGATGCCAACGGCGGCCACTTCGACGTCGTCGCACCGCAGGGCGCGAGCTGGGACAGCCTCGTCGCGATCTTCCACGACGTCCTGCGGCGCCTGTCGAGCGCCGGCCGGTAACACGATGCCGGCGGCTGACCGCGCGATGGAGGGGTTCGCGGCACGACGGTGTCACGGTAGTCGTACGCCATACCAATGCATCGCACCCATGAAGATCCGCAGGTCCTCGGCGGGCCCATCGCGGTGGCCGACCGTCAGCCGACACGCATCGGGATCGGATTCGCACGCGAATTCCCCATGTCCGAGATACCGCAGCCTGGTCGTGGGGCCGGGCGGTGGCATCTCAAGCCAGAGCTGTCCGTCGCGCTCCACGATTCGTAACTCGAACACCCCGATGTCGTATCGACCCACGACCCGCCGCCTCATCTCCGGCGGCAGCGGACGCGCCCGCACTCCAGGATCGCCCACGCCGAGCATCGCGCCATTGTGAGCGACCTTGCGGCGGCCATCGGGTGTGACGAGCGACAGGCCAAACCCGTAGTCGGCGAGGCGACCGTCCGCGAGGCGCGTGGGCGCGACCATCTGCCGATATGACTCCGGGGTCACGACTCTTCCGGTCGCCAGCAATCGGGTCCACTTGGCCACGTCCAAAGCATTGCCGCACAACCCGCCGTCACCGCGAATCCAGTTCATGTTCTCAGGCGCCGCGGGCACAATGGCCCCACCTTGCAGCACATGGCCCCGGGCCGCGTTTCGCTCTTGTGGGAGAGGGGTGCACGGGCGAAGGGAAGACAGACCAAGCGGTTGAAAGAACTCGTCGGCGAGCTGGCGCTCGTAGGACTTGCCCGCGATCCTCTCGACCAGGACGGCGAGGATCATGTAGTTCGCATTGCTGTACGACCATCTCGACCCCGGAGCGAAATCGACGGGGGCTCGTCGTAGGAGCAAAACGAGCTCCTCGGCACTTCGTCTGAGATCCTCGATGCCAGCGGAATACTCGGGAAACGTGAACGGTTCGCGGATTCCCGACGTGTGATTGAGAAGGTGCCGGACGCGCATTTCAGGCGGTAGCCGTGTGAATTCCGGGAGATGTCTGATCACCGGGTCATCGAGCGACAGAACGCCTCGTTCGGCCAACCGAAGGACAAATGCTGACAGGAACTGCTTGCTGATCGATCCGAGTTGGAACACCGTCGTCGCGGACACGGGCACTTGCCGAGCCTCGTCGGCAAACCCGTACCCCTTCGCCAAGATGGTCTCGTCGCCCTGCAAAACGACGAGAGAAAGGCCGGGAATTACTCGCTCATCGAGGGCGGCCGACGCCATGGAATCAACTGCAATAAGCTCCGCGCCACGAGTTGCGACGCCCGGAGTTTGCGGCTGTTCGCTACAACCAAGTGCGAGGACGATCGTAACGAGCCCGGTCAACGATCGCGACACTCAAGCTTCTCCCATACGCAACCTGTGAGCACGGCCCCCAACACCGTGTTGAGCAAAGCCGAGGCCGCATAGCGGCCGAGGGGCCCCAACCGCACAGCGGTTGGGCTTCCGCTAGAACGCGTTGTTGGGCGTCACCGTTGCTGCCCCTCAGCAGGCGCGCGCTTCATGTCCTTTTCGTCAGCCATGAAGAGGCCGCGCTCCGCAGAATAGATCTCGTACTGGATGTTGTTGCCGGTCCGGTACCCCTGCAAAACCTCACCCGATCCGCGTGGCGTGGAGACCGTGTCGCCCTTGCGGAACGCGAACATAGAGGGAGGGGCCGTGCCGAAGCCGGATACGGGGGGCATCCACTCCAGGGAGAACGCAGGGTGGACCCAGGCCTGGTTGAAAGGGCCGTCGCCGTGCACCTGCACCGTCACGCCGTCCGGCGCGTAGCCAAACATCGGCGCGGAGCTGGTGGCGCATTTTCGGCGGCAGGGCAGGCCACGGCCGGTTGCGCAGGCGCCTTCCCTCACGCCCGACCCCTCTCCCGGAGGGAGAGGGGAGCAGGACGGTTAGAAGTACTCGCCCTTGAACAGGTTGGCGAAGACCACCTGTTCCAGCGTGGGCTTGGCGCCGTCCTTGCGCCCCTTGGCAGCGCTCGAGGACGGGAACAGGTTGAAGCCCTTGTTGAGGATGTAGTCGTTGACCTTGGGCCAGAGTGCGTAGCTGATCGCCGCGGCGGTGCCCAGGGGCGTGGCGATGGACTTGGGGCGGTCGAGGATGGCCTTCATCACCGTGTCGGCGGCCTTTTCCGGACTCCAGGTCGGCACGTAATCGTAGAGCTTGGTCGGCGCGATCATCGGCGTACGCACCAGCGGCATGTAAATCGCGGTGACGTCGATGTTCAGGTGCTTGACTTCGGCCGATAGGCAACGCGAGAAGGCGTCGAGCGCCGCCTTGCTCGCCACATACGCGGAGAAGCGCGCGGCGTTGGCGAGTACGCCGATGGAGCTGATGTTGATGATCTGCCCGCTCTTGCGCTTGGCCATGCCGGGCAGGAAGTTGAGGATCATGCGCACGGCGCCAAAGTAGTTGAGCTGCATCGTGCGCTCGAAATCGTGGAATCGGTCCAGCGATTCGAACACCGCGCGGCGGATCGAACGACCGGCGTTGTTGACGAGGATGTCCACGTGATCGAAGTCCTTGAGGATTTTCTGCGCGCAATCGTCGATGGCCGCCATGTCGTTGAGATCGCAGGGGTAGACGTAAGCCTCCCCGCCCATCTTCTCGATCACCATGCGCGTCTCGTCGAGCTTTTCCTTGGTGCGCGCCACCAGGATCACCTTGGCGCCGGCGGCCGCGAGCTTCTTGGAGACGACGAAGCCGATGCCCGACGAGGCACCGGTGACCACGGCGACCTTGCCGGCGAGCTTGTGCACCGCACGCTCGGGCACCTTCACGTGCAGGTCGAGATGCAGCTCCCAGTAGGCCCAGAGCTTGTCCGCATAGTCGCGGATGTCCGGGCACTGGATGCCGGACCCTTTGAGGGCCTTGCGCGCGTTTTTGTCATCGAACACGGCCTGGTTGAACACATAACCGAGCACCGAGACCGGCACGCCGATGGCGCGCGAGATGCGCCGTCGCACGGCGTCGGGGATGCGCGCGCCGACTTCGCTGGTGATCTGCTTGACCGGGGCCGGGACCGGCGGCAGCTCGAACTTCTTGGCAAAGTGCGGGCCGTGCGCGGCCTCGAACAGTGTCTGGAGTAGCTCGCCGACGGTGGGCGAGCGCGACTGGATCAGGCAGAAGCATTCGCCGTCGAGCCCGTCCTGGTGGGCGATGTAGTCGAGCGCCTTGGCCACATAGTCCACCGGCGCCAGCGGCACGTGCCCGCCTTCGACACCGACCAGCGGCAACCACTTGGGCACCGAGTAGCTGATCTTCTGGATGGTCTTGAAGAAGTAGTAGGGGCCGTCGATCTTGTCCATCTCGCCGGTCTGGGAGTGACCGACGACGGCACCCGGGCGGTAGATGCGAAACGGCACGCGCGCCTCGTCGCGCACGATTTTTTCCGACTCGAACTTGGTGCGAAAGTACGGATGGCCCAGGCGCTGGCCCTCGTCGAACATCTCCTCGGTGAAACGACCGACGAAATCGCCGCCGGCGACGGCGACGCTGGAGACGTGATGCAGGCGCACGTTGCCGCCGAGCTCGTTGCAGAAGGCGACGAGATTGCGCGTACCCTCGTTGTTGATGCGATCGCCGGTGGCGTCGTCCATGTTCATGTCATAGACGGCGGCGAGGTGAAAGACGTGGTCGATCTTGCCCTTGAGCCTCTTGAAATCCTCCGGCGCGACCAGGCCCGGCTGGGTGATGTCGCCGTACACCGGCAGTACGCGCTTGCCGGCGGCGCCGTAACGTTCGCGTAGCGCCTCGACCTTGTTTTTGGACGACTCGCGCACCAGCACGTGGACCTTGGCGTCCTCGCGCTTGAGCAGCTCTTCGAGCAGGAATTTACCGATGAAACCGGTGGCTCCGGTGACGAAGTAGTTCATGGTTCGTGCTCCCCACAAGTCGTTATGCGATCGCAGAGGCGGATTTTACCGGACGCCTGCGGCCGAACGATGCGGTCTGCACGGCGTCGGGCGCGGCGATCAGTAATCGCCCTCGTGGTGACGGGACGCCTCGCGCAGCGCGCGACGGCGACCGAGCCGCTCCTTGGCGTCCTTGTCGGTGATCCAGACGACCTCCGGGAACAGCAGCACCCGGAGCAGGCCGACCAGCATGTACAGATAGCTGAGCGAGAACAGGATGCCGCAGAACACCGACACCCACTCGAAGCTCGGCGCCAGATACTTGATGCCCCACCACGAGATCACGTCGGTCAGCGACGCCGACAGGCCGATCGGAAACACCCACTGGTACGGCCACAGATGGTTGAACTGCAGCGAGAACGGGATGCCGATGATGAAGAAGCTGGTGGTGAAGCCGAACAGGTGCGCATGCGTGAACGCGATCAGCTTGCCTAGCGACATCTGCGCGAAATAGGCCTCGGCGCTGCCGTGCAGGCGGAGCTGGTACCAGATCTCGGACGCGCCGAACGCAAAGGCGATGCCGAACAGCACGGTGGCCATGGCGATGCCGCGTTTCACGCCGGTGGGCAGGTGGTGCAGGTTGATGTCCAGCGTGTGTGCCTGGAACGGCACCATCCACCAGAAGAAGCCGATCAGCAAAAAAAAGAAGGCGATCAAGGCGAGCGGGCCGCCGACGCTGATCCAGCGCGACGGCGGCAGTGGCAGCTCGACGATGTCGCTGCTGGTCACCGGCGCGTCGCTGAAGAAATCGAAGTCGTCGTCGGCAACCTGCGCGGCGGCTTCGGCGGCGAGGTCCTGCTCCGCCGCGGCCTGCGCGAGCACGCGTGTGCCGGCGATCGCGGCGATGAGCAGCAGCGCGAGCAGCAGCTCGATCAGACGGGCGCGGCGCGGGCTCATCTTCAGGCGCCCTTCAAACGCACGTAGACTAGCGTGCCGGCGTTTTTCACCGCACGGGCGATGTCGGCGGCGAGCCCCTCGCCCTGGGCGGCCGGCAGCGCATCGAGCGCCACACCGGTATAGCCGCGGTACAGCTCCGCACGCGCGGCCGCCGGCACCTGGTTGGTGTTCAGCGGAACGACGCCGGTGATGCGCAACTGTCGGTCGGTGGTCATCAGCAGAAAGAAGGTCTTGTCGCCGTGCGCGACCGGGAAGATCAGCGCGGTGCCCACCGGGCGCTGGTTTTCGAGCGGAATGTAGATGGTGTTCTCGTCGTCACGGCTCAGTTCGGCGCCCATCGACCTTGCGCGTGCGATGTCGGCATCGGTGAGCACCGCATCGCGGGGCAGATAGGCGCGCACGCCGGGAAACGCCGCCTGCACCTCGCGCGGGATCAGGCTCGCGGTGTCGAGCCAGTCGCCCTTGTTATCCGGCGTCGAGCGCGCGTCGCCAGGATTGGCCCTGGCCCGCGATTCGGCATCGTTGGCGAAGCCGTCACCGTCGCCATCGAGTCCGGCGATGGTGCCGAAGGCCGCCAGCGTCATGCCGGCGTCCTTGTACTGCTGCCCGTAGCCGTTCACCGGCGTGCCGCCACCGTCCTTGTGGCAGGCGTTGCACGAGGGCGTGTAGCCGTATTGCTGCTTGTACAGACGCGCGAAGGCCGGCTCGGCTTGGGCTGCGCCGCTGCCGAGACTCATCAAGACTGCCAGGAGCACCGTCGCACGTCTCACGTCTTCAGATCTCACGTTCAGAAATCGAACAGTCCCGGTACCTGTTCGCGCATGCGCGCCAAGAGCTGCGGGTCGCGGGCAAGAGCGGCGCGCATGCGCGCGTACTCGGCCGAGTCCGCCGGCGGCATCAGCTTGGACGCCTGCGCGGTGTTTTCATAACGCGCCCAGTCGAGCGCGTCGCGAATCTCGGGCTTGCCGCGGATGTTCGCGGCGACGGCGGCCTCGGTGTCGCCGGACATGAAGTCCAGCCGCGCCGCCGGATTGCCGCGATGACAACTGAAGCAGTACTCGGCAAATGGCTGCAGCGGTGAGCCCGCAGCAAGCGTCAGCTGCGGGGCGGACAGCGCCACCGGCGCCGACATCGCGCTCGTGTCGAGGCAGCAGTACTCGGGAACCGGCGCACCGAGTTGCGTCAGCAACGCCTGCAGCAGGCGCACGCGCGACAGCGGCGCGGCGTCGAACAGCGCGTCGGGCAAGGCGTCTACCGCCGCGTCCAGGCGCCGCGGCTCGTGGCCGCTGGCGGCTTCGAGCATGCGCAGATCGTCGGCGCTGAACAGGGCGGCGACGCCGTAGACGCCATCGAGGGCGTCGGCGGCGAGCCTGCGCTTGGGTGCGCGCGGCGTCAGCGGATCGAGTTCGGCCGGCAGCTTCGGCAGACGGTCGAAGGCGTCGAGGTCTTCATTGTCCTTCGCGCCGGCGTCGGGGTCCGGCGCCGGGGTGAGCCACGCATGCAGCCGCGCGCGCCAGCCACGCGCTTCGGCGAGCGGATCGCGATTGCGAATATCGGATTCCGGCACGCCGATGCCGTCGGCCGGCCAGTGCGCCGCCTGCATCGCGCGCAGGCCAAGCGCCTCGTCGGCATCGGCATCGAAAGCGCCGGGGTTGCTCGCGTAGCGCAGGCCGAGGCGCAGCATCGTCCGCCGGCAGGTGGCGTCACCCCCGCAGCCGTCGATCCACAGGCGCTGCAGGGTGACGGTGAAGGCGCCGACATCGGTCAGCTCGTCGAAGCGTTCGGGAATCGCCAGCGGCACCTGCGGCGGCACACCCAGATAAGGTGCCTCGCCGCGGGCGGCACGGATGCCTGCGGCGATGCCCGCCTGGGCGTTGGTCTCGTTCCACGGCCGCTGCGGAAAGATCGGCGCGCCGCCCTGATGGCAGGTCATGCACACCGCGCGCCGCGCGTAGACGATGCGGCGCTGGCCATCGGCGGCGTAGTCCTGCACGAGCTGGAACTCGTAGCGGCCGGCCGCCTCGTTGTAGCTGATGACCTCGATCTCGCGCGCGTTCTCGACGAATCCGAGGAACAGGCGAGCGCGCGCCGCGACGCCGAGACTGGCCGGTGTGTTGGTGCCATCGAAGTCGGCGGCGTAGAGCACGCGCGGGCGATGGAAGTCGGCCTGTGCCTTGAGCAGCGAGCGCCCGAGCGGTATCGCCAGCATCACCGGCGTGGATTCCACGCCGGCCTGGCGCTGGATCATCGCGACCAGGTCCTCGAAGGGATAGGGCAGAGCGTCGTTCTGCGCGACCAGGTGATCGAACAGCGAGCGTGTGCCGTCCGGCGGTAGATCGTCATTGGGAATGGCACGCGCGGACAGCGAATCCCCCTGCGCGGCCACTTCGGCCGCGCGCGAAACGACCGAGACCTGCTCGCCGTCGGATTCGCGGCCGAGGCCCCACCAGATCGCCGCGGCGAAAAGCAGCAGCAGCGCGACGCTCAGGATGCGCATGTGCAGCCGTGGGCAGGCCCGCGTGGACGGCAAACGGCGGCGAGGGCACACACGGTTCGCGAGCTCACAGAATCTTCAGAAACTCACGCAGCGCGAGCTTGTCCTCGTCGGACAGCGAGATCCCGAACTGGTGGCCCTTGTTCTCGACTGCATCGTCGCACTTCATGAACAGCGGCTTGTGCGGGTCGGAGCTGGTGAAGTTTGCGATCGGCGTGCCGGCGGCGACCGGCAGCTTGATGAAGCCCTGCTGATCCTCGCGCGGCGCGAGCTTGATGTCGCGGTCGGTGACGCTGATCTTCTGCGGCCGATGCGGGGTGTCGGCGGGGTTGTCGGACAGCATCAGTTCCGCGTAGGCCATCTCGAACTGCTTGATGCGTCCGGCGACGGTGTAGTCGATGGTTTCGCCGTCGTCGAGATAGGTCAGTTCGCCGATCGCGTTGTTGTGCAGGAAAGGCGCCGTGGCCCAGACCGAGAGCAACGAGAAATTGCGCAGATAGCCCGGCCCACCCTCGATGACGCGCTCACCCGGCACGCGCGTGCCGCCGATGAGCGGCACCATGCGGTTGATCACGTTGGGTTCGGCGCCCGGCGACGGCCGCTGCTTGTAGGTTTCCGACGAGAATTCCTCCCAGATGTGACCCTCGTTGTGGTTGTCGTGCAGCGCGCGGCAGCGGTTGGTGCCGATGATGTGGAACGGCACCGGCTCGTCGTTCGACAGCCAGTCCTGCCCGAAAACCCCGTCCTTGGCGAACTGGCGCGGACGCAGCTTGCCGCTTGCGTCGGCGACGAGATACTTGGCCTTGAACGCTTCGCTGTTGCGCTCCTCTTCGCTGAACTCCAGTTCCCAGAACTGCTCGCTGCCGAACACATGGCCCTCGTAGAAGCGCGCGAGCGCCTCCTTGTCGGCGCGGATGTTGTCGGGCGCGACCTTCGAGCTGTGACACTGCGCGCACTCGCGCGCGAACACCTTGCGCCCCTGCGGGACCTTGCTCAAATCGACGAAGGCGCTGCCGGGCGTGCCGTCGACATCGACGGCCTTGAGCAGATAGGTCGGCCCACCGGTCATCAAAAAGGCGGCGAGGTCCGGCATCTTGGCGTCGGCGTGGTTCCAGGCCTCGCAGTCCTTCGCGCACTGGGCGATGCGGAAGGGCTTTTGCCGGGCCTTCTCGCCGAAGAAGCTGCCGGGCACCGGGAAATTCGGCGTCCAGCATTCTTCGGTGCACATGCCGATGTTGACGTAGACGCGGATCAGCGCGAGGTGTTCGCCCACCGAATCCTCGCCGCCCTTGAGCACCGCGCGCGTGCGCGCCTTGCGGATCTCGCCGGTCACCGGGTGCTTCATGTCTTCTTCGAACAGGCGCTTGTTGAAGAAGTCCATCACGTTGTTCTGCGTGCCCGGGTTGTGCTGGAAGTCCGAGGCCACCAGTGAGGTGTCGATGGTGCCGACGCGATGGCCGCGGCCGAGCACCTGGCGCGCGAGGCTATCCTCGGGCGTGCCCATCACGTACTGCATCGGCTGCATCGTGTACTGGTTGCCGATCAGCGCGTGGATGTTCTCCCACTCAGGCTCGTTGGGATTCTTCGGCGGATTGGTCGGATCGAAGGCGACGTGGCATTGCACGCAGGGGCCGCCGAGCACGTAGCGCAGGTTCTTGCGCAGCTCGTCTTCGCGGTAAGGCGAGGTCGCCGGGTCGAACACGATCTCGCCCTTCTCGTTCTTGAGCGGATCGGCGTAGTACTTGCGATAGCCGAGCACGCCGGAGCTGTGCGGGTCCGGACATTTGTCGTACCAGTTGGTGCTGGCATCACCCTGCTCACAGTCCGGGTCGTTGATCATGCCCCACTTGGTGAAGCGATACGGACGTGTGCGCGTGTCCAGCCACGGATACCAGACGTTCTCGCGACCGACCGTGCGGGCCAGATGCAGGTATTCCTCGTCTTGGTTGCCGAAAGTGCCCTTGAACCAGACGTCGCGGCCACGGCGCACGATCTCGCGCGCCTTTCGCGCGGCCTCGGGATCACGCTTTTCCAAATCCTTGAACAATGAGTTGACGTAGCGACAAGAGTCGGCGTCGTAGCCGGTGGGCTGCGGCTGGTCGCAGGGCGGCGGCGCGGCCTGTGGGATCGGCACGATGTCCCAGACGATCGGCCCCTGGAACGGGTGCGTGGCCTGGCCGTGACCCTCGTGCCAGACCTTGCGCGAGGCCAGCGTGGCGTAGAACTCCGCGGCATAGCGTTCACGCTCGGCCTGCACCTTGGGCGAACCCTCCCAGATGCCGGTGGTGAGGTTGCGCTCGATCAGATCGAACACCGACACCGAGCGGTTCTCGGAACGGTACGGCGTATCCGGTACGGGGTACTCGCCCCATTTGGGAAAGAACGCCTCGGCGTCTTTCGCGTCGTAGGCCTGCAACGGCAGCGCGACCATCAGCCCCAACAGTGCTGCGCCTCTCGTGCCCATGGTCTCCCCCCGGAGCCTTGCGTGTGATGCGCGCCAGTCTAGCGCGCCGGACACGAAAAAGGCCGCCGGGCATCGCCCGGCGGCCTAAATACGCAAAGCGCGGTGCTTTTAGTCGCCGGTGACCGGCTCGCCGTTGATCGACGCGCTGATCAGCTCGTTGACGTCGCCGTCCGCGATCGACTTGAGGAACTGGCCGCTACCCACGGCGATCCACGTCGTCGTGTTGCCGGTCGAGGTCTGGCCGTTGACGGTCGCCGTCGTCTCATCGGTGAACTTACAGGCGTCGAAGGTCCCCGCTGGCACGGTCACGCGTTCCTGGCCGTTGTACGTGGTCTTCACGGTGAACTGCGTCTGCGTCGGCGGAATCGGGAATCCACCGACCGAGCCGCCCTCCTGCGTCGTCGTGTAGGTCTGCGTGTAGCTCTGCCCCGGATCCAGATCGAAGCGCTCCTCGGCCGGCGGGTCGTTCGAGATCGTGGTGGTGACGGTGCCGGCCTGGGTCTGCGCCTCGGTGACGACGCCGAAGATCTTCAGCGTGCTGCCGTCGAGCCGCGTGTAGCTGCGCGTCGTCGAGTCGGAGTTGATTTGCGGATTGCGCTGCGAGCGGGCCTGGACGTCCGACTCGGTCTCGACGGCCTCGTTACCCTTGAAAGTGGTGGTACGCATGACCACCGAGTCCGAGGTCGTGGTCAGGTCGGTGCCGCTCTGACCGTCGGTCGAGCGAACCTGCTCGACGACGCGCGTGCCGACAGCCAGCAATGCGGGATTCAGGCAGGCCGTGGCCTTGCCGCCGGTGCCCGGCGTGGGCGTCGGCGTTGCGCTCGGCGTTGCCGTCGGCGTCGCGGTCGGTGTCGGCGTGGCGCTCGGATTCGGCGTCGGTGAGGCCGTCGGGGACGCCGTTGGCGAAGCCGTGGGGGTGGGCGTGGCACTCGGCGCAGGCGTCGCCGTCGGTGCGGCGGCCGCCGTCAGGTTGACCAGCAGTTGCACCGCGTTGGAGTTCAGGCCCTGAGCATTCTGGCCGCTGAACCGGATCGAGAACGTGCCCGGTGCGATGAAACGCGGAATCGTGATCGACACCGGGTAGCTCACCCCGGCCTTGCCGGAGAGCACGCGCTTGCTGCCCGCGGACACCGTGATCTCGAAGTACTGCGAGGCATTGCCGATCTTCGCGAAGATCTTGCTCATATCGACGCCGCTGTCGGTGGTGAACACCAGATCGACGTCGACCGTCGTGCCGGCACGCGCCTCGATCTCGTCGTCCTGGAGCTCGACGAGAGGCTCTCCCGGCTGGTTGCTACCGGTCGGCAAATCGCCGATGAGCTTGCGCACCGGGCTGTCGCCGACTTTGATCTCCAGTGCCTGCGTCATCGTGTTGGCATCGGCGGGCGAGATCGTGCCCTCGCCATCGTTGCACGCCGAGACCAGCAATGTGATGGCCATGGCTGCGCAAACGCGCAGGCATGAACCGCGTCGAGAAAACCGCATACCCATGATCCGTATCCCTTGTGGTCCGCGCGCGAACGGGGGTGTTCGCGCACGATGCCGACTTTAGGGAGCCACGCCCCACCCCGCGCCCCCTAGCTGGGGGGTGAAGCGGCGTGCTTGGCGAGCACAGCTCGCTACGCCGCTGAACGCCCGGCCAAGGGGCGCTCGCCCCCGGCGCGTCGTGCCTCGATGTCACGACGAGTCAGGCAAGCGCGGGCCGGGCGGTCAAAGGCGCACGCCGTCGCGCCATGGACGGCCAGGGCTGAACAGCCCAAGGGCCTGACCCTGCGCGCGCGTCAACACCACCCGCAGCGATCCCGACAGGCGCTGTCAGCCCAGATCGAGCAAGCGGCGCAACTCTGCAACCCGCGCTTGCGCCCCCTCGGCGCCATACGGCTGCGGCGGATGCCGCCCCCAGACCGGCGCCGGCCAGGCCGCATCGTCGCGGTAGCGCACGATGTGGTGCACGTGCAGTTGCGCGACCACGTTGCCGAGCGCGGCCACGTTGAGCTTGTGCCCGGCGAAGTGCGCCATCAGCCGTTCACCCAGGCGCATCGATTCGTCGAGCAGTTGCCGTTGCTGCGCGCTCGTGAGCTGGTAGAGCTCGGTCACCCCGGCCACCCGCGGCACCAGAATCACCCACGGATAGCGCTGGTCGTTCATCAGCAGCACGCGGCATAGCGGCCCGTCGCCGACCGGCAGGGTGTCGGCGGCCAGGCGTGGGTCGAGTTCGAAGCCCAGCCTCATCCCTTAGACTCCGCATTCGATGATCGGGGGAAGCATCGCATGAACCGAACCGCGGTGGTCGCCGGTCCGACCGGCCTGGTGGGCGCACAGTTGCTGCAGCGCCTGCTGCACGATCCCGCGTACCGTGAGGTGCGCGCGCTGACCCGTCGGCCGCTGGGCGTGCGACACGACCGGCTGCGCGAGCTGCACACCGACTACGCGCAGCTCGACCTTCTGGGCGACGCGCTCGCGGTGGACGACGTGTTCTGCTGCCTGGGCACCACGATGGCCGTCGCCGGATCGCGCGCAGCCTTCGAGGATGTGGACTACCGCATGGTCGTCGACCTGGCACGCGTCGCGCGCCATGCCGGCGCGCAGCAGTTCCTGGTGGTGTCGGCGGTGGGCGCGTCGCGCCACGCGCTGGCGTTTTATTCGCGCGTGAAGGGACGCATGGAAGCGGCCGTGAGCCAGCTCGACTATGCGGCGGTGCACATCCTGCGCCCGTCGCTGCTGCTCGGCGAGCGCGCCCAGTCACGTCCAGCCGAGGATCTGGCGCAACGCCTGGCACCGGCGATCGCGCCGTTGCTGCGCGGCCCTTTGCGCCGCTATCGGCCGGTGCGCGGCGCGGACGTCGCCGAGGCGATGCTGCGCCTGGCCTTGCGCGGGGAGCCGGGCGTGCACGTGCATCACCTGCCGCTGCGCGACGGCGGCTGAGCGCGCCATTCGAGCGCTCCATCCGGCCTGGGCCGGCCGATGGCGCGAGACATCACGCCGGACCGGGGACGACGTAGAACAGCACGGCGAAGTAGTGCAGCACGCTGCCGGCGAGCACGAACAGATGCCAGATCGCGTGGTGGTAGCGCAGTCGCTCCCAGACATAGAAGGCGACACCGCCGCTGTAAGTCAGGCCGCCGGCGAGCATCAGGATCAGACCGCCACGCTCGAGGTTCTGCAGCAAGGGTTCGACCGCGGCGATCGCGCACCAGCCCATGCCGAGATAGATGGCCAGCGATAGCCTCTCGAACTTTCCGGTGGCAAAGACCTTGAACGCGACGCCGGCCAGCGCCAGACCCCAGGTGAACGCGAACAGGCTCCAGCCCCAAGGCCCCTTGAGCGTCACCAGCGTGAACGGGGTGTAAGTGCCGGCGATCAGAAAATAGATCAGTGAGTGGTCGATGACGCGCAGCACGCGTTTGCTGCGCGGCAACGTGCTTGCCGGGATGCTGTGGTACAGCGTCGACGCGGCATACATCAATACCAGTGTCGCGCCGAAGATGCTGACGGCGGTGATGTGCCAGGCATCGCCGTACAGGGCCGCGCGCGCGACCAGCACCGTGAGTCCGACGATGGACAGCACGATGCCCAGCCCATGCGTGATCGCATGGGCGATCTCCTCGCCGAGCGAGTAGAGCTTGTCGGAGACCTGGACGCCCAGAATCTCGTGCGGGTGCCCGAGTCCCTGCCGGCTGCGCTCGTTAATCCAGCTTCTCCACCTTGAGCGTCGTGCCCTCGACCTCGACGACGCGCACGCGCGTGCCGGCCGGCGCGTCCGAGCCGACGATGCGCCACTGCGAGTCGTCGATGCGCAGCTTGCCGACGCCGTTGACCATGGGCTCGCCCAGCGTGAACGTGCGCCCGACGTAAGCGTGTCCGCGTCGGTTCAGCGTGGGGCGCTCGCTTTCGAAGGACAGCGGCTTGAACTTGCGCCAGGCCAGCACCGCGATCACCGAGAGCGCGCCCCACAACACGAACTCCACGGCCCAGCCCATGCCAGGCACGATCCAGGCGATACCGCCGACGGTGATCGCGCCGACACCGAGCCACAGCAGGATGAAGCCCGTGGGCAGGAACATCTCCAGCGCGAGCAGCCCGAAGCCCAGCGCCAGCCAGTGCCAGAACTCGATCGTCACGACGACGGCCCGGAGAAGCCGGCCTTCTTCGCGATTTCGGCGATGCCGCCGATCGCGCCGATCACGCTGCCCGCTTCCAGCGGCATCAGCACCAGCTTCTCGTTCGGGCTGGTGGCGATGCGCGCCAGTGCTTCGACGTACTTGGTCGCGACGAAGTAGTTGATCGCCTGCACATCGCCCTTGGCGATCGCTTGGCTGACCATCATCGTCGCCTTGGCCTCGGCCTCGGCAAGGCGCTCGCGCGCTTCGGCGTCGCGGAACGCGGCCTCCTTGCGGCCCTCGGCTTCGAGGATCTGCTCCTGCTTTTGCGCCTCGGCGGCGAGGATCTGCGCCTGACGCTCGCCTTCGGCCTTGAGGATCGCCGCGGCGCGCAGACCTTCGGCTTCGAGCACGTTGGCGCGCTTGTCGCGCTCGGCCTTCATCTGCCGCGCCATGGCGTTGACCAGATCGGCGGGCGGGCGGATGTCCTTGACTTCGACGCGCGTGA
The DNA here is from genome assembly GCF_040327995.1 of Sinimarinibacterium thermocellulolyticum. Lineage (NCBI taxonomy): Bacteria > Pseudomonadati > Pseudomonadota > Gammaproteobacteria > Nevskiales > Nevskiaceae > Sinimarinibacterium > Sinimarinibacterium thermocellulolyticum. Next base: position 3,861 of record NZ_JBEPIJ010000024.1, on the reverse strand, counting down.
CCTTCACCCCCCAGGGCGTGGTGGCGTCGTCGATCACGCCGAGCAGGCGCGAGTTGATCGCGTCGCGATGGCTGAGCAGCTCGTCGAGATCCATCGAGCCCATCACCGTACGCAGATTGGTCTGCGCGAGCTGCATGATCGCGTATTCGAGGTTGTGTACCTCGTAGGCGGCCTTGGGCGCATCGAGCACTTGGAAAAAGACCACGCCGTCGACGCCGACCATGGCGTTGTCCTTGGTGATCACCTCTTGCGACGGCACGTCGAGCACCTGTTCCATCATGCTCATCTTGCGGCCGATGCGGTCGACGTAAGGCACCAGCCAGTGAAAGCCTGGCGTGAACGTCGCCCGGTACTTGCCAAAGCGCTCGACGGTGTATTCCATGCCCTGCGGCACGGTGACCACGCCCTTCCATGCCGTGACCAGCAGGAAGATGCCGATCACGAATGCAACGATCGTCCCCATGACACGCCCTCCGTTGGCTATCCAGCGCCGATGCCAGCCGGATTCTAGCCGGGCATCAGGCCGGCATCATGCCGCGCCGCCGGCATACTGCCGGGCGGTCTGCCGGATGCGCTCGACCATCGCGTAGAAGCCGTTGCGGCGGTTCATCGAGATATGGCTCTCCAGCCCGAGGCGCTCGAACACGCCGGACACGTCGGTGTCGAGGATCTCCTGCGCGGTCTTGCCCGAGAGCAACTGGAACAACAACGCGATCAGACCCTTGACGATGTGGGCGTCGGAATCGCCGAGAAAGTGCAGCCGCGGCGGCACCCCCGGCTCGACGCGGTGCGTGAGCCACACCTGTGACATGCAGCCGCGCACTTTGTTGGCATCGACGTGCTCCGACTCGGGCATCGGCGGCAGCTTGCGGCCGAGGTCGATCAAATAGCGGTAGCGCTCCTCCCAATCGCCGAGGAACTCGAAGGTTTCGATCAGCTCTTCGGTGTTCATGCCCGGCATTCTACGACCAGCGCCTATAATCGCGGCCCCTCCGCGATTCTGCGCGCCCGCTCATGCCGAATATCCCGTTGCCCCGCCGCGCCCATCCCGCCTGCCCACGCGGAGCCGACCGATGAGCACGACGCGCCCCTCTGGCCGCCGGTTTGATGAATTGCGGGCGGTCAGCATCGAGCGCGGCTACACCAAGCACGCCGCGGGCTCGGTGCTGGTGAGCTTCGGCGACACGCGCGTGCTGTGCACTGCCAGCGTCGAAGAGCGCGGTCCGGCGTGGAAGAAGGAGGGTGGCTGGGTCACCGCCGAGTACGGCATGCTGCCTGGTGCGACACACACGCGCGGCCGCCGCGAGGCGGCACAGGGCAAGCAGTCCGGTCGCACCCAGGAAATCCAGCGCCTGATCGGCCGCTCGCTGCGCGCCTGCGTGGATCTGAGCGCGCTCGGTAGCTGCACCATCACGGTGGACTGCGACGTCTTGCAGGCCGACGGCGGCACCCGCACCGCGAGCATCACCGGCGGCTACGTCGCGCTGGTCGATGCGGTCGCCAGCCTGCGCCGCAGCGGCGCACTCAAGCGCGATCCGCTGTTCGGGCAGGTCGCGGCGGTGTCGGTGGGCATCTACCGCGGCGTGCCGGTGCTCGATCTGGATTATCTCGAGGATTCGGACTGCGAGTGCGACATGAACGTGGTCATGAACGACGCCGGCCAGTTCGTCGAAGTGCAGGGCACCGCCGAAGGCCACGCCTTCCGCCGCGAGGAGCTGGATGCCCTGCTCGATCTCGCCAGCAGCGGCATCCGCGAGCTGATCGACGCGCAGCGCCGCGCGCTCGCCTCTTGACGCGATGAACACGCGCGAGGTGGTGCTCGCGAGCCGCAACGCCAAAAAGCTCGCCGAAATGCAGGCCTTGCTCGCACCGCTGGGCCTGCGCGTGCGCCTGGTCAGCGAGTTTTGCGACCAGACCCCAGAGGAAAGCGCACCCACCTTCGTCGAGAACGCCTTGCTCAAGGCGCGCCATGCCGCGCGCGCGTCGGGCCTGATGGCGATCGCCGACGATTCCGGGCTCGAAGTCGCGGCGCTCAGGGGCGCGCCCGGCGTGCACTCGGCGCGTTACGGCGGTGTGCACGGTGACGACGCTGCCAACAACCGCAAGCTGCTGCAGGCCCTGGACGGCCGGCCCGAATCCGAGCGCGCCGCGCGCTTCGTCTGCGCGCTGGCCTGCCTGCGTCATGCCGACGATCCGGTGCCAATGATCGCGCTCGGCCTGTGGCACGGGCGCGTCCTCGAGGCGCCGCGCGGCACGAACGGCTTCGGCTACGACCCGCTGTTCTGGGTGCCGGATCAGAACCGGAGCGCGGCCGAGCTCGATCCCGCGGTCAAGAACCGCATCTCGCACCGCGCGCGGGCGTTTGCGTCGCTGCTGGCTCAGCTTCGTGAGATGTGAGACGTGAGCCGTGAGACGCAAGCGGCGATTCCGCTCAGCCTGTACCTGCACTTTCCCTGGTGCGTGCAGAAGTGTCCGTACTGCGATTTCAACTCGCATCCGCAGCGCGGCGCGCTGCCGGAGGACGCCTACGTCGATGCGCTGCTGCGCGATCTCGACTTCGAGTTGAGCGATCGCAGCGAAACCCGGCCGCTGATCGCCATCTTCATGGGCGGCGGCACGCCGAGCCTATTCTCGGACCGCAGCATCGGCCGCCTGCTGGAGCAGGTGAACCGGCGACTGACCTTTGCCGACGACATCGAGATCACGCTCGAAGCCAACCCGGGCACGGCAGAGGCCGGCAACTTCCGCGGCTACCGTGACGCCGGCGTCAACCGCCTGTCGATGGGCATCCAGAGCCTGGACGACCGCCAGCTCCAGCGGCTGGGCCGCATCCACAGCGCCGCCGAGGCCATGCGCGCCTATGCGCGCGCGCGCGCGGCGGGTTTCGACAACATCAACCTGGATCTGATGTACGCGCTGCCGCAGCAAGACCTCGCTGCGGCGCTCGCCGATCTCGACGGCGGCATCGCGCTGCAGCCCGAGCATCTGTCCTGGTATCAACTGACGCTGGAGCCGAACACCGAGTTCGGCCTGCGCCCGCCGCCGGTGCCGGACGAGGACACCGCCTGGGCGATGCAGCTCGAAGGCCAGCAGCGCCTCGCCGCCGCCGGCTACGCGCAGTACGAGGTCTCAGCCTATGCGCGTGACGGCCGCCAGTCGCGCCACAACCGCAACTACTGGGAGTACGGCGACTATCTGGGGATAGGCGCCGGTGCGCATGCAAAGCGCAGCGACGCGGGCGGTGTCGCCGCCGTTGCATGCGGCGAGTCAGGGGATGCAACCGGCTTTCGCATCACGCGGGCGGCGCGCCACAAGCATCCGCGCCGGTACCTACGTGATGCCGGAACCGCCGGCGCTATCCAAGAGCGAATCGCGGTCGCGCCGGCCGAGCGGCCGTTCGAGTTTCTGATGAACGCGCTGCGCCTCAACGACGGCTTCACGCCCGCGCTGTACGCCGAACGCACCGGCCTACACTGGTCGGCCGACACCGAAGCGGTCCGTCGTGCAATCCAGCGCGGACTGCTCGACGTCGGTGCACGGCGCATTCGTCCGACCGAGTTCGGCCGACGCCATCTCAACGGCCTGCTGCGACTGTTCCTGGACACTTGACGCGAGCCCCGCGTCGCCGCCGGCCATTGCCGAGCGCGCGATCGATCCCAGGCCGGCGCTCTCCGCCACGGTTGCGGCGCGGTCCCCGCTCCACTAGAATTCGCGCACTTTCGCGTTTCGCGACCCGGACTAGCAGCTTGCTGAAAAACTCGGCATGAATTCTGCGGTCTATACGCGCGACATTCCAAACAGGGGTCTGGGATGCGGGGAATAGAAATCCAGCAGGGTGCGATGTTCAGCTACGTTTCTCTG
>NZ_JBEPIJ010000023.1:0-36360 GCF_040327995.1 Sinimarinibacterium thermocellulolyticum | reverse complement strand
TGGAGCTATGCCAAGAACTGGCTCTACATGTACCGTGGCGTGCCCCGGCAATACTTCCACCTGTACCTGGCCGAAGTTTGCTACCGGTTCAATCACCGGCACGAAAACCTGCAACCCTTGCTGTTCAAGCTTCTCAAGCAGATCTCAATCCAAGAGCTACGTCCAATTCTGGTCCGGAAAGGTTAGGAATTACCTTGAAGAACTGCACGTCCTCGAGCACTTCTTCCAGCGCCGGTACGCAACACGTCCGGACTTGGCGAGCGCGAATCGCGGCCTGTGGGTCTTGATTCGCGTTCCCGCAGCCCGCGTCGCCCGGCGGCGCTCGACAGGCGAAAGAGTGCTCAGCGGTCAGCGCTTCGACGTCGCCGTGAGCCCCGCACACGCATCCCGCAGGCACCGATACCGGCCAGCAGCAACCAAAGCAGACCGCCGCCGAGCGCGCCGCCGCCGGTCGACCGCACCACCGGTGACGCGGTGGGCGTGGAGGTCGGCGTCACCGTTGGCGTCGGTGTCGGCGTGACCGAGGCGGTGGGCGTTGGGGTGGGCGTGGCACCTGCGCTCGGCGTCGGCGTCGCGGTAGGGGTGGGCGTTGCGCTCGGCGTCGGCGTGGGCGTCGCGGTGGGGGTCGGCGTTGCACTCGGCGTCGGCGTGGGCGTCGGACTGGGCGTCGGGGTCGGCGCGCCGTTCTCGCAGGCATCGCCGGTGCCGTCACCGTCGGCATCGGCCTGATCGGCATTGGCGACCGTGGGGCAGTTGTCGAGGCCGTCGACGACACCGTCGCCGTCGCCGTCCACCGGCATGCCGCCCGGATCATTGGACGCCACCACGCCGATCGCCGCCTCGCAGTAGATGAACGGGTCGTCCTGCGGCGTCGTGCCGGTGGGGTCGCCGCCGAAAAGGTTGGGCAGGAACGGCGCGACGTTGTCCCAGTACAGCTTGCGCTCCTGGATGATCAGGGTCTGGAACTCGCAAAAGCCGTCGGGCTTGTCGTTAAGTATGGTGCCCAAATTGAGGTGCCCCAGCGCCTTGGTGACGACTTCCTTTTCGACTTCGCCGGTCACATCACCCCAGCCGATCTGCAGCCACGGCGCCAGCGGATTGACCGGCAATCCGCCCAGATCGAAGACGCCGGCCACCGGATCGTACTCCTCGATGCCGGGAATCCACGCCGCCTGTTCGAGCGCGCGGCGCAAAAACCAGTTGTTGATCTCGAAGCCGCGGCCGCGCGCCATCACCGGCCGGCCCTCGACGTCGACGATGCCGCCGCTGTGACCCAGCAGCGTGCGCGCACGCAGCAGCACGCGCGAAGCCACACCCGCGGCGCGCGGGGTCGAGAAGCTGGTGCCGGCGACGAACTCCTCGAGTTCCGACTCGCAGTCCATGCAGTACGGCAGCGTCTGGGTGAAGTCCGAGACGAAATCCGGGAAGACGCCGGAGATCAGCGTATCGCCTTCCGACGAACCCTCCTCGATGCCGCCGACGCCGATGCTCCACCACGGCCCGGCGCCCGCGCGAAACGGCGTCAGACCCGGACCGTTGCCGCCGGAGCTGAAGTGCAGCTTGCCCATCTCGACCACGGCCTTGTAGGTGTTGTGGAAGGCGCGCGTCTCCGGCAACGGGAAGCCGGTGCTTGGAATCGACACGCCATAGCTCGTGGTGACGATGTCGACCTCGGGATGCAGGAAGGCGAAGTCGTGCGCTTCGTCGCTACCGAGCGCACCTTCGGTTTCGACGAACAGAATGATGGCGTCGGGATTGGCGTTGAGCACCGCCGCTGCCGTGCCCAGCCCATGCGGACTCTTCTCGGGGGTCGGGATCAGCGGCGGCAGGCCGGCACCGACCAGCGAGGTGGCGATGATGTTGGTGCCGCGGAAGTGATAGAGCTGTCCCGGCACCACGCTGTCCCAGAACGCCCGATCCGCCGCGACATCGTTGGCGAAGTTGCCGGTACGCGTCAGCGTGACCACGTTCTGCGGCGGCACGCCGAAGGCTTCGAGCACCTCGCGCGTGACCGAAGACGGCGCACCGTCGCCGTACAAGGGGCCTCCGGTGTAGAACAGGTCATGGTAGGGGTTGATCGCCGAATCGATGTCGGCGACGACGACGCGCGGACGCCCCGGCGCCGACGGAATGCCGGTGTAGCCGCTGCCGTCGCCCGGATCCGCACCGCCGCCATCGCCGGCACTGCCGATGTCGGCGATCACCGAGCCGCGCACCGTGGTCGGCGGATTGAGCCATCCGGCGGCGCGCGCGCCGTAGTCGCCGGCGGGCGCATCCGTGATCTGCACCTGCTCGAAGGCGCCCTGGGATTGGTCATTGGCCGACGCTCGCTCGCTGCCATCCGGCAGCGTCACGTACAGATCGATGTCGCTGCCAGCGTCGTCCCACTCGATGCGCACGCGCAGTTCGCTGGCGACGCAACCGGCGGGCACGCTGAACGGCTCCGCCGCGGTGGGGGCCAGTTCGACCCCGCCGACGGCCGGACCGACTTCGACCGTCCATTCGTGCAAGGTCTGAGTGCCGGCGGGCAAGGCGCATTGCGCGGATGCCGACAACGGCAAGGCGACGGCAGATGCGGGAATCAGCAGCGCGGCAAGGCGCGTCCACGCCGTGTGCGGCCACGACGGCCGGGTCTGAGAAACCATCATGAGATCGACTCCCTTCAAGTGCAGGCGCGAACGCGTCGCGCCCGATCCCGACCCCGGTTCCCCCTGAAGAACCCGGGTCTTCGTCGTGCGTCGACGCAGGATGACGGCCCGACTCTAGACCCCGCGATACCGGGCCACAATAGGCATTTCACCTCAGAAGCCTGGGAGGGGATTCGCGGCCGGCCGTCCCTGACGGGCCGCGAACGCTCGAAAACGGGCGCGCGGCCGCCCGCACCGCGTTGCGGGCCGGTCAGCGCGAAAGATAGACCTGCGCGCCCTGCTGCCTGAACTCGGCCGCCTTCTCCGCCATGCCCTGCGCGAGCGCGGCCTCGTCGTCGGTGCCGACCTTCGCCGCGTAGTCGCGCACGTCCTGGGTGATCTTCATCGAGCAGAAATGCGGCCCGCACATCGAGCAGAAATGCGCCAGCTTGGCGCCCTCCTGCGGCAGGGTCTGGTCATGGAAGTCGCGCGCCTTCTCCGGGTCGAGGCCGAGGTTGAACTGGTCTTCCCAGCGGAATTCGAAGCGCGCCTTGGACAGCGCGTTGTCGCGCACCTGCGCGCCGGGATGCCCTTTGGCGAGATCCGCCGCATGCGCGGCGATCTTGTAGGTGACGATGCCCTCGCGCACGTCGTTCTTGTCCGGCAGGCCCAGGTGCTCCTTGGGGGTCACGTAGCAGAGCATCGCGCAACCGTACCAGCCGATGTTGGCGGCGCCGATGGCGCTGGTGATGTGGTCGTAGCCGGGGGCGATGTCCGTCGTCAGCGGCCCCAAGGTGTAGAACGGCGCCTCGAAGCAGTGCTTGAGCTCTTCGTCCATGTTCTCCTTGACCAGGTGCAGCGGCACGTGGCCGGGGCCTTCGATCATCACCTGCACATCGTGACGCCAGGCGATCTTGGTCAGCTCGCCGAGGGTGTGCAGTTCACCGAACTGGGCGTCGTCGTTGGCGTCGGCGATGCACCCCGGACGCAGACCGTCGCCAAGACTGAAGGACACGTCATAGGCCTTCATGATCTCGCAGATTTCTTCAAAGTGCGTGTAGAGGAAGTTCTCCTGGTGATGGGCGAGGCACCACTTGGCCATGATCGAGCCGCCGCGCGAGACGATGCCCGTCACGCGGTTCGCCGTCCACGGGATGTAGCGCAAGAGAACACCGGCGTGGATGGTGAAGTAATCGACGCCCTGCTCGGCCTGCTCGATCAGGGTGTCGCGGAAGATCTCCCAGCTCAGCTCCTCGGCACGGCCACCCACCTTTTCCAGCGCTTGGTAGATCGGCACGGTACCGACCGGCACCGGCGAGTTGCGCAGAATCCACTCGCGCGTCTCATGGATGTGCTTTCCGGTCGACAGATCCATGACCGTGTCCGCGCCCCAGCGAATCGCCCAGACCATCTTCTCCACCTCTTCGGCGATGCTGCTGGTGACCGCCGAGTTGCCGATGTTGGCGTTGACCTTTACCCGGAAGTTGCGGCCGATGATCATCGGCTCGAGTTCCGGGTGGTTGATGTTGGCCGGAATGATCGCCCGGCCGCGCGCGACCTCGTCGCGCACGAACTCGGGTGTGATCTCGTCCGGCAGCAGCGCGCCGAAACGCTGGCCGCGGTGCATGCGCTTGAGATAGCCGGCCTTGGCGTAGACCTCGCGCAGCTCGGCCAGCCGCGCGTTCTCGCGCACCGCGACGAACGCCATCTCCGGCGTGACGATGCCGCGGCGCGCGTAGTGCATCTGCGTGACGTTGCACCCGGGCTTGGCCTTGCGCGGCGCGCGCACATGTGCGAAGCGCAGATGCGCGGTTTTGTCGTCGGCGGCGCGGATGCGGCCGAAGATCGAACTCGGCGCGGACAAGCCCTCGGTGTCGCCGCGCGCCGCGATCCAGCCCGCGCGCAGCGCCGGCAAGCCCTTGGCCAGGTCGATGCGCGCATCGGGGTCGGTGTACGGTCCCGAGGTGTCATAGACCGTGACCGGCGGATTGGGCTCCAGACCGCTCGCGCTGCGCGTCGCCGACAGGCTGATCTCGCGCATCGGCACGCGCACGCCCTGCGGGCCGTCGACATGGATCTTGCGGCTCGCCGGGAACGGCCTGCGCAGTTCGGCGGAGAGTTCCTCGGCTTTGTGGAAGATCGAATCGGCAACGGCGCTCATCGGTTCGCTCTCGCTGTGCGATGAGGTCGGGCACTGGCGCCGGGCCGTAGACACTCGCCTGCGCCAGCCTTCCCTCACCGCGGGGGACGGTCAGGTTCCAAGGGTTTGATCTCAGCCTGCGGACGACAGCGTCTGCGCGGCACCCCCGGCTAGCCGCGCTAGTCTAGCGCCGCAGCGGGGCGCCGGCATCCCGGATGCTCGCAGCGGCTCGTGCCTGTTCGCGCAGCGTAAGGTGGCGCGCTTGCGCTATGCTCGGCCGACGCGGCCGGAGCCGGGTGAGCAACGATTAGCGGCCGACGATCGAGGGGATGCCGTGACCGCAGATCCGATCACCACCGTGTTCCTGCCGGTGGCGCTGGGCTTCATCATGTTCGGCCTCGGCCTGTCGCTGCGCGTGGCCGACTTCACCCGCGTGTTGGTGATGCCCAAGGCCGTGTTCGTCGGGCTCGCCTGCCAGGTGATCCTGCTGCCGCTGGTCTGCGTCGGCATTGCCCATGCGTTCGCACTCGAGCCGGCGCTCGCGGTCGGCCTGATGCTGCTCGCCGCCTCGCCCGGCGGCGCCACCGCGAACCTCTACAGCCATCTCGCCAACGGCGACGTCGCGCTCAACATCACGCTGACGGCGATCAACTCGGTGCTCGCGATCGTCACGCTGCCGATCGTGGTCAATCTGTCGATGCTGCACTTCTACGGCGAGGGCAAGGCGATTCCGCTGCAGTTCGCCAAGGTCGTGCAGGTGTTCGTCATCGTGCTCGGCCCGGTCGCGCTGGGCATGCTGCTCAACGCCAAGGCGCCGGCGCTGACACAGAAACTGGTCAAGCCGGTGAAGTGGCTGTCGATCCTGTTCCTGATCGCGATCATCGCGCTCGCGGTGAGCAAGGAGAGCGGTAACATCGGCACGTTCGTGCAGGTGGTCGGCGGCGCCTGCCTCGCGTTCAATCTGATCAGCCTCGCCGTCGGTTACGCGGTGCCGCGACTGCTGGGCCTGGGCGAGCGCCAAGCGATCGCGATCGGCATGGAGATCGGCATCCACAACGGCACGCTGGCGATCGCGGTGGCGCTGTCACCGCTGATGCTCGACAACCCGACGATGGCGATCCCGCCGGCGGTCTACAGCATCATCATGTTCTTCACCGCCGCCGCCTTCGGCTGGTGGGCGAACCGGCGCCTGCGTGCCGGTGCTCAGGCGGCCAACCCTTCCGGCTTGTAGGCCGAGATGTCGCGCAGCAGGTCGTCGGCCGAGAGCTGCGTCGCGTTCTTGCCGCCGAGGAAGCTGGTCAGTCCGGCCTTGGCGTAATGCGCCTTGATGCGCTCGCTCATCAGGCCGATGTATTCGAGGTTGGGGATCAGGCGCAGGAACATCAGGTGACGGAACGCCGCCATCGACGGCGCGTTCATGACGATCTCGTCCCAGTCCTTGAGCGACAGGCGTCCCTCGAACCACTCGTAGTAGATCTCGTGCGAGAGGAAGCGGTTGCGCATCAGCAGCGCGACCTCGTAGGCCCAGTCCTCGCGTTCGCGCACCTCGGCGGGGCTGAGCTGGCGCGTGATGTGATCGCGCAGCGCGAGCACGCCGTAGTGCACGTGGCGCGCTTCGTCCTGGATCACGTACTTGAGTAACTGCTTGAGCAGCGGCTCGCGGGTGAAGTTGTACATCGTGCCGAAGGCGCCGAGCGCGAGGCCCTCGACCATGATCTGCATGCCGAGAAACTTCACGTCCCAGCGGCCGTCGGTGAGCAGGTCGTCGAGGATCACGAACAGGTTGTCGTTGACCGCATAGACCTTCTGTAGCTTGGTGTCGAGATAGCGGTAGAACACTTCGAGGTGGCGCCCCTCGTCCATGACCTGGGTGGCGCCGTAGAACTTGCCGTCGAGCCAGGCCACCGATTCGGTCACCTGCGCCGCCGCGTACAGCGCGCCCTGCTCGCCGTGCATGAACTGCGACAGCGTCCAGCTCGCCAGATCGTTGGCGAAGCGCAGCTTCTCCTTGGCATTGAGGCGAATGCCCTTCTCGGCGAGCCCCGCGAACGGCGGATAGTCGAGCGGCATCACCGCCGTGTCCGGGTTGTCGGGATCGACCGCGATGCTCCAGTCCAGATCGCGCTCGCCGTTCCACTGCCCGGCGACGGCACGTCGGTAGAGCTCGTACATCTGCGGAAACTCGTTCTGGTAAGTCAGATCGAAATGCGCGGCATGGTGGGCCCGCATGGCCACCGCATCCCCGGTGCGTCCCTTGCCGAGCACCAGGCCGCGCATCACCGACGGCGCCATGCTCGCGGCAACCCGCGCATTGCCGACACTGCTCATCACGCGCAGATTGTCGAGCACGCCGTAGATGCGGTTCTGCGCCTTTTGCGGCAGGCCGTCGAGCATGCGGTCCATGGTCGTCGTGGCAGACATCGTGATCTCCTTCAAGCGTCGATCGTCAGAGGGCCCGTGGCGCAGGCCGAACAGGCCAGCGTCCAGCCGGCGTTGCGCTCGGCCTCGGACAGGCAGTTGGGTTCATTGAGCAGCGGCGTACCGTCGAGCACGCGGACCTTGCAGTGGCCGCAGCCACCGACGGTGCAGCTGTATTCGAGCGCGATGCCGGCGCGCAGGCCGGCATCGAGGATGGATTCGCCGGGTTGCTGCTCGACGCTGCGGCCGCTGCGCGTGAACGTGATCGGCTGCGGCGTCGTCGGTCGCGGCTGTGGGCGCGGTGCCGGGATGAAGCGCTCGCGGTGGATGCGCGCGGCCGGCACGCCGGCCGCGCGCAGCGCCGCCTCGGCGGCATCCATCAGACCCTGCGGTCCGCAGAGATAGTGTTCGGCGGCGGCCGAGGGTTGCAGCAGCGCGCGCAGTTGCGCGGCATCCGGGCGGCCGCCGGCGCTGGCGTGCTGCACGAGCTGCAGCGCAGGATGCCGTGCAGCAAGTTGCCGCAGGCGTTCGGCAAAAATCGCACGCGCCGGATCGCGATTGACATACACCAGCCGCACCGCACGCTGCGGATCGCGCGCCAGCGCGGTTTCGGCGAGGCTGATCACGGGTGTGATGCCGCTGCCGCCGGCGAGCAGCACCAAGGGCGCGCGCGTATCGTCCGGCAGCACGAAATCGCCGGTCGGGCCGATCACGCTGTAGCGCGTGCCGGGGCGCACGGCGCGCAACACGTGCTGCGAAACGCGTCCATCCGGCAGCGCCTTGATCGTGCACGCCAGCGGCTGCCCTTCGGCACTGCTGATCGAGTACGCGCGGCGCTGCGCTTGGCCGTCGATCTCGAAACAGTGCGTCAGATACTGACCGGCGCGAAACGGAATCGGCCGCCCGTCCTCCGGGTGCAGCACCAGCGTGACCGCGTCCTCGGTCTCGCGCCGGACTTCGACGACCAGCACCGCGCGCGGCACGGTCGGCGCATGCAGGCTCCAGCGCTGGGCCGGCCCATGCGGGCGCGGCAACACGATGCGGCGGCGACTCGCAGCGATGGCGGTACGGACGCTCATCGACCCTCCGGTGGCGATGCTCCTCGCCCGCGACTATAGCGCTCTGCCCGCCGCGAGTCAACCGATCGTTCAATTACCCGGTTCGACACCGCGCGGCGGCCGTCCGGGTCTTGCCCGCTATGCGGTGTGCGGCGCCGGCGTCGTGCGCGACTCGTCGCGCGCGACGAAGTACAGCGCCGCGTAGATCCGCGGCTCGATCAGACGACCCTCGCTCGCGCGTTCGAGCAGCCAGCCATCGACGGCGTCGAGCGGCACGCGGTGCACGACGATGTCCTCGCCATCGACCCCGCCGCCGTCGTGCACGCGCCTCAGGTCGTGCACGCGGACCAGGTGCAGCATCTCGCTGGTCAGGCCCGCGGCGACCGGGCCGCAAGTCAGCGACTCGACGCGCGCGCCGCGATAACCTGTTTCCTCCTCCAGTTCGCGCAGCGCGGCATCGGCCAGGGACTCGCCGGCGAAGCGCGCCTCGTCGCCCATCATTCCGGCCGGCAGCTCGATGGTGCGCGCGCGCAGCGGCACGCGGTACTGCTCCACCAGCAGCAGTTCACGCGCCGCGGTCACCGCGACGATGAACACCGCACCGCTGCTGTTGGTGCGCGTCACGTATTCCCAGCGGCCGTCGCGCAACAGGGCGAGAAAACGCCCCTCGTGCAAGGTCTCGGTTTCGTTCATGTTTTCAAAGCTGATGGCGCGCACGGCAACTGCCGCCGCGGGGCCGCTCATCGGACATCCGCCCGCGCTCGTGTACGAAAATAACTACATTTGTGGTCCGGCATGGGAGGCTGTGAAGCACACCCCCACGCGGTCCGTGCCGATGTCGATTCTCCCTGCTCGCCACTTGCATCGCCAGCCGGGGCTGCTGCTCTGCGTCGCTGCCTCCGTGCTCGCCGCCGCGCTCGTCTCATCACCGCCGGCGCAGGCCGAGGCGATCCATCAGATCGTGTCCTACGGCCAGAGCGTATCGCTCGGCACCGGCGCCGTACCGCCGATCAGCACCGAACCGCATCCGTCCAACCTGATGTTCTCGTCGGGCGTGCGTGCGCAATTCGGCGAGGGCGATGCCGCCGCCAACCGCGCAAGTCTCGTCCCCTTCCAGGAGTCGCGTTACTACTGGCTCGGCGAGACGCCTGTCGCCGGCATGCTCCAGATGATCGATCAGATGCGCATGCAGGAAGACGGCCACCGGTCCGCGGATCTGGGCATCCGCTATCTCGGCAGTGCGCCCGGCAAGGGCGGGCAGACGGTCAAGGCCCTCTCTTTCGGCAGCTCGCCGTTCGAACAGCTGATCTGGGACTTGTATTTCGGCCATGCCCATGCGCGTGTGCGCAACGCCGAATACCGACTCGGCGCCGTCACCTGGGGCCAGGGAGAAAGCGACCAATACTGGGGTACGGATGCGCAGACCTACCGCGCCGGCGTCGATGCCCTGCGCCGGCAGATCGACTGGGTCAACGAGGTGATCACGGGCAGCGCCGAACGCGTACCGATGATCGCCTACCAAGTGTCCGCACACCTCGCCGCCGGCAGCGCCCGTCCGGACATCGCCCTCGCCCAGCTCGAACTCGGCCGAACCCAGCCGGACTTCCACCTCGCCACGCCGCTGTACATGATGGACTTCGTCGACGAGTTCCACCTCGATGCGCGCTCCAGCAAGTGGCTGGGCGCCTACTTCGGCCTGGTCTACAAACGCGTGGTCATCGACGGCGGGCGCTGGCAGCCCTTGCTGCCGCTGCGGGCGCGCTCGATCGACCGTGTCGTCGTCGTGGACTTTCATGTGCCGGTACCACCGCTGGTGTTCGACACCGTGCAGGTCGCCGATCCCGGCCAGTACGGGTTCCGTGTGGTTGACCCCGATGGTCGCGACAACCCGATCACCGGCATCGCGATCGACCGCGCCGGCACCCGCGTCTGGATCGCGGCCGCACGGCCGATCGCCGCCGGCTCTTCGCTGCGCTACGCCTGGGACGGCGACAAGCCGTCGGGCCGCCTGACCGGCCCGCGCGGCAACCTGCGCGACAGCCAGGGCGACCGCTTGGTCTTCGATCCCCAGGGCATCGCCGCGCCCATGCACAACTGGTGCGTGATCTTCGAGCTGTCGGTCGAGCCGCTTTAGGACGTTCCGACAGACCAGCGCTGCGCCGCATGACCGGCGCCTTCGCCCTGGGCAAGCCGGGGCGTCAGCCAGGCCAGCGCCTCGGCGATCGGGGCCTGCGCCGCATACGGCGGATTGATGACCAGCAGGCCGCAGGCGCGCATCTCGCCGTCGGCGGCGTGACTGACGCAAAGCTGCAGGTTCAGGGCCTCGCGCGCGGTCTCGCGCCGCATCCGGCGCAGCCAGCGCTCGGTCGCGTACCGCTGCTTGAACGGATACCAGACTGCGAACACGCCGCCGGCGAAGCGGCGCAGGCCCTCGGCGACGAAGGCGGCGCAGGCGTCGAACTCGTCGACGCGCTCGAACGGCGGATCGACCAGCACCAGCCCGCGTTTCTCGGCTGGCGGCAGCAAGGACGCCAGCTCGTAGCCGTCGCGCCGGTGCACATGCACGCGCGGATCAGCGAGCATCTTGCCGCGGAGCTGCTCGGCCACGGCCGGCACGCGCTCACACAGCAGCAGCCGGTCCTTGGCACGCGCCGCGGTCAGCGCCAAGAGCGGCGAGCCGGGATAACGGCGCAGCGCACCGTCGGGATTGCGCGCACGCACGACCGCGAGCCAGTCGGCGACGGCCGGCGGCGCGCCGTCTGCCGCCCACAGCCGCGCGACACCGTCCGCGAACTCGCCCGTGCGCAGCGCCGCTTCGTCGGACAGGTCGTACTCAGCGGCGCCGGCGTGGGTATCCAGGTAGCACCAGGGCTTGTCCTTGGCGCTGAGCGCACGCAGCAGGGCGAGCAGTAGCACATGCTTGAAGACGTCGGCGAAGTTGCCGGCGTGGTAGCGATGTTGATAGTGCATGGCGGCATTATCGGCGTCGCGTCGAGCAGCCGCTGGCCGCTGGCCACGTGCAAAAAAAGACCGCGACCCGCAATCCCGGGAGGGGGAGGCTGCGGGTCGCGGCCCAGGCATTGTCCGGCCTAAGGGAGGGAAAGCGACCGGACGTTCACTTTTTTACACGAGGCGCTTGCGCATTTCGACGCCATAGCCCACAAGACACTGATATAAATAGATTTTCTACCTGCATGGCCGTCTTTTAGTGCGCATGGGCGGCACCCGCGCCGCGCGGCACACGAATGTGCTCGACGATCTGCTGCACGTGCCGTGGCGGCGCCTTGGTCAGCGCCGCGACGGCGGTGGCCACCGCGAAGTTCACCAGCATGCCGATGGCGCCGAAGCCCTCGGGTGAGATGCCGAGGAACCAGTTGTCGGGCGTGTTCGCCGCCGTATTCACGAACTTGAAGTAGATGATGTAGGCCGCGGTGACGGTGATGCCCGTGATCATGCCAGCGATCGCTCCCTCCTTGTTCATGCGCTTGGAAAAGATGCCGAGGATGATCGCCGGGAAGAACGACGAGGCGGCGAGTCCGAACGCGAAGGCGACCACCTGAGCGACGAAGCCCGGCGGATGGATGCCCAGATAGCCGGCGATGCCGATCGCCAGTGCCGCAGCACAGCGCGCGAACAGCAGCTCCTGCTTGTCGGTGATACCGGGCATCAGCGTCTTCTTCAGCAGGTCGTGCGAGATCGAGGTCGAGATCACCAGCAGCAGGCCGGCCGCCGTCGACAGTGCCGCCGCCAGACCGCCGGCCGCGACCAGCGCGATGACCCAGTTCGGCAGCTTCGCGATCTCCGGGTTGGCCAGCACCATGATGTCGCGGTCGATGGTCATCTCGTTGGCATCCGGTGCGGCGACGTACTGCATGACGCCGTCGGCGTTCTTGTCCTCCCACTTGATCAGTCCGGTCTTCTCCCAGCTCTTCACCCAGGCCGGCGCCTCGGCGTAGGGCTTGTCGTGGATGGTCTCGATCAGGTTGGTGCGCGCAAAGGCCGCGATCGCAGGCGCCGTCGTGTAGAGGATCGCGATGAACACCAGCGCCCAGCCGGCGGAGCGACGGGCGTCGCGCACCTTGGGCACGGTGAAGAAGCGCACGATCACGTGCGGCAGGCCGGCGGTGCCGACCATTAGCGCGAGCGTGATGCAAAAGACGTCGATCGTCGGCTTGACTCCCGCGGTGTAGGCGGTGAAGCCGAGTTCGGTCACCAGGCCATCGAGCTTGTCGAGCAGGTAGACGCCGTCCGCGGTCTTGGCGCCGAAGCCGAGCTGCGGAATCGGATTGCCGGTCAGCATCAGCGAGATGAAGAACGCCGGCACCATGTAGGCGAAGATCAGCACGCAGTACTGCGCGACCTGCGTGTAGGTGATGCCCTTCATGCCGCCGAGCACGGCGTAGAAGAACACGATCGCCATGCCGATGATCACGCCCATGGTGATGTCCACTTCGAGAAAGCGCGAAAACACGATGCCGACGCCGCGCATCTGCCCGGCGACATAGGTGAACGACACGAAGATCGCCGAGATCACCGCGACCATGCGCGCGGTCTGCGAGTAGTAGCGGTCGCCGACGAAGTCCGGCACGGTGAACTTGCCGAACTTGCGCAGGTAGGGCGCGAGCAGCAGCGCCAGCAACACGTAGCCGCCGGTCCAGCCCATCAGATACACCGAGCCGTCGCGCCCCATGAAGGCGATCAGGCCGGCCATCGAGATGAAAGAGGCGGCGCTCATCCAGTCCGCGGCCGTGGCCATGCCGTTGGCGATGGGCGAGACGCCGCCGCCGGCGACGTAGTAGTCCGAGGTCGAGTCGGCGCGCGACCAGATCGCAATGCCGATGTACAGCGCGAAGCTCGCACCGACGATGAGGTAAGTCCAGGTCATGACATCCATCTGATTTCTCCTAGTCCTCGTGGACGTCGTGCTCGCGATCGAGCCGGTTCATGCGCCAGACGTAGTAGAAGATCAGTCCGACGAAGACGTAGATGGATCCCTGCTGGGCGAACCAGAAGCCGAGCTTGAACCCGCCGATACGGAACTGGTCGAGCCAGTCGGCGAACAGGATGCCGGCGCCGTAGGACACCGCGAACCAGATCGCCAGCAGACACAGCACCAAGCGGATGTTGGCCTTCCAATAGGCATCTGCCGATGTGTTCTCAGCCATTGATTGCTCCTCCAATGCACGCGCGAGATGCGTCGCCTGCCAATCTAGCAATGGCGCGGCACACGGCCATCGCTACTTTGGTCTAAGCACCAGGCGCCCGCGCCTGCGACTTTGGTCGCAGCGGTCCTGCCGCCGGTGCACGTTGGTGACGTGCGTCGCTACACTGCGACCGACCCATCGCCCCGGGAGGCGCATGCCCGGCTGGTCCTTGCTGCTGATATCCGCGGCCTATGTCGGCCTGCTGTTCGCGATCGCGTACTGGGGCGACCGCCGCGCGGCGCGCGGCGAACAGACGCGCGCACGGCCGCTGACCTACAGTCTGGCGCTCGCCGTCTACTGCACCTCCTGGACCTTTTACGGCGCGGTCGGCCGCGCCGCCGCCAGCGGCTGGGACTATCTGCCGATCTACCTCGGGCCGATGACGGTGTTCCTGCTCGGCGCGCCGCTGCTCGAACGGCTGATCGCGCTGTGCCGGCATCACAACATCACCTCGATCGCCGACTTCATCGGCGCGCGCTACGGCCGCCGCCAGGCACTGGCCAGCCTGGTGACGCTGATCGCGGTCATCGGCGTACTGCCCTACCTCGCGCTGCAACTCAAAGCCGTGGCCGACTCGTTGCGCGTAATGACGCAGCCCTCGCCGGCCGGCGGCGGCTGGCTCGGCGACGGCGCGCTGGTGACGGCAGCGCTGCTGAGCGCGTTCGCAATCCTTTTCGGCACGCGCCATGTGTCTTCGAGCGAGAGCCACCATGGCCTGGTGCTGGCCGTGGCCTTCGAGTCCGTGGTCAAGCTGCTCGCCTTCGTCGCGATCGGCCTGTACGCCGCCTACGGCGTGTTCGACGGCATGGGCGATGCGATCACCGCGGCCCTCGGACAGCCGCAGGTCACCGAGGCGATGGCGCGTCCCGACTGGATGACTGGCTTCATCGCGCAGACCGTGCTGGCGATGGCGGCGATCATCTGCCTGCCGCGCCAGTTCCAGATCATGGTGGTCGAGCACCAGCACCGCAGCGAGCTGCGCACCGCGCGCTGGGTGTTTCCGGTCTATCTGCTGCTGGTCTCGGTGTTCGTGCTGCCGATCGCCGGCGCCGGCGCGCTGGTCGCCGGACATGTCTCGGCACCGGACATGTACGTGCTCGGCGTGCCGCTGGCCGGCGAACGCACACAGCTCGCGCTGTTCGCCTACATCGGCGGGTTCTCGGCAGCAACCAGCATGGTCATCGTCTCGGCAATCGCGCTGTCGACGATGCTCAGCAACGAGCTGGTGATGCCGGCGCTGCTGCGCTGGCATCCGCTGGGTCTGGCGCGCGGCAAGGATCTGTCCGGGCTGATCAAGACCGTGCGCCGCGTCAGCATCGTGCTGCTGCTGGCGCTGGCCTGGCTGTACACGCGAGTGGTCGCAGACCGCACGCTGACCTCGATCGGCCTGCTGTCGTTTTCCGCGGTGCTGCAGTTCGCGCCGGCGCTGATCGGCGGCCTGTACTGGCGCCGCGGCACCCATCAGGGCGTGTTCGCCGGCCTGCTCGCCGGCTTCGCGATCTGGGCGTACACGCTGATGCTGCCGGCCCTGCTCGGCGCCGACAGCGCCCTGCTGCGCGACGGCCCGCTGGGCATCGGCTGGCTGCGCCCGCACGGCCTGTTCGGCATCGACTGGCTCGACCCTGTCACCCACGGCACGATGTGGAGCCTGGCGTTCAACCTCGCCGGCTATGTGCTGGTCTCGGGCTGGGTCACGCCGGGCCTGCGCGACCATCTGCATGCGGTGCGTTTCATCGACGTTGCCGCGCCGCCGCCGGCACCGGGCAAAAGCCTTTCCGGCAGCACCACCGTCGGCGATCTGCGCATTCTGCTCGAACGCTTCTTCGGCGCCGAGCGCGCCAGCGAGCTGCTGCGCGACTTCGGCGAGCGCGCCGGCATGCGCCTGCACGACCGCGACCGCGCGACGCCGCAGATGCTGCGTGCCAGCGAACGCCTGCTCGCCGGCGCGCTCGGCGCCTCGTCGGCCCGGGTGGTGATGTCGGCGATGCTGCGCGGCCGCGACATGCAGGTCGAGGACGTGATCCGCGTGCTCGACGAAACCTCGCACGCGCTGCAGTTCTCGCGCGAACTGCTTCAGGCAGCGCTCGAACATCTGCCGCAGGGCGTCAGCGTGGTCGATCGCGAGTTGCGCCTGGTCGCCTGGAACCGGCGCTATGTCGAGCTGTTCGACTACCCGCCCGAGCTCGTCGTGCAGGAGCAGCCGATCGAGGATCTGCTGCGCTACAACGCGCGCCGCGGCCTGCTCGGCAACGACGGTGAGCAGATCGAGGCGCTGATCGAACGCCGGCTCGAACACATGCGCGCCGGCCGCGCCTACGAGCACGAGCGGCGCATGCCGGACGGCCAGGTGATCCAGATCCGCGGCAATCCGATGCCCGGCGGCGGCTTCGTCACCAGCTACACCGATGTCACCGCGTACAAGCAGGCCGAGACGCGCCTGCAGGAACTTGCCGATACGCTCGAACAGCGCGTGCGCGAACGCACCCAGGAGCTGTCGCATCTGGCCGGCGAACTCGCGCTCGCCAAGTCGGCGGCCGAACGCGCGAACGCGGCGAAGACACGCTTTCTCGCCGCCGCCTCGCATGATCTGGTGCAGCCGATCAGCGCTGCGCGGCTGTTCGTCGCCGCGCGCGACCGTGCACGCATCGGCGCCGAAGCGGAAGCGCTGATGCGCAATGTCGAAGGCTCGCTCGCTGCCGCCGAACGCCTGCTGTCGGCGCTGCTCGACATCTCGCGCCTCGACGCCGGCGCGCTGCCGGTGCGCCGCGAACACGTGTCGCTCGCCGACATCCTCGATCCGCTGGCCACCGATTTCACGGTGCTCGCGCAGGAACGCGGCCTGCGCCTGCGCGTGCGCAAGAGCGCTCAGGTCGTACACACCGATCCGGGTCTGCTGCGACGCATCCTGCAGAACTTTCTGTCCAACGCGCTGCGCTACACCGAACGCGGCGGCGTGCTGCTCGGCTGCCGTCGCGCGGGCAGTGCACTGCGCATCGAGGTCTGGGACACCGGCCCCGGCATTCCCCCCGACCGGCAGGCCGACATCTTCGAGGAGTTCCGCCGCCTGCACAGCCACGATGCGCAGGGCGAGCGCGGCCTGGGCCTCGGGCTGGCCATCGCCGAGCGCAGCGCCCGGCTGCTCGGCCACCCCATCGGCCTGCGTTCGACCGCGGGTCGCGGCAGCGTGTTCTGGGTCAGCGTGCCACTGGGCGACGCCACGGCCGTGCAGGCTGCGGTCGCGTCACAGCCGCAGCCGCAGCCGGCCTTCATCGGCGTGCAGGTGCTGTGCATCGAGAACGAAGCCGATGTGCTCGCCGGTCTGCGCGCGCTGCTCGAAAGCTGGGGCTGCCGCGTGTGCGCCTGCCGCAATCTCGACCAGGCGCTGCAAGCCAGTGCGACACCACCGGATCTGGTGCTCGCCGACTATCACCTCGATCACGGCGCCTCCGGCATCAATGCGCTCGACGCACTACAGGCGCGCTGGGCGCGGGCGGTGCCCGGCGTCGTCATCACCGCGGATCACACGCCGCAGGCGCGTCAGGCGGCGCTCGATCGCGGCTACGCCTTCCTGCCCAAGCCGGTCGCAGTCGCCAAGCTGCGCGCGCTGCTGAGCCGGCTGCTCGCCGCACGCCGCTGACGACACCGCAGTCGAAACCTCAGTCGACGCCGTCGTCGCCGGTGTCGGGCACGGCCAGCGGCATCGCCTCGGTCTGCAGCAGGCGCTGCGCGAGCAGCGCCGCCTGCGTGCGACGGACGAAGCCAAGCTTGTTCAGAATCGCCGTCATGTGCGCCTTGACGGTGGCCTCCATCACGCCCAGCTCGAAGGCGATCTGCTTGTTCAGACGCCCGTCGGCCAGCATCATGAAGACACGGTACTGCTGCGGCGACAGGCTGGCGATGCGCTGCGCGAGCTCACGGTCGGTATCGGTCGACGGCGGCGCTTCGGCGAGCTGCGGCGGCGTCCAGATATCGCCGGCGAGCACCTCGCGCAGACCCTCGCTCATCTGCTCGAAACTGCATGACTTGGGAATGTAGCCGGCGGCGCCGAAGTCCAGCGCCCGCCGCATGAGTTCCGGCTCCTCGCGGCCCGACACGATCACCACCGGGATGTCCGGATGCTCGCTGCGCAGGAACAGCAGCGAGGAGAAGCCTTGCGCGCCGGGCATCTGCAGATCGAGCAGCACCAAGTCGATGCCGGCCTCGTCCGCGACCAGCGCACGCAGCGACGCGAAATCCGCGACCTCGCGCAGCTCGGCGTCCGGCAGCATCTTCCGCAGCGCCTGCGCCAGCGCGCTGCGGAACAGCGGATGGTCGTCCGCGATGACAACGGTCTGCGCAGCCATGAGCCGAGTGTATTCCGGTGACCGGCAGCGCTCATCTTGTGCCAGCCGCGCGCGTCGTCGTATTCGACCTTGGTCGTAGATCCCACCCGATTCGACCAAGGGCGAATGGTCGAAAGCCTGCACGCCCGCGCACAGTCCGACCTCGAAGCGCCGCCCACGGCGCGCATCACGACGAGGAGACGGCATGAACACACCGATGAACACCAGGCGCGACGCGCAGCCCTGGCTGCGCCACGCATTGGCCGCCAGCATCGCCTGCGCATCCGGCGTTGCCCAGGCGGGCGAGACCAGGTTCGGCGAAACCACGCTCAACTGGGGCGGCTACGTCAAGCTCGACGTGCTCTACAGCCGCTTCTCCGAAGGCGAGGTCGCGCAGAGCACCTCGCGCGACCTGTACGTGCCGTCGACGATCCCGGTCTCCGCCGGCGGCGGCAGCAGCTACGATGCCCTCGACCTCCACGCCAAGGAGACGCGCCTGTTCCTCGGCGCGAAGACGCCGCTCGAAAACGGCGTGACCCTGGGCGCGCACATCGAGTTCGATTTCATCGTCAATCAGGGCGCCGGCAACGAGGTCGTGACCAATGCCTACAACCCGGGCCTGCGCCGCGCCTTCATCACCTATGGCAACTGGCTGCTCGGGCAGGAGTGGAGCACCTTCCAGAATCTCGGCGCGATTCCGGAGACGCTGGACTTCGTCGCCTTTCCCACCGACGGCACCGTGTTCGACCGCCAGCCGATGGTGCGCTACGGCTCGGGGCCGTTCGCGATCGCGATCGAGAACCCGGAGACCACGGTCACCGGCCTTGGCGCCAAGAACGACAGCCGCGTGCCGGACCTGGTCGCACGCTGGATCACGCCGGTTGGCAACGGCGGCAACTTCGGCATAGCCGGCATCGTTCGTCAGCTTGCGGCCGACGATGCCGACAATCCCGCCACCGAAGCAGACGAGGGCCTGGATGCGGACGCGATCGGCTACGGCCTGAGTGTCTCCGGCAAGCTGCCGCTGGGGCCCAACGACGACATCCGCTTCATGGCCAACTGGGGCGAAGGCATCGGCCGTTACATCGGTCTAGGCATCTCCGCCGACGCGGTGCGCGATGGCGACGATCTCGAAGCGATCGGCATCGCTGCCGGCTACATCGCCTACCGCCACGCCTGGAGCCCGAAGCTGCGCACGACGATCACCGCATCGACCTTCCAGGCCGACAACGATGTCGTGCTCACCGGCGACGGCGTGACCAAGCGCATCGTCAGCGGCAGCGTCAACCTGCTGTATTCGCCGGTGGCGAAGATCACCGTCGGCGCCGAGTACCGGCATGCCGAGCGTGAAGTCGAGTCCGGCGCAGACGGCAGTCTCGACCGCCTGCAGTTCTCGGCGAAATACGTGTTCTGACGCGCGCTGCACAGGCTGCGCGCCGCGGGCCGCCGCCGGTGGACGCCGGCGGCGGCCCATGCCATAACAACCCCCCAGCGCCCACAGTGCGCCCACGACCAGACCCCCGCAGGAGGCCCCAGATGAGCAGCGCAAAGAGCCACGAAACCATCCAGTCGGTGCTGAGCGAGAATCGCGTGTTCGACCCCACCGCCGATTTCGTCGCACGCGCGCGCCTGGATGCGGCCAAGCTCGATGCGCTGCACGCGGCAGCGGCGAAAGACCCCGTCGGCTTCTGGGCCGATCTGGCAAAGAAGGAGCTGGCCTGGCAGACGCCGTTCACCGAGGCGCTCGATGAGTCGAACGCGCCGAACTACCGCTGGTTCGCCGACGGCAAGACCAATGTCTCGGTGAACTGTCTGGACCGCCATCTGGCGACGCGCGGCGACAAGATCGCGATCCGCTTCGAAGGCGAGAAGGGCGACACGCGCCACTACACGTACAAACAGCTCTACGCCGAGGTCTGCAAGCTCGCCAATGGCCTGAAGTCCCTGGGCATCCGCGCCGGCGATCGCGTCGTCATCTACATGCCGATGGTGCCGGAGGCCGTCATCGCGATGCAGGCCTGTGCGCGCATCGGCGCGGTGCATTCGGTGGTGTTCGGCGGCTTCTCGGCGACCTCGCTCAAAGACCGCATCGAGGATGCCGGTGCGCGTTTGGTCATCACCGCCGACGGGGGCCACCGCGGCGGCAACATCGTGGAACTCAAAAAGGCGGTGGACGATGCACTCGCCGCCGGCGCGAAGACCATCGAGAAGGTCGTCATGCTCAAGCGCACCGGCCATGAGGTGCCCTTCATTGAAGGTCGCGACCTGTGGTGGCACGAGCTGATGGCGCAGCAGGCCGACCGCTGCGATCCGGCCTGGGTCGAGGCCGAGCACCCGCTGTTCCTGCTCTACACCTCCGGCTCCACCGGCAAGCCCAAGGGCATCCAGCATTCGTCGGCGGGTTATCTGCTCGGCGCGACGCTCACCTGCCAGTGGGTCTTCGACCTGCGCGACGACGACGTGTTCTGGTGCACCGCCGATGTCGGCTGGATCACCGGGCATAGCTATGTGGCCTACGGTCCCCTGTCCAACGGTGCGACCATCCTGATGTACGAGGGCGCACCGACGGTGCCGGACGCCGGCCGCTTCTGGAAGCTCTGCCAGGATCACGGGGTCACTATCTTCTACACCGCACCGACCGCGATCCGCGCGCTGATGAAGCTCGGCGATTCATTCCCGGCGCAGTACGACCTGTCCAAACTGCGCTTGCTCGGCAGCGTCGGCGAGCCGATCAACCCCGAGGCGTGGATGTGGTACCACCGCGTGATCGGCAAGGAGAAGCTGCCGATCGTGGATACCTGGTGGCAGACCGAGACCGGCAGCATCATGATCGCGCCGGTGCCGGGGGCGGTGCCGACCAAGCCCGGCTCCTGCACCAAGCCCCTGCCCGGCATCTTCGCCGATGTCGTCGACGAATCCGGCGAGCCGGTGAAGGAGGCGAACGCCGGTGGCTACCTCGTGATCCGCAAGCCCTGGCCGTCGATGCTGCGCACGATCTGGGGCGACAACGAACGCTACATCAAGACCTACTGGGCGCAGTTCGGGAACAAGTACTACGTCGCCGGCGACTCCGCACACCGCGACGCCGACGGCTACTTCTGGATCATGGGCCGCGTCGACGACGTGCTCAACGTCTCCGGCCACCGCCTCGGCACGATGGAAGTCGAAAGTGCCCTAGTCGCGCATCCGCGCGTCGCCGAGGCCGCGGTCGTCGGCCGCCCGCACGAGGTCAAGGGCGAGGCGGTGTTCGCGTTCGTGATCTGCAAGGGGGCGCGCCCGACCGGCGCCGAGGCCGAACAACTCGCCAAGGAGCTACGCGACCACGTGGCCAAGCAGATCGGCGCGATCGCCAAGCCCGACGACATCCGCTTCGCCGACAACCTGCCCAAGACCCGCAGCGGCAAGATCATGCGCCGCCTGCTGCGCTCGATTGCAAGGGGCGAGGCGATCACGCAGGACACGTCCACGCTGGAAAACCCGGCCATCGTCGACCAGCTCGCCGGCAAGGCCTGAGTGCTGGGGGCAGCCGCCGGCGGAGGCTCGATGGGAGACCGGGCCGGTCGATGACGGGCAGCGGCCGAATCGCCGTGGCGCGCCTAGCCGCCGCGCTTGGCCAGCTCCATGCGCACCATCAGCTTGATGAAGTCCCAGAGCTGGCCGAGCTGATCCCAGACGGACGGCTCATGGCGTGCGCGCTGACGGATGTAGTGGCGCAGCGCGTCCAGATCGGCGTCGCTGAATTCGGCAAACGGCGGCATGCCGCGCGACATCAGCGCGCCGTCGCGCACGATGGCGTTGAAGGCCTCGGCCGACAGCGGCACCGGTGAGGCGCGCAGATCCGGCGCGTAGCCGCCGGCGATCACGGCGGTGCCGTGGCAGATCGTGCACTGGCGTGCGTAGATGCGTTGCCCGCTCGCGGCCTTCGCCGCGTCGACGACGAATGCGGGGTCGTCGATCGGCTCGACCTTGTCCACCGGCGGCGGCGAGTCCGGCAGCCTGGCCTTGCCGTCGAGGGCGAACGCGAGCAGGCGCCGCGGATACTGGCGGCCGACCCAGCCATGCTGCGCCGACAGTGAACCGAGCAGCGAGGGCGCGCCGCCCCAGCCGGCCAGTACGGCGACGTACTGCACACCATCGACCTCGTAGGTCAGCGGCGGCGCCTGCGTGCCGACGCCCATCGGATGGCTCCAGACCTCGGCGCCGGTCCTGGCATCGGTGGCGACGAAGCGCCCATCGGCAAGACCCTGGAACACGAGTCCGCCGCGCGTGACGATGACGCCGCCGGCCGTTGCGCCCGGTGTGGGCTTGCGCCAGGCCTGGGTCTGCGTGACCGGGTTCCAGGCCAGCAGCGAGGTACTGCCCGCGTTCTTGGGGATGTCGTCGAAGAAGCCCTTGAGCCCCAGGACGTCATCCGGCGTCATCGTCCACTGCCCGGCCTTGCGCCCCTCACCGTCGTAGACGCCGGGCATTTCGCGCGCCGGGATGTAGACCAGGCCCGTGTCCGGGCTGAACGCCATCGGATGCCAGTTGTGCGTGCCGCCGGAGCCAGGCCACACCAGCGCCGGGCCGTCCTCGTAGCGCGCACCGGGGACTTCCACAGGGCGCCCGGTGGCCAGATCGATGCGCTCCGCCCAAGTCACCTTGCCGATCTTCTCGGCCGAGATCAGCGCCCCGTCCTCGCGGTCGAGCACGTAGAAAAAGCCGTTCTTCGGCGCGTGCAACAGCACCTTGCGCGGCCTACCCCCGAGGACGAGGGTCGCCGTGACCATGTCCATGGCGGAGTTGAAATCCCAGGTCTCGTTGGGCGTGGTCTGGTAGTGCCAGGCGTATTCACCGGTTTCGGCATCGAGCGCGACGATGGAACACAAGAACAGACTGTCGCCGCCGCCCGGGTTGCGCAGTTGCGCGTTCCACGGTGAACCGTTGCCGGTGCCCAGGTAGACGCGGTCGTACTCGGGGTCGTAGGTGATCGCGTTCCAGACCGTGCCGCCACCACCGTACTTCCACCACTCGCCGCTCCAGGTCTTCGCGGCCATTTCCATCGCTTCGTTCTCGAAGCCGTCGGCCGGATTGCCGGGCACGGTGTACCAGCGCCAGAGCTGCTCGCCGGTATCGGCGTCATAGGTGGTGACGTAGCCGCGCACGTGGCCGAAGTCGGCGCCACCGTGGCCGATGATCACGCGGCCACGGCCGTCTTTGCCGCCCCAGACGCGCGGCGCGCCGGTGATGTAGCGGTTATCGCCCGGCCGGGTGGTGAGCACCTCCCAGAGCTTCTCGCCGGTTTTCGCGTCGAGCGCGAACAGGCGGCCGTCCTGCACGCCGGCGATGACCTTACCGTTCCAGAACGCAAGGCCGCGCGAACCCCAGGCCATGCGCATCTTGCGGGCATCGACCTTGGGATCGTACTGCCAGAGCACGGCACCGCTCTTGGCGTCGATCGCGTAGACGCGGCTGTAGCCCACGGCGGTGTAGATCACACCGTCGATCGCGAGCGGCTGGCTGGAGACATTCCACACCTCGTCGAGCTCCAGCGACCAGGCCAAGCCCAGCCGCGCGACGTTGCCGGTGTTGATCTGGTCCAGCGGGCTGTAGCGCTGTTCGCTGAAGGAGCGGCCCCAGGCCGGCCAATCGCGGCCGTCGGCGTCGTCGGACAGCGCGGCGTTGTCGACTCTGGCGACGGCGCTGCTGGCGGCGAGCAGCAGCGCAGCGCTGCGGATCAGGTGCTTCATCGTCTCCCCCTCGGCCATCCGCGAAAAGGCGCGGGGCTCAATCGAGCGCCATTGTCGGGCGAAAGCGGGGAGTCACCTTCAGCCGAATGCAGTATCCGTTGCCGATTGACGGCGGACTTTATTTCCATGAAACTGGAAATGTGAAAATACAGACCGCCGTCGCGCGCCTGTCGGCGCTCGCCCAGGAAACCCGCCTGTTGATCTTCCGTCTGCTGGTGCAGAAGGGCCCCGAGGGCCTTTGCGCGGGCGACATCCAGGCGCGGCTGAAACTCGCGCCGGCCACGCTGTCCTTCCATCTCAAAGAGCTGACCCAGTCCGGCCTGCTCAAGGCCCGCCAGGACGGGCGCTTCATTTACTACGCGCCGGACTTCAAGGCGATGAACGCGCTGATCGCCTATCTCGGCGAGAACTGCTGCAGCGGCGCCGGCTGCGAGATCACCGGCGCCGCCGCCGAGGATGCAAAGGCATGAGCGTCTTCGAGCGCTACCTGAGCCTGTTGGTCGCCGCCTGCATCGTCGTCGGTATCGCGCTGGGCCATCTGTTCCCCGGCGCGTTCGGCGCCATCGGCGACGCCGAGATCGCGCAGGTGAACCTGCCGGTCGCGGTGCTGGTGTGGCTGATGATCGTGCCGATGCTGGTGAAGATCGACTTCGCCGCGCTGCGCGAGGTCGGTCGCCACTGGCGCGGCATCGGCGTGACCCTGTTCGTGAACTGGACGGTCAAGCCGTTCTCTATGGCGTTGCTCGGCTGGCTGTTCATCGGCCATCTGTTCCGCCCGTGGCTTCCGGCCGACCAGATCGAGTCGTACATCGCCGGCCTGATCCTGCTCGCCGCGGCACCGTGCACGGCGATGGTCTTCGTCTGGAGCCACCTGACGCGCGGCGAGCCGCATTTCACGCTGAGTCAGGTCGCCCTCAACGACGCGATCATGCTCGTTGCCTTCGCGCCCATCGTCGGCCTGCTGCTCGGCCTGTCGGCGATCGTCGTGCCCTGGAACACGCTGCTGCTGTCGGTGGGGCTGTACATCGTCGTGCCGGTGATCGTCGCGCAACTGCTGCGGCGCGCGGTGCTCGCCGCCGGCGGCGAGGCTGCGCTGGCGAAGCTGCTCGCGCGCCTGCAGCCGTTGTCGATGAGCGCGCTTCTGGCGACGCTGGTGCTGCTGTTCGGCTTCCAGGGCGAGCGCATCCTCGCGCAGCCGCTGATCATCGCCCTGCTCGCGGTGCCGATCCTGATCCAGGTCTACTTCAACGCCGGCCTCGCCTATCTGCTGAACCGCGCGAGCGGCGAGGCGCACTGCGTCGCCGGCCCGTCGGCGCTGATCGGCGCGAGCAATTTCTTCGAGCTGGCCGTCGCCGCCGCCATCAGCCTGTTCGGCCTGCAGTCCGGCGCGGCCTTGGCCACCGTCGTCGGCGTGCTCGTCGAGGTGCCGGTGATGCTCTCCGTGGTCTGGATCGTCAACCGCTCGCAGGCCTGGTACGAACGAGGACTCCGCGCGTGACCCATGGCCCGCACGCAAGCGCCGTCAACGCCCGGCCCACGATCGACGTCCACCGCCGCATCGGCCGTATGCCCAAGACGCACGCAGGCTGGAGGTGAAGGCACAGGCGATCGCGCCCTTGGCCGCACCGGTCGAACAACCCAGCGAACACCCCAGCGAACCTCAACCAGCGGAAAGCGCGCTCACCATCTTTGCTCGCCCATGAAAAAGATCCTCTTTTTGTGCGTCGCCAATTCCGCGCGCAGCCAGATGGCCGAGGGCCTGGCCCGTCACCGCTTCGGCGATCGCGCCGAGATCGCCAGCGCCGGCTCTCAGCCCTCGCGCGTGAACCCCCTGGCCATCGAAGTCATGCAGGAGATCGGCATCGACATCCGCGGCCATCACTCCAAGTCGGTGGACACGCTCGATGCCGCGCGCTTCGACCTGGTGATCACGCTGTGTGCGGACGAGGTATGCCCGGTCCTGCCAGGCAACGTGCAGCGGCTGCACTGGCCGATTGCGGACCCGGCCGCGGTCGACGCGCAGGCCGACCGCGATGCGGCGCTGCAGGCCTTCCGCGACGCCCGCGATGCGATCGACGCACGGCTGCAGACGCTCCAAGCCTTCGTCGACGGCTGAGCCTTTCGCCGCGCCGACGTTTGCGGCTAGGCTCTGCGCCCATGGATTCCGTCTCGCAGATCGCACTCGGCGCCGCCGTCGGCGTCGCCGTGATGGGCCGCCGCACGCCGTTCGGCCGCGCCGCGCTGTGGGGCGCGGTCTTGGGCACTCTGCCCGATCTCGATGCGCTGATCGACCACGGCGATGCGGTGCGCAACATGGTGTTGCACCGCGCGCAAACGCATGCGCCGTTTTATCTCGTGCTGGTCGCGCCGCTGATCGCCGCGCTGATCGCCTTCGTGCACGACGAAGCGCGTCTGTTCAGGCGCTGGTGGCTGGCGGTGACGCTGGTGCTGGTCACGCATCCCTTGCTCGACGTGATGACGATCTACGGCACCCAGCTCGGACTGCCGTTCACGAATCACCCCTACGGCGTCGGCAGCATCTTCATCATCGACCCGCTCTATACGTTGCCGCCGATCCTCGGCGTGATCGCCGCGCTACGCTTGCAGGACGACCGCGGGCTACGCTGGAACCTCGCCGGCATCGCGCTGAGCTGCGCTTATCTGGCCTGGGGCGTGCTTTGGCAACAGCAGGTGCGCGAGACGGCGGCGCGGCAGTTGCGCGCCGAGGGCGTGCCGGTCGAGCGCATTTTGGCGACGCCCACGCCGTTCAACAGCCTGCTGTGGCGCATCGTCGCCGTGACGCCGGACGCCTACTTCGAAGGCTTCCGCTCGATCTTCGATGGCGACGCACCCATCGGCTTCACCCGCCACGAACGCCGCCCGGATCTGTACGAAGCGCTCAAGGACCACGAGCCGGTCGCGCGCATCGCTGCGTTCAGCCACGGCTTCTTCGCGATGCAGGAGCGGGAGGGTAAGGTGCTGATCAGCGACCTGCGCATGGGCCAGGCGCCGTACTTTTTCTTCACCTTTGCCGTCGCGCGCCGCGACACCGACGATACGCTGCACGCGCTGCCACCCGAGCCGCAGCGCTGGCGGCCGCCGACTGGCGAGGGTGTGGCCTGGCTCGGGCGGCGGATCTTCGATCCGAAGCTGCCGGCGCCCGGGTCGCGGTGAGCGGGGGCTTCAGAACACCGCCATCGCCGCACGCACCGTCAGCGCCAGCAGCAGCAGCGACGACAGCGCGAACAAGGCAAAGCGCACCTCGATCTTGTTGACCGTGGCCTGGAACACGCTGTGCACCACGCGTAAGCCGACATAGGCCCAGGCGAGGATCACCGAGCCGCTGGTCGCGTCGCCGAGCAGCGCCAGCGACAGCGCCACGGCGTAGAACAGCGTCGGCATCTCGAACAGGTGATTGTAGTTGTCGGCCTTCCAGCGCACGCGCGCGGGCAACTGGTTCATCAGCTCCCGCGGCGGCACCTGTGGATCGAGCTTCAGGTTCATGCGCTGGATCGCCGGAATCCGCGTCACATACATCCACAGCCACATGACGAAGGTCCACAGCACCAGCGCGACCACGGGCTGCAGCATCACGGTCGACATCGTCATCTCCCAGGTCGCGTCGAGAAGCCCGGGTCATCGGCCGCTCGCGACGCGATGGCAACACCCGTTTTCGGATCGCCGGACTACTTTGCCCAGTCCGGGTAGAAAGGCGGCAGGTCGTCCGGCACCCGCGCGGTGAAGTTGGGCGTGCGCTTTTCGAGGAAGGCGGCGACGCCCTCTTTGCCGTCCTTGAGGCTGGTGTGGAACATCGCGAGCGAATCGATCCGGTGCGCCTCGATCGGATGGGGCTGTGCGGCGTTTCGATACAGCATCTGCCGTGTCAGGGCGATCGCGACCGGCGAGCGGTTGTCGACGAAGCGGCGTGCGAGCGCGTAGGCCGCCGGCAGCAGCTCGTCCGGCGGCAGCACGGCCTTGACCAGACCGCCGCGCCTGGCTTCCTCGGCGTCGAGGATGTCGGCGCTGTAGCACCATTCGAGCGCCTGCGAGATACCGACGATGCGTGGCAGAAACCAGCTCGAACAGGCTTCGGGCACGATGCCCAGCCTGCCGAAGACGAAGCCGATGCGCGCCTTCTCGGATGCCAGACGTACGTCCATCGCCAGCGTCATCGTCGCGCCGATGCCCACGGCCGGACCGTTGATGGCGGCGATCACCGGCTTGGCGCAATTGTAGATCGACAGTGTGACGCGGCCGCCGGTGTCGCGTAGGCCACGTGCGATCGCCGGATCGTCGAGCCGCTCGGTCATGTCCTGCAGCGTCGGTCGCAGGCTTTCGTCGAGACCGAAGACATTTCCCGGCCGCGTCAGATCCATGCCAGCGCAGAACGCGCGACCGGCGCCGGTGACGACGATCGCGCGCACCGCCGGATCGTCGCTCGCACGCTTGAACGCGGATTCCAACTCGTCCGCCATCTCGACCGTGAACGAATTGAGCCGATCGGGACGGTTCAGCGTGAGGGTGAGGATGCCGTCGGCGACGGTCCAGGCCAGGGTGTCGTAGGTCATGGCGTGATGTGCGTGGGAATCGAGGAGCCCTGATTCTGCGCCAGCCGGCGCGAATGCGCAGCGCCGCCAGCATCGGCCTGACCGAGCTCGGCATCCCGGTGACCGCGCGCCGCCCAGCATGGCCCACGCACCGCGGCGCCCACCACCCGCGATGGACCCGCGCGGGCCTGGTAAGCGCCGCCGCCGGCAACGACCGTCCGGCGAGTCAGCGGGTCACGCGCCAGTTGGCGTGGCGTTCCCAGTACTCGACGCTGCGCCGGTAGGCATCGCGGTCGATCGGCACGCCCGAGCCGCCCTCCTCGACGCCGAGCGCGTTGCGCATCATCGTGATCGGCGTCATCGGGATCTCCTCGGGCGTTGCCGTCGCCAGAACGCCGACCACGCCCCAATCGGCGTCGATCGCTTCGTTCTCGCGCGCCATCTGCTCGCGCGAGTACAGGATCACGATCAGGTAGTCCGCCACCGGTGGTACTACGTTTTCGAGCCAGCGCACTAGTACCGGCAGCTCGTCGCGCGAACGCGCCTCGTAGGCCGAGCGCAGCAGATGGCGGTTGTCGTCGGTGATCGGCACCGTCAGACAGCGCGTCTGCGTCCAGTTGCGGTGCACGTGCAACTTGCAGAACGGGGCATAGCCATCGAGGACCTTGAGCGGCGGCTCGACGTTGAGGTGGGCCTCGAAGGCTTCGGGGGTCACACCCTGGATCGCATTGATCCGTGGCGGATTGGGGAAAAGACGCGTGCGAGCGAACTTGGTCAGGCGGATCTGCATCGGTCCTTTGCCTTGAGTAGCCGTACCTCGCGCTGCGGGAACGGAATCTCGATGTTGTTCTCGCGCAGCGTCTCGAAAATGATCAGCAAGAGATCGCCACCGACGCGGTTGCGGCCGTCGTCGATGCCTTCCATCCAGAACTCGACGAACATGTTCACGCCGGACTCGCCGAAGCTGTCGATCTCGCAATCCGGCCGCTCCTCGATCGGAACGTGGTCGCCGCTGATCACCTGCGGATGCTTGGCCACCGCCGTGCGGATCAGCTCGCACAGCTTGCGGATGTCGGTGTCGTAGGCCACCGAGAAGTCGACGCGGTAGC
The DNA here is from genome assembly GCF_040327995.1 of Sinimarinibacterium thermocellulolyticum. NCBI lineage: Bacteria > Pseudomonadati > Pseudomonadota > Gammaproteobacteria > Nevskiales > Nevskiaceae > Sinimarinibacterium > Sinimarinibacterium thermocellulolyticum. Next base: position 7,206 of record NZ_JBEPIJ010000023.1, on the reverse strand, counting down.
GCTGCTTGCGGTCCTTGTGCGTCCAGTTAGTGAACGGCCGCGTGATGAATGCGTCGTTCGGGACGAGGATGTCCTTGCCGTCAAAGGTCTCGATCGTCGTGTAGCGCAGCGTCAACTCGCGCACATGACCGGCCTTGCCGTCTTCGAACTCGACGTAGTCGCCGACGTTGATCGAGCGATCGAACAGGATGATGATGCCGGAGATGAAGTTCGACGCGATCGACTGCAAGCCGAAACCCAGGCCGACACCGAGTGCACCGCCGAAGACCGCCAGCGCGGTGAGGTCGACCCCCATCACCTGCAGGAACATCAGGCCGACGACGATGGTCAGGCCGATCTGGTAGAGCTTGGCGACCACTTCGCGCATGCGCAGGTCGAGCTTCTCCTGGCGCCGGATCGCGTGGATGCCGACTTCGCCGAGCCGCCAGCCCAGCCACAGCAGCAGCGAACCGAACAGCAGCACGCGCAGCACGCCGCTGGCGGTGATGCGCAGGTTGCCGATCTCGACCGACATACCTTGGAGTACGGCGGTGATCGGCTGGAGCACGCCGAGCAGATGCAGCAAGACCAGGGGAACACCGACGATGCGCAGCACGCGACCGGCCAGCGGCCCGACCTGCAGCGCGCGGATGCAGCTCTCGACCAGCCAAAGCGCGGCGACGACCACCGCACCGCGCAGCACCCACGGCTGCTCGAGCAGGGTCTTGCCCAAGGCCGCGGCGACCAAGAGCAGCAGTGCCGTGATCGCCGGTTGCAGCACCGGCGCCAGCGCGTTGATCAAGCGGCGCCACAGCGAGCCTGCGCCACCGAGCCAGAGGAGCCGGTGCGCGAGCAATGCACCGAGCGCGCACACGCCGGCAACGATGCCGAGCTGCACCCAGCTCGCCGGATCGGTCAGCGCCTGCTCGGCCAGCCGTCCGGCGTCACGGATCAGGACTGGTAACCGACCCGCGTCCATCACGGGTGTCGGTGCCGGGTCGCGCTCAGCTCGCGCGACGCGCCATGAAGGCCACGCGCTCGAACAGATGCACGTCGGCCTCGTTCTTCAACAGCGCGCCGTATAACGGCGGCAGGGTCTTCTTGCCGCTGGCTTCGCGCAGCACGGCGGGGTCGATGTCCTCGGCGACCAAGAGCTTGAGCCAGTCGAGCAGCTCCGAAGTACTCGGCTTCTTCTTCAGGCCCGGCAGCTCGCGCAGGCCGAAGAACACTTCCATTGCCTCTTGCAACAGGTTCTTCTTCAGCTTGGGGAAATGGACATCGACGATCTTGGCCATCGTCTCCTTGTCCGGGAAGCGGATGTAGTGGAAGAAGCAGCGGCGCAAGAAGGCGTCCGGCAGCTCCTTTTCGTTGTTCGAGGTGATGATGATGATCGGACGATGTCGCGCGCGGATCGTCTCGCGGGTCTCGTGGACGTAGAACTCCATCTGGTCGAGTTCGCGCAACAGGTCGTTGGGGAACTCGATGTCGGCCTTGTCGATCTCGTCGATCAGGAGCACCGGCTGCGTCTCGGACTCGAAGGCCTCCCAGAGCTTGCCCTTGACGATGTAGTTGCGGATGTCCTTGACGCTCTCGATGCCGAGCTGCGAATCGCGCAGGCGCGAGACCGCGTCGTACTCATACAGGCCGTGCTGGGCCTTGGTCGTCGACTTGATCGCCCAGTCGAAGAACGGCCGCTTTAGCGCCGCGGCGATCTCGCGCGCGAGCTGGGTCTTGCCCGTGCCCGGCTCTCCCTTGACCAGCAGCGGTCGCGCCAGGGTCACGGCGGCGTTGACCGCCATCATCAGATCGTCGGTCGCGACGTAGCTTTCAGTACCTTGGAAGCGCACGGGATGTCCTCGACGTTCGCGCAGGGAAAGACTGGGAGTCTACAAAAGGTCGACACACGTAGCAGTCCGCGCCAGGCGCTCTGGCCTCGCTCGAACCATTTGCGCGCCGCGGCGCACCCATCGCTTCAAGCGCCGCGCGCCTCCAGCATCGCCACCGCGGGCAGCTTCTTGCCTTCGAGGAATTCCAGAAAAGCGCCGCCGCCGGTCGAGACATAATCGAGCCGCTCGGATACACCGAACTTGTCCATCGCCGCGAGCGTGTCGCCGCCACCGGCGAGCGTAAACGCGCTCGACGCCGCGATCGCCTCGGCGATGAGCCGGGTTCCGGCGGCGAAGCTGTCGAACTCGAACACGCCGACGGGACCGTTCCAGACGATGGTGCCGCAGTCCTTGAGCCGGGCCGCGAGCTGTGCCGCCGTCTTCGGACCAATGTCGAGGATCATCTCGTCGTCCTCGACCTCGTCGACCATGCGCGTTTCGGCATGCGCCTCGGCCGAGAACTCCGGCGCGACGACGACGTCGACCGGCAGCGGCATGTCGCCCCCGCGTACGCGGATCTTGTCGAGGATACCGCGCGCGGTGTCGAGCATATCCCTCTCGTAAAGCGACTTGCCGACCGGCTTGCCGGTCGCCGCGAGAAAGGTGTTGGCAATGCCGCCGCCGACGATCAAGAGGTCGGCGATGTCGGCGAGATTGTTGAGCAGGTCGAGCTTGGTCGACACCTTGCTGCCGCCGACGATCACCGCCAGCGGTCGCTTGGGCGTCGCCAGCGCCTTGCCCAGCGCATCGAGCTCCGCGGCGAGCAGCGGGCCGGCGCAGGCGATCGGTGCGAACCTGCCGACGCCGTGCGTCGAGGCCTCGGCGCGATGTGCGGTGCCGAAGGCATCCATCACGTAGACGTCGCACAAGGCAGCCATCTTCCGCGCCAGCGCCTCGTCGTCTTCCTTCTCGCCCTTGAGAAAGCGGGTGTTCTCGCCGAGCGCGATCTGTCCCGGTTCGAGCGGCACGCCGTCGATCCAGTTGGTCACCAGCGGCACGGTCTGACCGAGGTGCTCGCACAGCCAGCCGGCGACCGGCGTCAGCGAGTGCTCGGGCTGGAAGCGGCCTGCCTTGGGCCGGCCCAGATGCGAGACCACCAGCACCGACGCGCCCTTCTCCAGCGCCAGCTTCAGCGTCGGCAGCGAGGCGCGCAGGCGCGCATCCGAGGTGATGCGGCCGCTTGCGATCGGCACGTTGAGATCCTGGCGGATCAGCACTCGCTTGCCGGCGAGATCCAGATCGGACATCCGAAGGATGGCGCGCACTGTGTTCGCTCCGTGAGACGTGAGACGTGAGATGTGAGACGCGGCGGGTAGACGCGAGACGAACGTCTCACCCTTTACGTCTCACGAGCGGGCGTCAGCCCGCGACCACCCGCACCATCTCCAGGCACTTGTTGGAATAGCCCCACTCGTTGTCGTACCAAGCCACGAGCTTGACGAAGGTGGGGTCGAGCTGGATGCCGGCGTCGGCGTCGAAGATCGAGGTGCGGGGATCGCCGCGAAAGTCGGTAGCGACGACCTTGTCCTCGGTGTAGCCGAGAATGCCCTTGAGCGCACCCTCGCTCTGCGCCTTGATCTCGGCGCAGATTTCCTGGTAAGTCGCCGGCTTGTCCAGCTCGCAGGTCAGATCGACGACGGAGACGTCGGAGGTCGGCACGCGGAAGCTCATGCCGGTGAGCTTCTTGTTCAGCGCCGGGATGACGACGCCGACGGCCTTGGCCGCACCGGTCGACGACGGAATGATGTTCTCGAGGATGCCGCGGCCGCCGCGCCAGTCCTTCGCACTCGGACCGTCTACGGTCTTCTGCGTGGCGGTGGCGGCGTGCACAGTGGTCATGAGCCCCCGCTTGATGCCCCACTTGTCGTGCACCACCTTGGCCAGCGGCGCCAGACAGTTGGTCGTGCACGAGGCGTTGGAGACGATGGCCTGGCCAGCGTAGTTCGTGTGGTTGACACCGTAGACGAACATCGGCGTATCGTCCTTCGACGGCGCCGACATGATCACCTTCTTCGCACCGGCGGCCAGATGTTTTTCGGCCGAGGCCTTGTCGAGGAACAGGCCGGTGGACTCGATGACGACGTCGGCACCGACTTCGTGCCACTTCAGGTTGGCCGGATCGCGCTCCTGGGTCAGGCGGATCTTCTTGCCGTTGACGATCAGCGTGCGACCGTCGACGGCGATCTCGCCCCTGAAGTGTCCATGGACCGAATCGTACTTGAGCATATAGGCCAGGTAGTCCGGCTCCAGCAGATCGTTGATACCGACGATCTCGATGTCCTTGCCGAAGTTCTGCACCGCGGCGCGCAACACGTTACGACCGATACGGCCGAAGCCATTGATCCCCACCTTGACTGCCATTTCAATTCCTCGTCATCGCGTGCGCCGCGGCGCACCAAGAATCGCCAGCCCCGAAAGGCGGCCCGGTATTTTATGCCAGTAGCTTGAGTGCCCGTTCGTACACCACGTCGGCGGTGAGCCCCAGGTGAGCGAACACCGATGCGGCGGGCGCCGATTCGCCGAAGCGATCCACGCCGACGACATCGCCCTCCAGACCGACGAAGGCGCGCCAGTACAGCGATACGCCAGCCTCGACCGCGAGGCGCTTGCGCAGCGCCGACGGCAGCACCGATTCCCGATACGCTGCGTCCTGCGCGGCGAAGACCTCGGCACAGGGCATGGACACGACGCGCACACCGTATCCGGCTTGCGCGAGCCTTTTCGCCGCCAACATCGCGAGCTGCACCTCGGAGCCGGTGGCGATCAGCACGAGCGCTGGCGTGCCGGACTCCCACAGCACGTAGCCGCCTCGGCGTGCGCCGTGCCGATGCGCATCGCCATGTGCCTGCGGCGGCAGATTCTGGCGTGACAGCGCGAGCACGCTTGGGCCGTCCTTGCGCGCGATCGCAGACGTCCAGGCGACGGCGGTCTCGAAGGGATCGGCCGGACGCCAGACGTGCATGCCCGGAATCAGACGCAGCGATGCCAGATGCTCGACCGGCTGATGCGTCGGACCGTCCTCGCCCAGACCGATGGAGTCATGGGTCAGCACATAGATCGCCCGCTGCTTCATCAGCGCGGCCATGCGCAGCGCGTTGCGTGCATAGTCCGAGAACACGAGAAAGGTGCCGCCGAAGGGAATCAGGCCGCCGTGCAGCGCAATGCCGTTCATCACCGCCGCCATGCCGAACTCGCGCACGCCGTAGTGGACGTAATTGCCGTCGTAGGCCCCGCTGCGAATCGCCTTGTGTCCTGAAAAGTCCGTGCAATTGGACTCGGTCAGGTCGGCCGAACCGCCGACGAGCTCCGGCAACTTCGGCGCGAGCGCATCGAGCACCGCCTTGGACGCCTTGCGCGTGGCCACCGGCTGCTCGGCCTTTGCGGACTCGGCGATGAGACGCTCGACCGTATCCGACCAGTCGGCCGGCAGCGCGCCGGCGAGACAGCGCTCGAGCTCGGCCGCCGCCTCGGGATGGGCCGCCGCATAAGCGGACAAGCGCGCTCGCCAGGCTCGTTCGCGCTCGGCACCCTTGGCCCGCGCGTCCCAGGCCTGGCGAATCTCGGCCGGGATCGCAAACGGCGGATGGGGCCAGCCGAGCCGCTCGCGGGCGAGCTCGATCTCGGCCTCGCCGAGCGGCGCGCCGTGGCACTTCTCCTTGCCCTCCAGGTTCGGCGCACCGAAACCGATGACGGTCTTGCAGCAGATCAGCGTCGGCTTGTCGACGGACTTGCGTGCGGTCTCGATCGCGGTGCGGATCTCACCGGGGTTGTGGCCGTCGACGTTGCGCACCACCTGCCAGCCATAGGCCTCGAAACGTGCCGCCGTGTCGTCGCCGAACCAGTTCGCGACCTCGCCGTCGATCGAGATGTCGTTGTCGTCGTAGAACACCACCAGCTTGTTCAGGCCCAGCGTGCCGGCCAGCGAACAGGCTTCATGGGAGATCCCCTCCATTAGACAGCCATCGCCGGCGAAGACGTACGTGTAGTGATCGACGACGACGTGCCCGTCACGGTTGTACCGCGCCGCGAGCACGCGCTCGGCCAGCGCCATGCCCACCGCATTGGCCAGCCCCTGGCCGAGCGGCCCCGTCGTGGTCTCGACGCCGGGGGTCAGCCCATGCTCGGGATGCCCGGGCGTCTTGGAATGCAGCTGGCGGAAGTTCTGCAGCTCCTCGATCGGCAGCGCATAGCCCGTCAGATGTAGCAGCGCATAGAGCAGCATCGAACCGTGGCCGTTGGAGACCACGAAGCGATCGCGATTGGGCCACTGCGGATTGGCGGGGTTGTGCGCCAAAAAATCGTTCCACAGCACCTCGGCGATGTCGGCCATGCCCATCGGCATGCCCGGATGGCCGGAATTGGCCTTCTGCACGGCATCCATGGCCAGGGCACGGATGGCGTTGGCCAGTTCGAAACGAGTGGGCATGAAGCGCACCAGCAAGGGGGGCAAAAAGGGGCGCGTATTGTCCGGGTTTGCCCCAAGACCAGCAACCACTCTGAATCAGCGAGGCGCGACCGGCTTGATCAGGTACAACCCGATCTCGGGATACCAGGGATGGTCGCCGTATTCGAGCCGCAGCAGCTGGCCGGTGCCCTCGACCAGCCAGCGCGTACGCACCTGCCGGCGCCGATCAGGAAGCAGCGCGACACGCTCCTCGATGCGCAGGGCGGGCCCCGAGTACCCCAGCGTCACGATGGTCTCGCGTACACAGCGGACCGACTCCGTGACCTCGGCGACGTCGCTCTGCTGGTCACGCAAACGTGTGTAGTACAGCCACTCGAGCGCGGTGACGCTCACCCCGTCGCCGCAGTCCAGGTTGCCGTCCATCGGCATTCCCGCAGCGTGGCTTTCGAAAATGTCCGTCGGCAAGCCGCGCGTGTAGATCACGTGGTCGTTCTTGAGCTGTAACGCCAGGCCGTCCATGCCGTACCAAGTCTGGGTACCGTCCACCGCGACGTGGCCGAGCAGCATCAGTGCGTGGAAACGACTGCCTACACGCACGTACATCGACGCATAGGGTAGGCGCGCCAGCTCCGCGATGGGCCCAGCGAGCCCGGAGGCTGCATCGCCCCCGGGCAGCGCATCGCGAACGCGCTGCACCGTGCCGCAAGCGGCGATCATGCCCGCCAGCAGCACGACCAGACTTCGGAGGCGATCAGTCTTCAAGAACCCGATCCGCCGTAAAGCGGCCCACGGTATCGAACAGGCCACGACCATCGTAAGCTTCCCCGTCAAGGCGACAGTTCAAAAGTAGAGTTCCTGGCGGCTTGAGAATACTCGACTGGCGTCATGTCGCCGAGCGAGTCATGGGGTCGGTCTTCGTTGTATTCGAGCATCCAC